>NZ_JBIWKB010000002.1:0-26295 GCF_044765425.1 Streptomyces sp. NPDC102462 | reverse complement strand
CCCTTGGCGTGGGGCGTCGGGGTTCTGGGGTCCGGGTCGGTCGGGGTGCCCCCGAGCGTTCTGTCGGCCCCGGCCTCCGTACCCTGCGTGCTCGGTTCTCCGGGGCTGCGTCCTCGGGCGTCGGAGTCGGCCCTCATATCCGGCCCGGCCGCGCCGGTGTTCGCCGCACCGACCCTCCGGTGGCGGCCGCCGGGCACGGCGACCTCGCCCCGCGCGTGGTCCGGGACGTCCGGGTCGCGATCCCCTCCCGCACCGGTCTCGGCCAAGTCGCCGCCCGCCTTCGCGACCTGCGCGCGCGACGTGCGGACAGTGCGCCGCGCGTTCGCCGGTACGGGGGGCTTCGCGTCCGCGTTCGGGGCGGCCGTGTTCTGCGCGTCCGGCGGTGGGATCGGGGACAGGTGGCCATCGAGTATCTGGGGTTCATCCCGGTCCTGCTGCTCGTCGCCCTCGCGGGCATTCAGCTCGGGCTCGTCGCGTACACCGCGCAGCAGGCGGGGACGGCGGCGCGCGCGGGGGCGCGGGCCGCCTCGCTGCGGCAGGACGTCGGCCAGGCATGCGCGGGCGCGGTCAGCGACTGGCTCGCCGACGGCACGCAGTGCGCCACCGCGGAGCTGGGCGACTCGGTCCAGGTCACCGCCACCGTCCACATCCCCTCGGTCGTCCTCGGCTGGAACTTCGGGGACGCCCGCAAGTCCGCCACCATGCCGCTCGACCACTGAACGAGGAGCAGCCCAGCCATGAGCCTGCGGGCACGCATCAACTCCCCCGAGGAGCACGGCAGCCGGGGCGAGGACGGCCACCTGGTCGCCACCTACCGGGCCAAGCTCCTGGAGGAGATCGACCTCGCGGAGATGAGTTCCCTCGCCGCGGCGGAGCGCCGGGCCCGACTTGAGCGGGTGCTCGGCCACATCATCAGCCGCGAGGGCCCGGTCCTGTCGACGGCCGAACGCTCCCAGCTGATCCGGCGGGTCGTGGACGAGGCGCTGGGCCTCGGCATCCTGGAACCCCTGCTGGAGGACCCGTCCATCACCGAGATCATGGTGAACGGCCCCGACGCGATCTTCGTGGAACGCGGCGGCCGGGTCGAGCAGTTGCCGCTGCGCTACGTCTCCGCGGACCAGCTGATGCAGACGATCGAGCGGATCGTCTCGACGGTCAACCGCCGTGTGGACGAGTCCAATCCGATGGTCGACGCCCGGCTCCCGTCCGGCGAGCGGGTCAACGTCATCATCCCGCCGCTGTCCCTGACCGGCCCCATCCTCACCATCCGCCGCTTCCCGCGCTCCTTCACCCTCCAGGAGCTGATCGGCTTCGGCTCCCTGGACGAGCACATGGTGTTCCTGCTCGCGGGCCTGGTGCAGGCGAAGTTCAACATCATCGTCTCCGGGGCCACCGGCACCGGCAAGACGACCCTGCTCAACGCCCTGTCCGGACTCATCCCGGCGCACGAGCGGATCATCACCATCGAGGACTCGGCCGAACTCCAGCTCCAGCAGACCCATGTCGTCCGCCTGGAGTCCCGCCCGCCGAACGTCGAGGGCAAGGGCCAGGTCACCATCCGCGACCTGGTGCGCAACTCGCTGCGCATGCGCCCCGACCGCATCGTGGTCGGCGAGGTCCGCGGCGGCGAGTCCCTGGACATGCTTCAGGCGATGTCCACGGGCCACGACGGCTCTCTGGCGACCGTGCACGCGAACAGCGCCGAGGACGCCCTCACCCGGCTGCAGACCCTCGCCTCCATGTCCGACGTCGAGGTGCCCTTCGTAGCCCTGCACGACCAGATCAACAGCGCCGTCGACGTCCTCGTCCAGCTCACCCGGTTCGCCGACGGCGCCCGCCGCATCACCGAGATCGCCCTGCTCGACAGCCACGGCGGCGAGCCGTACCGGCTGGCCACGGTGGCCCGCTTCGACGCCCGGCCCATGACCCCCGACGGCCGCGTCCACGGCACCTTCCAGTACTTCCCCCTCCCGCGCCGCACCGCCGACCGCCTCTACATGGCGAGCCAGCCCCTGCCGCCGGCCTTCGGCGTCGCCCAGAGCGCGGACCAGCTCGCCACCCGAGAGGCCAGGTAGGTAGGCATCCATGGAACTGTCCACGCTCGTCACGCTCACCACCGGCGTCACCCTGCTGACCTGCGTCCTGGCCGTCGTCGGCGTACACACCTACGCCTCCGGCCGGGCTCAGCGCGCCGCCCTCGTCGAACGCCTCAGCCACACCGGCCAGGTCCCGGTCACCGGCCGCAGGCGCCGCTTTGGCACCCTCGACCGCCGGCTGCGCCGCACCCGGCTCGGCCGGCAGCTGGAACTGCGTCTCCTGGCCACCGGCCTGGACGTCACACCCGGCGAGTTCTTCGCGACCATGCTCGCCGTGGTCGCCGCCCTGTGGCTGATCGGCCAGGCCGTCCTCGCCCCCTTCTTCGGTCCGCTCGTCGGGCTGGCCGGCGTGTGGGCGGCCCTGCTGTTCCTCAACTGGCAGCGGCAGAAGCGCATCGAACGCTTCATCAACCAACTCCCGGAACTCGCCCGCATCCTGGCCAACGCCACCCAGGCCGGCCTCGCCCTGCGCACCGCGATCGGCCTGGCCGCGGAGGAGCTCGAGGCACCCGCGGGCGAGGAACTGGCCAAGGTCTCCGACCAGTTGGCGATCGGCCACTCGATGGACGACGCCCTCGGGGAACTCGCCGACCGGCTGCCCTCGCGCGAACTGGTCGTCCTGGTCACCACCCTCGTGCTGTCCAACCGCGCGGGCGGCCAGGTGGTCAGCGCGCTGCGCAACCTCACCGAGACACTGGAGGAACGCAAGGAGACCCGGCGCGAGATCCGCACCCAGCTCTCCCAGGTGACCATGACGTCGTACGCCGTCCCCGCGCTCGGCGTGGGCGCGCTGTTCCTCATGAACGGCGTCAAGGACGGCGCCCTCGACCGGATGACCGGCTCGCCGATCGGCCAGGCCAGCGTGGTCGTCGCGTTCGCGATGTACGCGGTCGGATTCGTACTCATCCGCCGTATGAGCCGTATCGACGTCTGAGCACCGGTCCGCACGGAGAAGAAGGAGGGGATCCGCATGGGACTTCTGCTGGCGGCGGTGACAGGCCTCGGCGTCTGGGGCGTGTTCGCCGGGATCCGCATGTACCGCGCGGAGGCCAAGCTGCCGCGCGACCTGGCCGTGGCCCTGGAGGTCGGCGCCACCCGCACCGGCGCCGTCGGCTCGCTGGTCGACCGCATGGGCATGCGCTACGCCCCCGCGGTGCTGCGCCTGATGGGACCCAAACGGGTCGCCAGGTACCGCCGCAGGATCGACCTCGCGGGCAACCCGGGCGGTCTGACCATCGACCGGTACGCGGCACGACGGGCCGTCTACGGCGCGCTCGGCGGCGTCGGCTTCCTGGTGATGCTGATGCGCGGCCAGTATCTCCTCGCGCTGCTCCTGCTCGCCTTCGGCGCGTTCTGGACCGAGGTCGGCATCTGGTCGGCGATCCGCATCCGCAGGGACGTCATCGAGCGCACGCTTCCCGACTTCCTGGACGTCCTCGCGGTCGTGGTGAGCGCGGGGCTGGGCTTCCGGCAGGCCCTGGACCGGGTCGCCGCCAGGTACGAGGGCCCCTGGGCCGACGAACTGCGCATCACCCTGCGCCAGATGGACCTCGGTATGAGCCGCCGCCAGGCCTTCGCGGAACTGCGCCGCCGCAACGACTCCGAGCAGGTCGCCATGTTCGTCACCGCGTTGCAGCAGGGCGAGGAACTGGGCGCGCCGATCGTCGACACCCTCGTGGCCCTCGCCAAGGACATGCGCCGCACCGACGCACAGAACGCCCGCCGCAAGGCCGCCCGGGCGGTGCCCAAGGCCACGCTGATGATCACCACGTTCATGGTCCCGGCCACGATGCTCCTGCTGGGCGCCGGGCTCCTGCTGGGCTCCGGGGTGGACTTCGGCTCCATCACGGGCAAGTAGACGGGGAGCGGGAGGGGCGGGGGTGAGCGCGGTGACGGTGACGAGAGGCGGTGCGGCCGGACGCCGCCGCGCACGCCTGCCCGGGTGGACGAGACGTTCGCCGTCCCGCGGGGCGACGGACCAGGCCGACACCGGACAGACCCACCCGCACCCGCCGGGCCGGGAACTCGGCCGCGCAGCCGGCCCGGAACGGCTGGAGGACATGACCCGGCCCGACACCGCCCCCGAAAAACTGCAACTGCGCGCCCTTCAGGCGATGTGCCGGCAGGTCTTCGGCTTCCGCCTCGCGATGATCGCGCTGGCCGCCCCCGCCGCCCTGGTCAACGCGTCCCCCGGCCTCGGCGCCCGCCTGGTCGGCGGCGCCGTCGTCATCACGTTCATGGTGTCGTACGTCCTGTTCCGCGACTGGGCACGGTTCGGCCCGCTCCTCCTGCGCCACCCCACCCTGCTGGCGGCGGACACCCTCGTCGGCTCCCTCCTGCTCGTCTCGGCGGGCCCGGACACCACCCTCGCCTACGTCAGCGTCTGCACCCCCCTGCTCGCCGGACTCCTCTACAGCTGGCGCGGCGCGGCCTGCTTCGCCTCGCTCCAGTCCCTGATCCTGCTCCTGGTCCACGCGACCCTGGAGCAGGGCCGCGGGACCGATGTCGCCGAGTCACTGCTGCTGCCCGGCCTGTGCGTCATCGCCGGGGCCATGGGCTCCACCCTGCGCAACCTGATGCTCCGCTTCGGCGCCGCCACCCAGGCTCTGACGGCGGTGCAGGCCCGGCTCGCCGTCACGGAGGCGGTGAGCGCCGAACGCGCCCGGCTGGCCCGGGAGATGCACGACTCGGTGGCCAAGACCCTGCACGGGGTGGCCCTCGCGGCCGACGGTCTGGCCGCCTCGGCCGCCGCGGGCGCCCGCACGGACCCCGCCCTGATCGAACAGCAGGCGCAACTGGTGTCCCGTTCGGCCCGCCGGGCGGCGGCCGAGGCCCGGGAACTGCTCACCGACCTGCGCCGCGAGAACGACCCCGGGCACGGCACCGAACTGCTGCCTGAACTGACCGCGCTCACCACCGAGTTCCGCACCCGCACGGGACTGCGGACCGACTGCAACCGAACCGGGGAGCGGCCCCTGCCCCCCGTCCCGCCGGCGGTCGCCCGGCACCTCCTCGCCATCGTCTCCGAGGCCCTGGAGAACGCCTACCGGCACGGGGCGCCGAGCCGGGTGGAGGTACGGGCGGACGTCCAGGGCGGGCTGCTGCGGCTGAGCGTGCACGACGACGGCCGGGGCCTGCCGCCCGGCAGCACCCTCGAACAACTGCGCCGCACCGGCCACTTCGGCCTGGTCGGCATGGCCGAACGCGCCGCTACGGTCGGCGCCCGCCTGCACATCGGCCGGGGCGACCACGCCCAGGGCACCGAGATCCTGCTGGAACTGCCGCTCGCGGCGCTGACACCCCCCACCCCCGCACCGGCCCACGAGGCCCAAGACGCATGAGAGGAGGCACCCCGATGCCGGTGAACCCCTTCGAGCACCTTCCCCCGACCGTCCCCGCCGCACCGCTCCGGATCGTGGTCGCCGACGACAACCCGGTGGTCCGAGCGGGCCTGACCGCCCTCCTCGGCGGCCGGGACGACACCACGGTCGTGGCGGAGGCCGCGGACGGCCGCGCGGCGTGGGAAGCGGTCCTGGAGCACCGCCCGGACGTCGTCCTCCTGGACGTCCGCATGCCCGGCGTCGACGGACTGTCGGCGCTGCCTCACCTGGCGCGGCTGGCCCCGGTCATGATGCTCACCTACAGCCACGAGACGGAGATCGTCCAGGAGGCGGTGCGGCTGGGCGCGGGCGGCTATCTGGTGCACGGCGAGTTCACCGTGGACCAACTCGTCACCGCCGTACGGGACATCACCCGGGGGCGTCCGCACTTCACGCCGGCGGCGGCCGGGGCGCTGATGGCGCCCCTACGTCAACGAGCGCATGCAACTGCACACGCCGAGCCTGAACTCGCCCACAACTCCGGACGTACTTCTCCACAAAACATTTCGCAACTGCAACCTGCTGTGGGACCCTCGATGCGGTCGCGCTACCAACTCAGCACGAGGGAGGCGGAGATCATGGACCTCGTCGCGTCCGGACTGAACAACCAGCAGATCGCCGCCGTGTGCTTCATCAGCGAGAAGACGGTCAAGAACCACATCAACCGCATCTTCGCCAAACTCCACAGCACCAGCCGCGCCCAGGCGGCCGCCAAATGGCTGGGGGTGGCCTGACATGACTCACCGCGACGGACGTTGGGCCCGGCAATGGGCCCTGGGACCCTGTGCCGAACGCGGCACGGCATCGTACGTTCACCGGATCGAAGGCGAACCCGGAGGGGAGCACGATGAGCGACCTGATGCTGAGGACTGCCGTGGCGGCGAAGGTTCGCTTGAACGGCTGGAAGAACACGACGGTCGAAGCGGTTCGGCGCCGCGCCGGCGACAGCGGGCAGACCGCGGTCGAGTACCTGGGCATCATCGCGGTCGTGGTGGCCATCGTCCTGGCGATCACCGGAACGGACATCGGCAAGACGATCCTCGACAAGATCAAGGCCAAGATCACCCAGATCACCTGACGCGGCGGCGCGGGTCCAAAGACGCAGGGCAGGCCTTCCCCATCTACATCACGGTGGTGGCGGGCCTGCTCTTTCTCGCGTTGGCCTATCTCGCGATCGGCCAAGCCGCGGCCAACCGGAACGGCGCCCAGACGGCGGCGGACGCGGCGGCACTCGCCGCGGCTCAGAACGCCCGAGATCAACTCGCCGGCGCATGGCTGGAGGACGTGCTCGATCCCACCACGTGGCAGGTCGTCTTCGACGGCAACGTGGCGTTGCATCCCTCGTGCTGGCGCGCCGAGCAGTTCGCCGCTCAGAACGATGCCACGGTACGGAGTTGCGAGGCGCTCGATCCGCTCACCTATCGGGTCGACGTCCAGACCGACAAGCCCGTCGGGCACTCCGTAGTGCCCGGTACGGAGGACGTGAAGTCGACGGCGTCCGCCACGGCCGTGATAGAGCCGCTGTGCACCTTCGACCCGCTGGATGAAGACGCCGAGGACAGCGCACTGCCGCAGCTCACCTGCAAAGATCGGAACTGGGACCTCAATCCGGATGATCTCGCTGATCTCCCGGGTCCCGAGGACCTTTTCGACGTGCACCTGGCCGAGTGACAAGCGAACGACGAGTCGAGAAGGAAGCGGAGTCATGAGCATTCGGTTCACTGCGAGGGCTCGCAGAGGGATGGCCGCCTTGGCCGTTGCGGTGGGGCTGGCCGTCTGCTCGGTTGGCTGCGGCGGTGGTGGCGGTGACGACAAGAAGCCGGAGAAGCCGACGTCCGCACAGGACCGGGGATCCGGGCCGAGTGCTCAAGAAGGCCAGTCGGAAGAGCCGTTGGCCGAGCTCAGGGGCCCGGACGGTCTGAACTTGAAGATCACGTCGGCGCAGCGGGATTCCGGCGGATTCGTCACTGTGAACGCGGAACTCAAGAACGACGGCGGCAAGGACGCCGTGCTCTCGTCACAGCTCACGGGCAACGAGACCGAAATCATGAAGAACGGCCAGTCGTTCGGCGGAGCCACCCTGGTGGACTCCAAGAGCAGGAAGCGCTACTACGTCCTGCGTGACACGGACGGCCGCCCCCTCACCACCACCGGGGTCCAGACGGTCAGGGCGGGGGACACCGTCCCCGTCTTCCTGCAGTTCCCGGCGCCGCCGGCGAGCACGACCGAGGTGACCTTCCAACTGCCGACGTTCCCCAGCGGCACCGTCCAGATCTCCGGGTGAGGTGGACGTGATCACCGTAGTCCGGGTTTCGTTGGCCGTGAGTGGGGCCGCCGTGCTTCTTGGCGCCTCCCTCCACGCCGCCACCCCCGCCCGCGCCGACGAGTCCGACCCCAGTGTTCCGCCGGGTACCGAGGCATCGGCCTCCGCGCCGGTCGAGGTCGACCCCAACGACCCGGATCTGAAGCTGCCGGAGGGCGCGACGCTCGCCTCTCCCAAGGTGCTCGACATCAAGTCCGTGGTGGAGGACCAGAGCGGCGACGAACGCCGCGAGGACACCAACGCGGACGTGAAGTTCGCCCTCCAGGCCGAGGTGCTGTTCGGCAAGGACAGCGCCAGGCTGAGCGCGGAGGCCAGGGCCCGTATCGCCTCGATCGCCGAGGAGATCAAGAACCAGAGGGCGACGCAGGTACGGGTGTTCGGCTTCACGGACAACCTGGGCTCCTCGGCCCACGGCGACGTCCTGTCCAAGCAGCGGGCCAACGCCGTACAGGCGGTCCTGGACCAGGACCTCAACGACGCGAACGTCACCTTCGAGGTACGGGGCTACGGCGAGCAGTACCCGATCGCGGACAACTCCACCGAGTCGGGCCGGAAGAAGAACAGAAGGGTCGAGGTCTCCTTCCCGCGCTCGGCGAACTGACCCCGTCCGGGCGGCCCTTCACCGGCCGTCCCGCGCCCCCTCCACACTCACCCGCGCCCCCGCCTCGATGCCCCACCCGGCCATGGCCCCGGCCGCGGCCTCCAGCACATGCCGTGACCGCAGCCGGGGCAGGCCGAGCCGTCCCGGCCGCATGGTGCGTACGGCGATCACGGTGAGGCGGCGGTCGAGGTAGGCGACATCGATGGGCATCCGCATGCGAAAGGTGTGCACGCTCCCCGCGGGGGAGAGCAGCATCGCCCCGTCCACCGCATCGCGCCCCAAGAGCCCTTTGGTACGGGCCCGATAGGAGCCCGCGATCTCCAGCGGTACCGACACCCGTCCCCCGCGCAGCCCGTACACCACCAACTCCGCACGCCCGTCCCGCCAACGCCGCATCCCCACCCCACCTCCCCAAAAACCGTACCCCTCCGCCCCCCACCAGGCCCCCTCCGCACGACACGACGGTCGAGCGACACGGGGCGCCCGGGATTGTCAGTGGGTCCTGCCACACTCCTTTCCGATGACCGGATTCCATGACGGACACCAAGACGGACTCCAGGGCGGAGTGCGGCAGAGGAGGGCGCAGAGATGAGTGAAGAGGCCGCGCGGGGCGCCGAGCCCCGTGTCGTGGGGCTGCGCGAGGTGGTCGACGCCGACCTGGAGACCTTCCTCGCCTACGAGCACGATCCGGAGGCCGTGCGCCGGTCGAGGTTCCCACCGCGGGAGCGGGACGCCTTCCTGACGCACTGGAGGTCGAGGGTGCTGCCGGACCCCGGCTGCCTGGTGCGGACCGTCATCGTGGACGGCGAGGTGGCCGGCAACATCGTCTCCTGGTCGCAGGACGACCGGCGGTTCCTCGGCTACTGGCTGGGGCGGGCGTACTGGGGGAGCGGCCTGGGGTCCCGTGCCCTCGGTCTCTTCCTGCGTCAGGAGCGCACCCGGCCCCTGTACGCCGACCCGTTCTCCGGCAACACGGCATCGGTCCGGCTCCTGAGACGGCACGGCTTCGAGGACGCCGGCACCGTACGCCACGGTGACGACGTACACCTCCTGCTCGTCCTGCGGACCCCGGCCGTCCCCGTCACGGCCGCGGCGGAGGAGGTGCGCGAGGTCGCACCGTGAGAAAAAGCAGCGGCGCCCGCCTGTGGCACCCTGCGACGATCCGTGCATGGACCGGACACACCCGAGAGATCCCCGTTCCCCTGGTTCCCCCCGTTCCTTCGAAGACCTCGTCGCGGAGGGCGCCGCCGTGCCCACCGAGGGCTGGGACTTCTCCTGGTTCGAGGGGCGCGCCAGCGAGGAACGGCCGTCCTGGGGGTACGCACGCTCGGCGGCCGGCCGACTGGCCCGTGCCACGGCCGCGCTGGACCTCCAGACCGGGGGCGGCGAGGTCCTTGACTTCGCGCTGGCCACGGCGGCCCCGGCCCGGCCCGCACTGGTCGCGGCCACCGAGGGCTGGCCGCCGAACGTGGCCCGGGCCACCGCGCTGCTGCGCCCGCGCGGCGCCGTGGTCGTCCCGGCGGCGGACGACGCGCCGCTGCCCTTCGCCGACGGGGCCTTCGACCTGGTGCTCAGCCGGCACCCCGTGCGACCGTACTGGGACGAGATCGCCCGTGTGCTGACCCCGGGCGGAACCTACTTCGCGCAGCACGTGGGACCGGCCAGCGTCTTCGAACTGGTCGAGTTCTTCCTCGGGCCGCAACCGGAGCGAAGCCGCACCGCCCGCCACCCCGACCGTGAGCGCGCCGACGCCGAGCGGGCCGGGCTTCAGGTCGTCGACCTGCGGGCCGAGCGGCTGCGCATGGAGTTCCACGACATCGCGGCCGTCGTGCACTTCCTGCGCAAGGTCGTCTGGATGGTCCCGGGCTTCACCGTCGAGGAGTACGAGCCCCGGCTGCGGGCCCTGCACGAGCGGATCGAGGCCGAGGGGCCCTTCGTCGCGCACAGCACCCGGCACCTCTTCGACGCCCGTAGACCGTAGCGCTGACCGCCCGAGCCGGGCGCCTGCGAGCCGGACGGAAGAATTGGCCGGGAATCGCCGCTCGGGGGAGGCTCGGCGGCGGTGACGGGGCCGGGGCATCGTACGCGCCCGCGGGCCGGCGCGGGGGCACATGTGTCGGCGGGGTTTCCACATCGTTATCGCAAACGGCTCGCATCTGCGGGGTGCCCTCACGTAAGTTCAGACCAAGGCAATTCGCGTGAGCAAAGCCGCGCGGTCGGCACCGCGTGGCGGAGGGGGCTGCGCGGTGCCGGTATGCACCCGTGCGCCCGTCAAGCCACCGTTCGCTGCCGGAGTAGCCCATCGGAGGGACGGCGTGGCGACTGTCCGCAGCGGCGCCGGGACGCGCCGCGCCTGCCGATCATCCCGTGCGCGGGCCGGCCGCCTGGGATTCCGCTGTGAATCGGCCATGGAGCGGCCCTGAACAAGGGGTTCCGCCGCCCTCAGGGCGTCGCGGGGCGACTCCGGAGAGTAATTGTGGCACGCCGATGCACACGGGATCCCTTACGAAGGGTTATGGTGGAAACCCCCCCTCGGGCCGGTCCGTCTCCCCCCCCCACGGACCGGCCCGTTTTCTTTGTGCGCCTGCCACGCCCCACCCGCCTCGCTCCCCGGCCCGCGCCCCGCCCCCGAGGCGTCATCCGTCGCCGGGGACGGAACCGTTCGGCCGTAGTGCGCCGTCCCCCTCACCGGGGTGCGGACGACCCACCGCGGCGCGCACCCCGAAACCGTGCCGAGGCCCCGCAGGAGTAGGCTTCGGGCCCGCGGGGACGCACCCGCACCGTACGGAGGGGCTGACATCACGTGAACCTGCGCGACAAGCTGCGCGGCCTCCTGGTCAGGCTGTACGCGCGCCGGGTGGAAGGCCACCTGGACCACGCTCAGGTGCCCAAGCACATCGGCGTCATCATGGACGGCAACCGGCGCTGGGCGAAGGCCGCGGGATCCAGCACCGTCCACGGCCACCGGGCCGGTGCGGACAAGATCGGCGAATTCCTCGGCTGGTGCTCCGAGACGGACGTCGAGGTCGTCACCCTGTGGCTGCTGTCCACGGACAACTTCGACCGCGCGCAGGAAGAGCTGGTCCCGCTCCTCGGCATCATCGAGGACGTCGTGCGCACGCTCGCCGCCGACGGCCGCTGGCGCGTCCACCACGTCGGCACCCCGGACCTGCTGCCCTCCCCGATGCAGCTGGCGCTGAAGGAGGCCGAGGAGGCCACGGCCCACGTCAAGGGGATACTGGTCAACGTCGCCATCGGCTACGGCGGCCGGCAGGAGATCGCCGACGCCGTGCGCTCCATGCTCCTGGACGCCCACGACAGGGGCGTCACCATGGAGGACCTGGCCGACTCCGTCGACATCGACATGATCGGGCGCCACCTCTACACGAGCGCCCAGCCCGACCCCGATCTGGTGATCAGGACCAGCGGCGAGCAGCGATTGTCCGGTTTCATGCTGTGGCAGACGGCTCACTCCGAGTACTACTTCTGTGATGTCTTCTGGCCGGCCTTCCGCAAGGTCGACTTCCTGCGTGCGCTGCGTGACTACGCGGCGCGGCACCGGCGCTACGGCGGCTGAACGAGCGCGATAGCGGGCCCCGGGCGCCCCGCACGGCACACATTCCGTACGCCCCTGGTGGGGTGGCGGCAACGAGGTGTTCATCGGCGCGCCGTCCCATGCACTTGCATGGCAATGCATCTTCCAGGGCATAAGGCAAACAGGTCGACACCCGAACCACGGGTGTCGGATCTCAGCGGGCGGCACGGGGCCGCCCGCCCGGGAGGCCCTTTGCACCAGCCCGACCGTGCCGTCACTGCACGGAAGCAGCCGCGGAGGGCCGGTCCCCGGCCCGCGCGTGTGCGGTGCGGCCGGCGACCGGCCTGGTTTCTCCCGCCCTCCCGGCCCAGCTTCCGTCCCGTCGCTCCCCGACCTCATCCGAGGGGGTACGTCCTTCCGTGGTGACCAGCACAAAGCGCCACAAGCCCGACCGGCGCACCTATGTTCTCGACACCAGCGTCCTGCTGGCCGACCCGAACGCCCTGACCCGCTTCGACGAGCACGAGGTCGTGCTCCCGATCGTCGTGGTCACGGAGCTGGAGGCCAAGCGGCACCATCCCGAACTCGGCTACTTCGCCCGGCAGGCGCTGCGCCTGCTCGACGACTACCGGGTGCGGTACGGCCGTCTCGACGCCCCCATCCCGATCGGGGACCTCGGCGGGACCGTGCGTGTCGAGCTCAACCACTCGGATCCCAGCGTGCTGCCCACCGGCTACCGCCTGGGGGACAACGACTCGCGCATCCTCGCCGTCGCCCGCAATCTGCAGGCCGAGGGGTTCGACGTCACCGTCGTCTCGAAGGACCTGCCCCTGCGCATCAAGGCGTCGTCCGTCGGTCTGCTCGCCGAGGAGTACCGCGCGGAGCTGGCCATCACGGACTCCTCCGGCTGGACCGGCATGTCCGAGCTGACCCTGTCCGCCGAACAGGTGGACACCCTCTTCGAGGAGGGGCACGCCGAGGTGCCCGAGGCCGCCGGCCTGCCCGTGCACACCGGTCTGACGATCCAGTCGGAGCGGGGCAAGGCGCTCGGCCGGGTGACGGCGGAGGGCACCATCCGCCTGGTGCGCGGCGACCGGGAGGTGTTCGGCATCAAGGGCCGCAGCGCCGAGCAGCGGATCGCCCTCGATCTGCTCCTCGACCCGGACGTGGGCATCGTGTCCATGGGCGGCCGGGCCGGCACCGGCAAGTCGGCGCTGGCGCTGTGCGCGGGCCTGGAGGCGGTCCTGGAGCGCCGTCAGCACCAGAAGGTGATGGTCTTCCGTCCGCTGTACGCGGTCGGCGGGCAGGAACTGGGCTATCTGCCCGGCACCGAGGCCGAGAAGATGAGCCCGTGGGCGCAGGCGGTGTTCGACACGCTGTCGGCGGTCACCAGCCGTGAGGTCATCGAGGAGGTCACCGCGCGCGGGATGCTGGAGGTCCTGCCGCTGACCCACATCCGGGGGCGTTCGCTGCACGACGCGTTCGTGATCGTGGACGAGGCGCAGTCGCTGGAACGGAACGTACTGCTGACCGTGCTGTCCCGGATCGGGGCGAACTCGCGGGTGGTGCTGACCCATGACGTGGCGCAGCGGGACAATCTGCGGGTCGGCCGCTACGACGGTGTCGTCGCCGTGGTGGAGAAGCTGAAGGGGCATCCGCTCTTCGCGCATGTCACGCTGACCCGGTCCGAAAGGTCCCAGATCGCCGCGCTCGTGACCGAAATGCTGGAGGACGGACCTATCTGACCCGAGACATCCGACCCGGCACGTCTGACCTGATTGGTCGACTTGGGTCGGTTACCCGCTGGTTGGCGCCGTCCGGCAAAGCCATGAGCCTAGCCGGGCGGCGCCGTGGTGTGTGGGGGGTTCCTGAAAACACCGGGGCCAAACGAGATGTGAGCTTTCACACGCAACTCGGAATTGCCTACCGGCGCCGGGTTACGGCAGAGTCTCACTCCTGTCAGGCCCCGCATACGACACAGTCGTGCCCCCTGGGGGCACCTCCCACGCCCTTAAGGCTGTGGGGGAGGTACGGCAGCACCCAGGCACCACGGTCAACTCCATAGCGTCGTCGTATGCCGCCCGAGCACCATGCGGCGCTCCCGTGCAGGGAGTTGCCCACCGGGCCCGTGCCTCCCGTGACCCCGCAGTTGGGAGGCCAGCGTCAGGGGCACGATTGCGTCCGCCAGGGTCACCGAAGCGGGCGATGCTGGAAGGAAACCGTGTGAGCCGGATTTCGGTCCGGGGATTCGCAGTGGCCTCGGCCACCGCGGTCACCGCCGTCGGAAGCGTCGTCGGAGTTGCCTCGGGCAGCGTCGCGCAGAACAACGACGCCGAGGCGACGGCAACCGACGCGACGCTTCTCGCGGACATACCCGCGGGTCAGCAGGCCCAGGTGCAGACCGCGTCCCTGACACAGCAGGCGGACGCGCAGGCCATCGCCGCGGACGCGAGCGCCAAGAAGGACGCCGAGGAGGCGGCCCGCAAGGCGGCCGCCGAGACCGCGATCGCGAAGAAGGAGGCCGCCGAGAAGGCGGCGAAGGCGGCCAAGGAGCGCGAGGAGGCCGCGAAGGAAGCCAGCCGCAGCCAGAGCGTCGGCGCCGCCAGCTTCTCCGTCCAGAGCTCCTACTCGGTCGCGCAGATCCAGGCGATGGCGCGGCAGATGGTGGCGAGCGGCCAGTTCCAGTGCTTCAGCAACATCGTGGACCACGAGTCCGGCTGGAACTACCGGGCCGTCAACGCCTCCTCCGGCGCCTACGGCCTCTTCCAGGCGCTGCCGGGCTCCAAGATGTCCTCCGTGGGCGCCGACTGGCAGACCAACCCGGCCACCCAGATCAAGTGGGGCCTGAACTACATGAACGACCGCTACGGCAGTCCCTGTGACGCCTGGTCGTTCTGGCAGGCCAACCACTGGTACTAGGCGAACAGCGGTTCGCCGCCTCCCTCTCAACCCCGCACAGCCCCTTCCCGTCCTACGGGGAGGGGCTGTTGCCGTGTACGGTCGGACGGACGATTCCTGGGAGGAGTGGTGGGGCGCACCCGGGGACATGCGGGAGAAGGACGGATCATGTCGCGAGTGCCAGGATGGCTCGGCCGGATCGGAGCCGGACTGACGCAGATGGGGGAGCGGTTGGACGAGCGGCGGGTGGCGGCGGAGCGGCAGCACGCCGAGGAACCACCGCAGGCGCCCGCCGAGGAGCCGCTGTCCGACGACCACCAGGACGCGGCCGAGGTCCGGATCGTCCGCCCCGACCCCGCGCAGGCGGTGCCCTGGGGCGTGCGGGTCGCGGCCGAGGCGGGCTGGCGGCTGCTGGTGCTGGCCGGCACGGTGTGGGTGCTGATGCGCGTCATCAGCTCCGTACAACTCGTGGTGTTCGCGTTCGTCATCTCGCTGCTGGTCACTGCCCTGTTGCAGCCCACGGTCGGGCGGCTGAAACGGCACGGCGTGCCGCGCGGCCCGGCCACCGCACTCACCGCGATCCTCGGCTTCATCGTGATGGGGCTGATCGGCTGGTTCGTGACCTGGCAGGTCATGGAGAACATCGACACGCTCTCCGACCAGGTCCAGAGCGGCATCGACGATCTGCGCCGCTGGCTGCTGCAGAGCCCGTTCCATGTCACGGACAAGCAGATCAACCAGATCGCCAAGAGCCTTCGGGAGGCGATCGGCGCCAACACCGACCAGATAACGTCGGCCGGACTGGAGGGAGTTCAGGTCGTCGTCGAGGCGTTGACCGGCATTCTGCTGGTGTTCTTCTCGACGTTGTTCCTGCTCTACGACGGCGACCGGATCTGGCAGTGGGCGCTGAAGCTGGTGCCGGCCGCGGCCCGGCCGGGCGTGGCCGGCGCGGGCCCGCGCGCCTGGCGCACGCTGACGGCCTACGTCCGCGGCACGGTGCTGGTCGCGCTGATCGACGCGATCTTCATCGGGCTCGGCATCTACTTCCTGAACGTCCCCATGGCCGTTCCGCTGGCCGTGTTCATCTTCCTGTTCTCGTTCATCCCGCTCGTGGGCGCGGTCGCCTCGGGCGTGCTGGCCGTGGTGGTCGCCCTCGTCACCCAGGGCGTGTTCACCGCGGGCATGACGCTGGTGGTGATCCTGGCGGTCCAGCAGATCGAGGGGCACATCCTGCAGCCCTTCATCCTGGGCCGCGCGGTGCGGGTGCATCCCCTGGCCGTCGTCCTGTCCGTCACCGCGGGCGGCATGGTGGCCGGCATCGGCGGCGCCGTGGTCGCCGTACCCCTGGTGGCGGTGACCAACACGGTGGTCGGCTATCTGCGGGCCTACTCCGAGGAGCAGGCCCTGCGCAGCGCCGGCCGGGCGCGCCCGGCCCCGCCCGCGGTCCAGCAGGAGCCGGTTGCGGCGGACGCGGAAGGCCCCGCCCACCAAGGGTGAGCGGGGCCCGGAGCGCGCGGAACCACCGTGTGCCGCGTTGCGGGTTATTCGGCGAGCACCGCTTCGGCGTCCAGGGTGGTGCCCACCGCCTGGACCACCGCGGCGATCTTGAAGGCTTCCTGGATGACCTCGCGGCTCACACCGGCCTTGCGCAGCACCTGCTCGTGCGAGTCCAGGCACATGCCGCAGCCGTTGATGGCGGACACCGCGAAGGACCACAGCTCGAAGTCGACCTTGTCGACGCCGGGGTTGCCGATGACGTTCATCCGCAGGCCCGCGCGCAGGGTGCCGTACTCATGGTCGGAGAGCAGGTGGCGGGTGCGGTAGAAGACGTTGTTCATCGCCATCACGGCGGCGGCCGACTTGGCGGCCGTGTACGCCTCGGGCGAGAGGTTGGCCTTCGCCTCCGGCTCCAGCTCGCGCAGCACGATGGGGGAGCGGGCGGCGATCGCCGTCGCCAGCACCGTGCCCCACAACTGCTGGGCGGGCAGGTCGGAGTTGCCGATGACCGAGCCCAGGTTGAGCTTCAGGTCCTTCGCGTAGTCCGGTACGCGGGACTTGAGGGAGTCGAGGGACACGGATTCACTCTCCGGCGAGCAGCGCGACCGGGTCCAGCGTCTCGTCGCCCTTGCTCCAGTTGCACGGGCACAGCTCGTCCGTCTGGAGGGCGTCCAGGACCCGCAGGACCTCCTTCGGGTTGCGGCCGACCGAGCCCGCGGTCACCATCGAGAACTGGATCTCGTTGTTCTGGTCGACGATGAAGACCGCGCGCTTGGCGAAGCCCTCCGCGTCCTCGATGCCGAGGTCGCGCATCAGCTCGTGCTTGGAGTCGGCCATCATCGGGAACGGCAGGTCGCGCAGGTCGTCGTGGTCCTTGCGCCAGGCGTGGTGGACGAACTCCGAGTCGCCGGAGAAGCCGAGCACCTGCGCGTCGCGGTCGGCGAACTCCTCGTTCAGCTTGCCGAAGGCGGCGATCTCGGTCGGGCACACGAAGGTGAAGTCCTTGGGCCAGGCGAAGATCACCTTCCACTTGCCTTCGTAGGTCTTGTGGTTGATCTTCTCGAACTCCTTGCCCTTCTCCAGCGAGACGCAGGCAGTGAGGTCGAACTCGGGGAACTTGTCACCGACAGTGAGCACGCGCTCTCCTTGCAGCGAGGAAACGCCCCGGTCACGGGCGTTTCCCATGGGTTGGACGGTGCTGATGGTGACACAGACGGCATTGATTCGGGAAATAGCTACACTCAGTCGTGTTGATCGGAGGTAGCTATCAGTGACCGCAGGTAAGCGGAGGCAGCCCAGCCTGTCCCAGTTGCGCGCCTTCGCCGCCGTCGCCGAGCATCTGCACTTCAGGGACGCCGCCGCCGCGATAGGCATGAGCCAGCCCGCGCTGTCCGGGGCCGTCGCCACGCTCGAAGAGACCCTGGGCGTCACCCTCCTGGAGCGTACGACCCGCAAGGTGCTGCTCTCGCCCGCCGGTGAGCGGCTGGCCGCACGGGCGAAGGCGGTGCTCACCGAGGTCGCCGCGCTGCTGGAGGAGGCGGAGGCGGTGCGGGCGCCGTTCACCGGCGCGCTGCGGCTCGGCGTGATCCCGACCGTCGCCCCCTATCTGCTGCCGACCGTCCTCGGCCTGGTCCACGACCGGTACCCGGACCTCGACCTCCAGGTGCACGAGGAGCAGACCGCCAGCCTGGTCGAGGGGCTGACCGGCGGCCGGCTCGACCTGCTGCTGCTCGCCGTCCCGCTCGGCGTCCCCAGCGTCACCGAACTGCCCCTCTTCGACGAGGACTTCGTGCTCGTCACGCCCCCGGAGCACTGGCTCGGCGGCCGGGAGGGCATTCCCCGCGAGGCGCTCAGGGAGCTGAACCTGCTGCTCCTCGACGAGGGGCACTGCCTACGCGACCAGGCCCTGGACATCTGCCGGGAGGCCGGCCGCGCGGACGCCCCGGTGGCGACCACCGCCGCGGGTCTTTCCACCCTCGTCCAGCTCGTGGCCGGCGGGCTCGGCTGCACCCTGCTGCCGCGCACCGCCGTCACGGTCGAGACGAGCCGCAGTGCCCGGCTGCTCACCGGTTACTTCGCCGATCCCGCGCCGAGCCGCCGGGTCGCCCTCGCCATGCGCACCGGCGCGGCCCGCGGCGCCGAGTACCGGGAACTCGCGGCCGCCCTGCGGGAGGCGCTGCGCCCCCTGCCCGTGCGGCTGCTCGCCCACGGCTGAGGGCCCCTTCCCGCGGAAAGGGGCCCCGGTCCTGCGCGGCGCCCCGCTACTCGGTACGCAGCCCGTCGGGGCGCATCAGCCGCAGCAGCGGCGGCAGGCTGAGCAGGGTCACGCCGATGACGACGGCGGCGCCGAAGCCGGTCAGCGACAGCACGCTCGCCCAGTCCACGCTCACCGCGGTGCTGGTCATCCGCAGCAGCACGGCGCCCAGGGTCAGGCCCACCACCGTGGCCAGCAGCAGACCGAGCGCGATCGGCACCGCCGTCTGCCACAGCACCGACAGGCCCAGCGTGCGCCGCCGGGTGCCGAAGGCGACCAGGGACGACAGCAGCTTCCGGCGCTCGCGCAACTGCTCAAGCTGCGAGACCAGCAGGCTGGCCCCGATCAGCGCGAGCACACAGGCGGCGCCGACGAACAGTCCGGTACGGATGGAGGTGAACCTCGCGGACTGCTCGGTGGCCGACCAGAGCATCGGGTCGATCCGCGGGTCGATCCGCGCGGCCGTGTTGCGGATGTACTCCTTGACGTCGGGCACGGACGCGTCGAAGGACAGATAGATCGTGCCGCCCATCACCCCGGCGGCCTTCGCGGGCAGCGCGCCAGGGGTCAGCAGGAAGCCGCTGGTGAAACCGCCGTTCGGAGAGTCGATCGCCCGGGCCTGCTTCAGGCCCGCCGGCACGGTCAGCGGGATGCCGCCGTCACCCGGCCGGTTGCCGTACGAGTCGTCGACGTAGAGCTTCGTGCCCGGCTTGGCCAGCTTCGGGGTGTCCGTGTCCCATTCCAGGCCGCGCACGGCGAAGGCGTCGCCGTCCCGGCACGAGGGCAGTGACGCGACCTCGCGCAGCGCGGCGCAGTCGCCGACGGTCAGCCCGGCGCTGCGCTCCGGGTCCTTGCGCCACGATGTGTCGCTGACCGAGGAGTGGGCCAGCGCCGTCGTCCCGCGCACGCCCCGGGTCGCCGCCAACTGGTCGGCCGCCGCGGCGAGGTCGATGTCCCTCGCCACGTTCAGCTGCATCTGCGCCCGGGTGAGGTCGTTGCTCGACTGCTTGGTGTAGTCGTCGTCCACTCCGGCGAACAGCATCTGCAGGGCGATGGCGCCGGCCACCGCCACGGCGATGCCGTTGACCATGCGGGCCGCGCTGCCGCTGCTCAACTGGAGCCTTCTGACGGCCAGTTGCCACGCCACCGAGCCGGCGCCGAGCCGGGCGACGACCGCTTCCACGATCCATGGCAGCAGCGCCGTGATGCCCACCAGCAGCAGTATGACCCCGCCGGTGACCAGGTACTGGTTGAAGTTCCCGTTGTCCCGGCCCTGGCCGATCATCGGATAGAGCAGCGCGAGGCCGCCCAGCGGCAGCAGCAGCCGCCACCACAGGCGCCGGCGCGCGGGCCGCGCCGTGCGGACCACGCCCAGCGGCTCGATCACCACACCGCGCAGGGCGAGCACGGTGACCAGGACAGCAGCGGCCGGGACCGCGAACACGACGAGCGCGGCCAGCAGCGGGGAAGGGTTCATATAGCTCGGGAACACGCTGATGCCGAGGATCTCGACCGAGCCCGCCACCTCCCGGCCGATCAGGAAGAAGACGGTGCCGAGGACGAGGCCGAACACCGCACCGGCCAGCGCCTCGCCCGCGGCGATCCGCCGGGTCATCCGGCTGTCGGAACCCACCAGGCGCAGCGCGGCCAGTCTGCGGTCGCGCCGCTCGCCGCCGAACCGTACGGCCGCGGTGATGAACACGGCCACCGGCATCAGCAGCACCACGAAGACGACGAGGACGAGCAGGACCAGTACCGGATCGGCGGGCTGGTCCGTCGGGTTGGGGTCGCCGAACTCGGTGATGCGGCCCACCTGGGAGCCGTCGATCCGGTCCGCGAGCCCGTCGGCGCCCGCGTAGTAGGCGAGTTCGTGCGAGCCGATGAGCCCGCTCTCCCCGATGGTGCCGACGATCCGGTACGGCAGCCGCTCGCGCAGCAGCCGCGCGTCGTCGGAGGCGAGCAGGTCCCGCAGCGCGGGCGAGATGACCATGTCGCCCTTGGCCGGGTACCGGTCCAGTCCGGGCGCCAGCGGGGCCCGCGGCCCCTCCGGTTCCACCAGCCGGCCACGCACCGTCTTGTCCCCGAACTCCGTGTCGACGTCGGCGATCAGCAGCGTGGCGTCGGAGCGGGGCCGTACCGTGGTGCCGTAGGTGTAGTCCACGCGGGCCTCTTCGCGGTCGTGGCGCACCGACAGCGCGTTGGGCACCGCGGTCGTCAGCAGCAGCAGGGCCACGCCGAGCCCCACGCCGGCGGCCGTCAGCAGCAGCCGTACCCAGCCCTCGCGTCCGCCGGTGACGGCGAAGCGGGCCCCGAGGGCCAGATCCCGCAGCCCGCCCCAGCGCCGCGGCACGGCCCCGCCGGGCGGCTGCTCCCGCCGGGCGCTCATACGACGCGCTCCATGTCCCGTGACTTCCCGTCCCGTACGACGACCTCGCGGTCCGAGTAGGCCGCCACCCGGGCCTCGTGGGTGACGAGGACGACGGCCGCGTTGGTGGACCTGGCCGCGTCCGTCAGCAGTTCCATCACCCGCTCGCCGTTGAGCGAGTCGAGCGCGCCGGTCGGCTCGTCGGCGAACAGCACACGCGGCTCGGTGACCAGGGCCCGGGCCACGGCGACCCGCTGCCCCTGGCCGCCGGAGACCTCGCCGGGCCGCTTGCCCCGCAGGTCGTCGACCTCCAGCCGCTCCATCCAGCCCAGCGCGGCACGCTCGGCCTCCTTGCGCGGCCTGCCGTTCAGCCGCAGCGGCAGGGCGACGTTCTCCACGCAGGTCAACTCCGGTACGAGTTGGCCGAACTGGAAGACGAACCCGAACTCGGAGCGGCGCAGCAGGCTGCGCTGGGCGTCGTTCATCGTCGCCAGTTCCCGGCCCGCGTAGGTGATGGAACCGGAGTCGGGTGGCACGATCCCGGCCAGGCAGTGCAGCAGTGTCGACTTGCCGGACCCGGAGGGGCCCATGACGGCGACGACCTCGCCGGGGTGGATGGAGAACGAGGCGCCGTCCAGCGCGACGGTCGGCCCGTACGCCTTGCGCAGGTCCTCGGCGGCGAGCAGGGAACCGGGGGGCGGGGTCATCGGGCCACCGCCTCTCGGAGCTTGCCGAGCCGCGCGGTGGTCAGTTCGAGCCAGCGCAGGTCGGCCTCCAGATGGAACAGCGCGTGGTCGCAGATCAGCTGGTCGGCGAGGTCGCCCTTGCGCTTGCGGTCGGTCAGGATCCGCATGGTGCGCAGGTGCTCGGCGCGCTGGCTGTCGAGGACGACGGCGGCGTCGCGGTGCGTGAGCAGCGCGAGGACGACCTTGGTGTAGAGGGTGGACTGAAGGTATTCCTCCGGCTTCTCGGGTGTCGCAAGCCACCGCTCCACGTCGGTGATCCCGGCGTCCGTGATGGCGTACCGCTTGCGTTCGGGGCCGCCGCCCGCCTCGATTCCGTCGACCTCGACGTGCCCGTGCTTCAGCAGCCGGGACATCGTCGAGTAGACCTGGCCGTAGTGCAGCGGCCGATCGTGACCGAACTTCTCGTCGAAGGCCCGCTTCAGGTCGTAGCCGTGTCGGGGGCCGGACTCCAGGAGTCCCAGAAGGGTGTGACCGATGGACATGCCGGGGACTCTACACACCGTGTATACGCCGCGTGTATACGCGGAGTGCAGTGATCGCGACCGGGCGTACGAGTGCGCAGGTCGGAGCCGATTGTCACGGTTCCGATACATCCGATGCGGGAGGCCGGCCGCGCCGCGGCAGCGGCCCGGTCTCCTTCGGCAGCCGGCCCGCGTCCGCCAGCGCCCGGCGCAGCAGGAACTCGATCTGGGCGTTGGCCGAGCGCAGTTCGTCCCCGGCCCACCGGGCCAGCGCCTCGTAGACATGCGGGTCGAGCCGCAGCAGCACCTGCTTGCGCTGCTGCGGCCGACGCCTCGGTGTCTCGGCGGAGTCCGTCACTGGTAGAGGGTCCCGGTGTTCAGGATGGGCTGCGGTGCCCTGTCCCCGCACAGCACCACCATCAGGTTGGACACCATCGCCGCCTTCCGCTCCTCGTCCAGCTCCATGATGTCGCGCTCCGCGATCCGGGCGAGCGCCGCCTCCACCATGCCCACCGCCCCGTCGACGATCTGCCGCCGGGCCGCGACGACCGCGCCGGCCTGCTGCCGCTGGAGCATCGCCGAGGCGATCTCGGGGGCGTAGGCGAGATGCGTGAAGCGCGACTCGATGATCTGCACCCCGGCCGCCTCCACGCGCGCGTGCAGCTCCACCGCCAGCTTCTCGGTGATCTCCTCGGCGTTGCCGCGCAGCGAGAGGCCGTCCTCGTCGTGCGCGTCATAGGGGTACTCGATGGCGATGTGCCGCACGGCCGTCTCGGTCTGCGTGGCGACGAACTCGGCGTAGTCATCGACCTCGAACACGGCCTGGGCGGTGTCCCGGACCTTCCAGACCACGACCGCGGCCAGTTCGATCGGGTTGCCGTAGGCGTCGTTCACCTTGAGTACCGCGGTCTCGTGGTTGCGGACACGGGTCGAGATCTTCGTTCGCGAGGTGAGGGGGTTCACCCAGCGCAGTCCGTCCTGCCGGATCGTCCCCCGGTAGCGGCCGAAGAGCTGGACGACGCGGGCCTCGCCCGGCGCGACCATGTTCAGCCCGCACATGGCGAGGAAGGCGCCGAGGGCCACCAGGATGCCGACGACTATCAGGGCCGCCTTCGCCCCGCCCCCGTCGACCGCGGTCGCGCTCACGGTCATCCCGACGCCGAGCAGGAGGCCGACCAGGCCGAGCAGCAGGGCGAGCCCGCCGCCGATGCTGTGCGCTGTGATCTCCCGCACCCGTGGTGCGGGCATCTCCGGGATGTCGGCGGTGGCGGGCGTCTCACGTGCGGACATGGGTGGTCCCCCCGTTCTCGTGATGTCTGCTTGCGTACTAGCAAAGTGATAACACTTTACCCCTGCAGGCAACCCTCCACGCCTCTGGGTCGTCGGACCCGGTGGGGCTGGTGCTGATTGTCACGTCCGCAAAAGAGCGGATCGAAGGCTCTTTGTCATAGAGACGGGTGTTAGCTTTCTGAGCTGACCGAGACCGAAGCGGAGCGAGCTGATCCATGGGACGAGCGGAAGAGAGACGAGCGCGACAACGCGGTGGCCACCGCGCAGCGCCCAGGCGCCGCTCGTCGCGAGCGGCCGGCCGGTCTGGCAAGAGCGGCATACGCAGGCTGTTCACCTGGAAGAAGATCCTCGGCACGTTCCTCGGGCTGTGCCTGCTCGGCATCGGCGCCTTCGTCGTGCTGTATCTGATGGTGGACGTTCCCGCGGGCAACGCGGCGGCCCAGCGCCAGAGCAACGTCTACAAGTACAGCGACGGGACGATCCTGGCCCGCAAGGGCGAGGTCAACCGGGAGATCGTCGACCTGTCGAAGGTGCCGAAGAAGGTCCAGCTGACCTTTGTCGCGGCCGAGAACAAGACCTTCTACAAGGACTCCGGCGTCGACTTCAGGGGCACCGCCCGCGGTCTGCTCAACACCCTCTCCGGCAAGGGCAAGCAGGGCGGCTCGACCATCACCCAGCAGTACGTCAAGAACTACTACCTCAACCAGGACCAGACCGTCACGCGCAAGCTGAAGGAACTGGTCATCTCCTTGAAGGTGGACCGCCAGAAGTCCAAGGACGACATCCTCGCGGGCTACATCAACACCAGCTACTACGGCCGTAACGCCTACGGCATCCAGGCCGCGGCCCAGGCCTACTACCGGGTCGACGCCCAGGACCTCAGCGTCGAGCAGGGCGCGTATCTGGCCGCGCTGCTCCAGGCGCCGAGCCAGTACGACTGGGCGGTCGCCTCGGAGACCGGTAAGAAGCTGGTGAAGGCGCGCTGGAACTACGTCCTGGACAACATGGTCGAGGAGGGCTGGCTCGGCAAGGGCGAGCGCGACGCCATGACGTTCCCGGTGCCCGAGGACCCCAAGGGCGCCCCCGGCCTCGACGGGCAGAAGGGCTATCTCGTCGACCTCGCCAACAAGCAGCTGGAGCAGCAGCTGATGGACCAGGAGGGACTGACCCAGTCCCAGGCGGAGAGCGCGGTCGTCGACCAGGGCTGGACCATCACCCTGAACATCGACAAGAAGCGGCAGGCCGCGCTGGAGAAGGCGGTCAAGACCGAGCTGACCGGGAAGCTCGACGCGAAGAAACGCAAGGTCGACGGGGACGTCCAGGCCGGAGCCGTATCGGTCGACCCGAAGACCGGCGCGATCGTCGCGCTGTACGGCGGCAAGGACTACTACAAGCACTACTTCAGCAACGCCACGCGCCGCGACTACCAGCCCGCGTCCACGTTCAAGCCGGTGATCCTCGCCGCCGCGCTGGAGAACAAGGCCAAGACGCAGGACGGCAAGGAGATCGACGCCGACACGGTCTACGACGGCACCAGCCGCCACCAGGTCACGGACAACGGCACCAAGGTCGGCTTCGCCCCGCCCAACGAGGACAACCAGAACTACGGCGACATCACGGTCCAGAAGGCGATGAACAAGTCCGTGAACTCGGTCTTCGCGCAGATGGGCGTCGACGTGGGCATGGACAAGGTGATGGGCACCGCCAAGGACCTCGGCATGGACACCAAGGGCATGCAGGCGGTGCCCGCGCAGACGCTGGGCTCCATGGGCGCCAGCCCGCTGGAGATGGCCGGGATCTACGCCACCCTGAACAACCACGGCAAGAAGGTGACGCCGTCGATCGTCAAGTCGGCGGAGAAGCGGAACCGTACGGTCGAGATGCCCGACCCCGTCGGTGGACAGGTGATCAGCCGGACGACCGCGGACACGGTGACCTCGGTGCTGACCGGTGTGGTCGACGACGGTACGGCCAAGACGTCGGTGGCCGACAACCCGCTGCGCAAGGGGCAGCAGGTGGCGGGCAAGACGGGTACCTCCGACGAGAACAAGTCCGCCTGGTTCACCGGCTACACGCCCGACCTGGTCACCTCAGTCGGTCTGTTCGGTGAGGAGGCCAAGACCGGCAAGCACACCACGCTGATGGGCGCGACCGGGCTGATCCCGGGCAACGGCCGCATCAACGGCGGTGGTTACCCGGCGGAGATCTGGGCGGCTTACACGTTCGGCGTCACGGAGAAGGCGAAGTTCGACCTGGACACCACGCAGGGCGCGGCCGTCAAGCCGACGGACACCCCGACCTACACCCCGCCACCGTCCCAGACCCCGTCCCAGACCCCGACCACCACCCCCCCGACCTCAGAACCCCCCTCCCAAACCCCGTCCCAGACCCCCACATCCCAACCCCCCACATCCCAACCCCCCACGACCAGTGCCCCTCCCATCCCATCACAAACGGCAACAGACCCAACCTCCCAAGACCCCCAAAACCCAGCCATCGAGCAGTAACAGAACCGCGCCCCGTCAGGGGCGCGGGGCTGTACTTGATTTGCGGCTCCGCCGCGTGGGCGCGAGCAACCACAACGGACCCGCAGTTGCCGACGGCCCCAAGCCAGCGCGGCGCGACCGCGGGCCCGCAGTTGCCGATGCTGCTCAGCCAGCGCAGCGCACTCGGCGTAAGCCAAGCGCGCTTCGCTTAGAGGGCTTCTCGAAACCGAATGTGGTGGCTGGGTTTGCGCTGGTCAGGCGTGATGCCGGGGCGGGTGAGGTAGATCCGGTGCGTCCGTGGAGGTGGCGTGCTGGAGGTGTGTGATGGCGTCGGTGCTGGGGCGGCTGGAGGAGCGAGAGCGG
>NZ_JBIWKB010000001.1:155297-505454 GCF_044765425.1 Streptomyces sp. NPDC102462 | reverse complement strand
CTCGGGGAGAACAGCCCGGCCACGCCCGCCGGTGCCGCCCGGGCACGAGCCCGGCCCGAACGGCGTCCCGGGCCCCCTGCCACAGCCCTCCGCCGGGCGGGCCCCCCCCCCCCCCCCCCCCCCCCCCCCCCCCCCCCCCCCCCCCCCCCGCCGGTGTCAACCGCTGTACCGCTCCGTCGTCACCGCCTGGCGGACGGCCCGGGATGCAGGTAGGCACGGTCGATGGTCTGCCGGACGCCGTCGCCGGCGGCGTCCGTCGCGGTGACACGCAGCGTCACGAACGCGTCCCGGTGCACCGAGGAGGGCCGCTCGACGGTGGCGGTGAAGTCCGTACCGCCGCCGTGCCGGCTCGTGCGGGCCGTGGTCCAGGTCCGCCCGTCGTCGTAGGAGGTCTCGACCTTGAGCGACACCCCGCGCGGGGCGGCCAGACCGTCCGGCATGCGCACGCGGAGACCCACGGTGTGCGACCGGCGCGGACCCACCGCGTTGCGGACGTCCACGGGCACCGCGTAGTCGACCTGGAGCAGGGGCAGCAGGGCGGTGGTCGCCGCGGTGTCCGAGCCGAACGTCCAGGAGGTCGTGGTGCCGGTGCCGAACCGCCAGTCGGAGGAGGTGCGCGCGGTGGTCAGGTCGAGCCGGTAACCGGCCTTGCCTGCGGGCACCTCGAAGTCGCCCCACGCACCGTCGTCGGACTGCGCGACGCGCCGGCCGTTGCGGTACAGCTCCGCGCGGGCCACGTCGCTCGCGTCGGTCACCGCGGACGCTCCGGTGCCGATGCCGCCGAGTGCGGAGCGCTCCGCGAACGACCAGTGGCCGGCCTCGGAGTCGGTGAACTCCGCGATGTGCAACGACAGGGTGTCGCCGTTGCGCACCGAGGCGGGCCAGCCCGTCACACCGTGCGGGATCGACGGCCGCACCGGGGCCGCGAACCACCGCTCGGTGGCGCGCTGTCCGGGCTGGTAGGTGTGGGCCGCGTCACGCATCCCGGCGCCCAGTTCGACGTCCCGGTCCATGACGGTGTCGTGGTGCACGGTGTGGCTCCACCGCGTGTCACCGGCGGTCACATATTCCGTCCGTTCCTGGCCCGTCGGCACGTCGCGGGTGTACTGGTTCCAGGCCGTGTTCTGGTAGGGCCGCCATCCGAAGCGCTGCTCGCTCGTCCAGGAGGAGGCCCCCGTGCGGGTGTAGGCGGCGCGCACCACCGCGCTGTTGCGGTCGGAGACGGTGTGCACCAGGTGTTCGGGGATGCGCTGCTGGGACACCTGCATCACGTCGTACAGGTAGGGGCTGCGCACCGTGCCGGAGAAGTTCACCGAGGTGGTGCGCTTCGCGGCGCGCTTGAGCAGGTCGGTGCCCTCCGCCGTGCCTGCCCGCATGACGGGCAGGGGCAGGCGGTCGCCCTCCGGGTGCCAGCGCGTCCAGGGGTAGGAGCCCTGCGGCATCACGAGCATCAGCGCCTTGGCCCCCGCGTCCGCCGCCGCCCGCGCCAGCGCCCGGTCGTCGCCGTAGTCGTAGCGGATGACGGCGAGTTTCCCGCGCACGCGGGCGGCCTTCAGGTCGGCGGCGGTGCCCGCGCCGGCGTCCACCGCGGTCAGACGGACACCCTTGTCGTCGAAGACCGGGGAGGTCGGCAGGTAGTACGGGGTGAAGGACGAGGAGGTGCCGGACGCCCCGGCCCGCAGCTGGGGCGCCGTCATCTGCCATCGGGAGGCGAACTCGAAGGTGCCGTCGGTGACCTGGGCCGTGGGGCTGACGTAGATCCGCTTGGCGATGTCGAAGTACATCACGCCCTGGAGCAGGCCGTGGCCGTCGATCTTGCGGTACGTCTGGTAGCTGAGGATGCCCCGCTGCTCGGCCGGCTTGGGCGTGCGGATCTGCACCTCGGTGACCTTCGAGGCGTCGAGCGTCACCGTGGTGTCCTTGGCGACCGTCACCTGCGGGTTGATCACCTCGCGCAGTTCCTGGCCGTCGGCGGCGTTGTCCAGGGTGCCGTAGTCGACCTGGTACGTGCCTTCTTCGACGACCGCAACCGCGGGCTCGGCGCTGGTGTACGAGACGAAGCCGTCGGCGCCCCAGATGGTCGGCAGCCAGCCGGGGAGCACCTTGCCGTCGCGGTCGCGGACGACCACGGTGAGCCGGTGCTGCGGGGCGTGCACGACCAGGGAGAGCGTGGTGTGGGCGACCACCGTGCCGTCGGCGCGGCTCGCGGTGACATAGCCGTAGTACGAGCCGCGCTTGGCGTTCTTGGCGTCGGTGCTCAGCGGCACGTCGGCGGAGGCACCGGCGGCGAGGTGCACGGTGCCGGCGGCGGGCGTGACGACGCCGGAGGGCAGGGCGATGCCGTCGGCGTTCGCCAGGGCGGCGGTCAGCTTGAGGTCGACGGGCCGGTCACCGGTGTTGGTGTAGTGCAGGACCGCCGCCTGCCGCTGCCCGCCTGCGCCCGTCTGCAGGGCGGGCAGGGTCACGCTGCCGGTGGCCGTGACCGTTCCCATCGCCGCGGCGACGTCGATCCGGCCGCCGCCCTGTTCGGTCACCCCGGTGCCGGTCACGGTGCGGGCCGTGCTGGTCAGGGCGTCCTTCACCTGCTGCCCCGTCCAGTGCGGATGCCGTTGTGCCAGCAGCGCCGCCGCCCCCGCGACATGCGGGGTCGCCATCGACGTACCGGACGCGGTCGTGTAGTTCGCGTCGATGGGATCACCCATCGTGGTACCCGTGGCGCGCGCGGCCACGACACCCACACCGGGTGCGGTCACATCCGGCTTGACGGCCTTGTCGCCCGGGCGGGGGCCGCGGCTGGAGAACGAGGCGAGGGAGTCGTCGCGGTCGACCGCGCCCACGGTCAGCGCGGCATCCGCCGAGCCCGGCGAGCCGATCGTCGACGGGCCGTTCTCGCCGGAGTTGCCGGCCGCCACCACGAAGAGGGTGTCGCCCGACGCGGAGAGCGTGTTGACGGCCTGGCTCATCGGATCGGTGCCGTCGGACGCCCCGTCCGAGCCGAGGCTCATGTTGACGACCTTGGCGTGCTCGGCCGCCGCCCACTCCATGCCGTCGATGACCTGCGACTCCGAACCGTAGCCGTCATCGCCCAGCACCTTGCCGACCAGCAGCTCCGCCTTCGGTGCCACACCGCGCCGCGTCCCGGCCGACGCGGCACCGGTTCCCCCCACGATCGACGCCACATGTGTACCGTGTCCGAAGTGATCCTCGGTGTTCGAACTGCCCGAGAAGTCCTTGGACTTCGCGATCCGACCCACCAGATCCGGATGACGCGCGTCCACCCCGGTGTCCAGCACGGCCACCTTCACGCCCTGGCCCTCGAAACCGGCCCGCCACGCCGTCGGCGCGTTGATCTGCGCCGTACTGCGATCCAGTACCGCAGAGACCCTGCCGTCGAGCCACACTTGGGGCGTCGCCGCGGCACGGGCCGCGCCGGATGCGTCGCCGGGGGTGAGTGCCTTCCAGAAGGCGCCGAGATCGCCGGCCGCCACGCGCAGCGACCGGGCGTCGATGCTGTCGAGGCGGCGCTCGGGAGCGGACGCCGTGTTGAACGCGGCGACCCGGTCCGCGACGGCGGCCGCGGCCTTCTCGTTCTTCGCCGTCGTCCGGACCAGGCCGGGACGCGGGTCGGCGGAGACGATCAGCGGCAGCGCCGAGCCGGCCGCCTCGTCGTACCCCTGGGCGATGAGGGTGGTCACGTTGAACAGGCGCCGGTCCAGCGTCCCGGCGGCGACCAGGTCCGCGGCGTCCGCCGGCAGCACCGTCAGGTCGCCGCCGTCCTCCTGGTAGGTGCGGAACACGATCCGTTCGCGCCCCGGTCCGGGTTCCACCGACGCGGTGTTCCGGCCGTCGGCGCCGGGCGTCACCGTCACGCGGTCGCCGGTCACCAGCCGCACGGTCGTGGGGTGGGCCCCCGGTGCGGCGGCGGGTCCCGCCGCGCCCACTTCGGATGTCTGCGCGGACACGGACTGCACACCCCCAGCGGTCAGGAGCAGTCCTGTCGATATCGCCGCCGTCAGGCGGATCCATGCCATCAGCCGAGCACCTTTCGTTCAGCGTGTGGTCACGCGCCATCCGAAAGAATCTGCTGATGCCAAGCGCATGTCACGACCCTCAGGTGTCACAGCTGCGACATGTCGCAACGGCGCCAGGCCATGGACCCGTTGACGTTTCGCCCCGGTTACGGACTCTTTGCCGCGCCGTTGAACCGCCCGGGACCTCAAGGAGGTTCGGGAACGCGGCCGTTAGTGGGCGTGGGCCTCGGCGAAGTCCCAGAGCACCGGCAGGAGTTGCTCGGGGGTCTCGGCCTGGGGCAGGTGGCCGGTGCCCTCCAGCAGACGGAACTCCGGGCCCGCTCACCCCGCACGCCCCCACCACGTGTCCCCCACGATGTGGGCCGACCGTGCCACCAACGCCTACGACGCCCTGCAGACCCACCGTTACGAGGGCGCGGACCAGCACGGCCTGTACCTGGAGCGCACACCCCGGCAGGCGACGGACCGCGAGCACTCCTACCTGTGGCCGATGCGCGAGGCCACCGCGGCGACCGTGGACATGCAGCAGCTCCCCCGAACCGGCCCCGTCCACCGTCCGGATGCGGCGGAGCGCTTCGACACCATCGAGCTGAACTTCGCGCCCGGCGGCCGGCCGGGCTACCAGTCCTACCTGCCCGCCCCCCTGGGAACGGGCGGCGATGTGTAGTACGACGACAACGCCGTGGTCGCGCTGAGCCAGCTCGACCCGTACGAGCACACCGGCGACCGCACGTTCCTCACGCGGGCCGAGCAGGTCGTCGCCGTCGTCACCCGGGCCTGGGACACCGACCCCGCGAAGGCATGTCCCGGCGGGATGGACTGGTTCGACTCACCCAGCAACACCGTCCGTGCCACCGCTGTCACTTCCCCGTCCGCCCAGCTCGCCGCCGGGCTCTACCAGCACACCCACAACCGCGGCTACCTGGAGAGGGCCGAGCGGTGGTACGGCTGGGTGTACTCGTGCATGCGCCAGGCACCGGGCCTGTACGCAACGACCGCGGCGACGACGGCAGCACCAACCCGACCCTGTGGACCTACAACTCGGGCTCCATGATCGGCGCGGCCACCGCCCTCTACCGCGGCACCGGCGACGCCGCCTACCTGAACAAGGCGGTCGAGGACGCTCGCGGCTCCCTGGCGTACTGGACGCAGGGCAGCCGTCTGCATGACCAGCCGGCCATTTTCAACGCCTTCTACTTCAAGGACCTGCTCGCCCTGGACGCCGTCCGCCCCGACTCCGCCTACCTCAAGGCCATGAGCGCCTACGCGGATGGCACGTACGCCGGCAACCGGGACGCCACAACCGGGCTGTTCCACTTCCAGCCTTCGGGCGGCGGCGACTACGATCCGCGGATTCCCGCCGAAACCCTGGAACAGTCCGCCATGGTCCAGATCTTCGCCACGCTGGCCCGCACCACCCGCTGAGGTCACCGTCCCGGCGAGTGCGCCGCCCCCGCTCGTGACCCGCGCCTTGGCCGCGCATCATCGTCCCTCGACCCAAAGGAAATCCACGGACCATGTCCAAGGCACCACTGACCCGGCCCTCCTGGTGGGACTCCGACATCGCGCGCGACATCCTGCGTGACCGGGTGGTCACCACCAGCGCAGGCATCGGCGACATGCGGCTGCAGCTGTCCGGCGAGCCGCTGCTGCGCCATGACGGCAAGGGCGGACTGCTGCAGTCCGTCCGGCTGCGTCTGCGCCGCCCGGGCGCGGCCTCGCGCGACACCCTGCCGCGCATCACCCGGGCCCGGGTCACCACGAGCGGGGGCACTCCCGTCCCCTGCGAGATCCTTCCCGGCCCCGGGGCCGACACCCGCGTCCTGGTGCCCGAAGTGGACGCGCCGACACGCCTGCTGATCGAGCTTCCCGACCTGGAAGAAGGCACCCGGTTCGGCTTCGAGGCCCGCCCGCAGCGCCACTGGACGCTCCACCTGGTGCAGCACTCGCACCTCGACATCGGCTACACCGACCCCCAGGGGCGGGTGATGGCCATCCCGTTCCCCTTCGCCAAGGCGTTCCGTACCGGCTACCTCGGGCAGGCATCAGGCGAACTCAGTCCGGAACCGGGCGGCGTCGTCCCGGTCGACGTGCCTGCGCTCGGAACGGCGGCGGTCACGCTCCGGCTGCACCCGTCCACGGCCTTCCCCGGCGACAGCGCACGGCCCTGACCTGCGCCGCCGACCACGGTGCCCGTACGACCGGGAGGAGCGGGGGTTTCCGGTCAGTCGTCGAAGAGGATGTGGCGCAGCACGCGGGCGACGTGTGCGGTCACGTCGGCCGCGTCCATGCGGGCGAGGGGCCCGGTGGCGGCGATGTAGCGGGAGAAGGTGACACCTATGAGGTGGGCGCCCAGCAATGACACGCACGCCTCGATGTCCTCGTCGTCCCCCTCCAGCACCTCCCGGTAGGCAGTGAGGCTGTTCTTCTCCATGAGTTCGAGGAGCGTGGCGGCGGCTTTCTGGTCGGAGGCGACGCTGCGCAGCAGGACCACGAGCGGGTCGCCGGCCGCGTTGGTCTCCATGCGCGTGACGAAGGCGTGCGCGACCCGTTCGGGCAGGGTCCGGCGGTCACCGGCGATGGTGTCGTCCAGTTCGCGGTGGCCGGGGACCGCGGCGAGGAACAGTTGCTCCTTGGAGCCGAACTGCCGCAGTACGAGGCCATGGGTGACGCCGGCCCGCGCCGACACGCTTCCGTCGCTCCCCGTGCTGGTGGGATTCCGCCTGCAGCTCGGCGGCCGTGTCGAGGAGTTGGAACCGCTCCAGCCACAGCGGGCTGTCCTGGACCGCCGCCCGGGTGGACTCCACGACGGCCGCCCGCACCGCATCGAGCGGGTCGGCGTCGGCGGGCGCTGCGGCGATCGCCCCGACCAGGCGTTCCATCGTGGTGTCGAAGGCATACCAGATGACCCCGGGCTTCGAGCCGAAGTACCGGAAGAAGGTGGTCCGGCTGATACCGGCGACGGTGACGTTCTCGTAGCCGTCGCGCCGCATCAGCGCGACGGCCGCCAACTCGACGTCCTCGCGCGTACTGGCGCGAGGCCGCCCCCGCCCCCGGCGCCTACCCCAAGCTCTGGTCGACCCTCACCACATACTTGCCCCGCACACCGCCGGCCTCCAGTGCGCGGTGTGCCGCCGCCGTCTCCTCCAGGGGAAAGACCGTGTCCACCGCCGGGCGCAGCCTGCCCTCCACCACGTGACGGGCGAGGTCGTCGAAGTGCTCCCGCACAGGGTTGCCGCTGAAGAAGCGCACCCGGCCGTGTCCGTGGATCGCGCTGGCCGCGATGTAGCCCAGCGAGGCGACGGGCCGCGCCGAGTCGAAGGCGATGGTGACCATACGACCTGCGGGCCTCAGCAGCCCACGGAACGTCCGCAGGTCGGTCCCCACGGTGTCCACCACCACGTCGAACCGGCCCAGTTCCGCCGGCCGGACGGCCCGGTGGTCGACGGCCCGGTGGGCGCCGAGTGCCCGAACGAAGTCGAGGTTGGCGGCGCGGGCCAGGGCCGTGACCTCAGCGCCGTACGCCTGTCCGAGCTGCACGGCCGCGTTGCCCACACCACCCGCCGCGCCCCGCACGAGCAGTCGCTCACCGGGGCGCAGGGCGGCCTTGTCACGCAACGCCGTGACGGCCGTGGTCGCCACCGGCAGCGCGGCGGCGTCCACCAGGTCCAGGCTGTCGGGAACCCGGCCGAGCCGCCCGGCCGGTACGGTCACATACTCGGCCGCGCTGCCGAATCCGGAGGTGCGCCCCAGGACACCCCATACACGGTCGCCGACCGCGACGCCCGCGGCACCGGCGCCGAGTTCGGCGACCTCCCCCGTGAAGTCCAGTCCGATGCGCTGGGGGAACCTCCGGCCGGTGAGGAGGCGGACGCGGCCGGCACGGGCCGCGGTCTCACCGCCGTTGACGCTGAAGGCACACACCCGCACCAGCACTTCTCCGGGCGCCGGCTCGGGACGCGGCACCCGGCCCACGTACAGCACTTCTGGAGCGCCGTAGCGGTCGAAGAGAACTGCTTTCATCGTGCGGTCGTTCACCGTTTTCACCTTGCAACCCATGGCCGTACGGAAGATGTGACCTTGACCGTAGGCTTTTGAGCGGACGCATCGTCCGTGTGAGCCGAAGGTGAGAGGCAATGGTCGAGGAATTCTCTCGGATAGGGGTCCCGCAGGGGCTGCGGGCGGACGCGCGGCGCAACCGGGAGCGCATCCTCGTCGCCGCCCGCTCGGTCTTCGCCGAACGCGGGATCGACGCGCCCATGACGGCCGTGGCCCGGCGGGCCGGTGTCGGCGTGGCGACGCTGTACCGGCACTTCCCGACCAAGGACGCCTTGGTGCAGGCCGCCTTCGCCCAGCAGATGGAGACCTGCGGCCACATGCTCGGCGAGGCGCTGGCCGATCCCGACCCATGGCGGGGCTTCCAGCGGGTGGTCGTCACCGCCTGTGAGGCCCAGCGGGAGGAGCAGGGGTTCCCGGCCGCGTTCGCCGCCGCGTTCCCGGACGCCTCCACGCAGTACGCGCAGTGCCGGCACCAGGCCGAGCGGGACCTCACGACCCTGGTCCGCCGAGCCCAGGCGGCCGGTGCGCTGCGGGCCGACTTCCATCCTTCCGACCTCGCCGTGGCCTTGCTGGCCCACTGTGCCCTGGTGGCCACCTTGCCGGGGGACGGTGCGGCGTCTCGGCGTCTGATGGCGTACCTGCTCCAGTCGTTCCGTGCCGACGCGGCCAAGGGACCGCTGCCTCCGCCCAGCGCGCTGCCGCTGCGCCGGCTGCCCCTGGCTGCCGGCAGCACCCTGGGCCGATGGCCGTCCGGAGCCTGACGCGAGGCGGACGGCTGCCGGTACGCGGGCAGCGGGCCGCCGGTCGGGGTCCGCAGGGCACTCCGCGCCGGTTCGGTCAACTCCCGACGATCATGAGGCAGATCACTCGGATACGGGCAGCCCTAGGCCACGAGCCGGGCGTGCCGGGGCGGTTGTCGAGGATGCGGCGGCGGGCGAGGTCGTAGGTCAGTCGGCAGTGGCCGGCGTCATGGCGGATTCCGTGAGGGTGTCGAGTCGGGCGGCGAGGCCGGGGTGGGTGGCGGTCAGGTGCGGGCGGGTGGCGGTCAGGGGATCGATGAGGGCCGCGGGGTCGTCGTGAGCGAGGGCCGCGTGGAGTTGGCCGAGCGGGAGCCGGGCCGCCGTGGGCAGGTCGGTGAGGGCCGTGATCTGGCCGGCGATGCGGCGCAGGTCGGCGGCGTTGCGGCGCGCCCAGGTGGCGACGGCGCGTTCGGCGGCGCGGCGTTCACGGGTGGCCTGGACGCGTTGTTCGCTGGTGGTTCCTGCGGGGCCGGGCCGGTTGCGCAGGTAGCGGCGCTCCGCGGCCTGGCGGCTTGCGACGCCGAGGGGGTGGGCGAGATCGGCCCAGCTGGCTCCCGCGTGGCGGGCCGTTTCGGTCAGGCCGGTTTCCCATCCGGCAAGCTGCTCGCGCACCTGCCGCAGCAGCAGGAGGGAGGCCAGAGCCTGCTCCGGCCGGCAACCACCGCCGTGATGTCCGACGAGCGCGCACCGCTTGAGCACCTGCCCTCGATGACGTACGAGCAGATGCTGGAGAAGGTCCGCTACGAAGGCGCCTACCCCACCCGGGAGCGGGCCGAGGAGGCCGTCCGCCTGGTCCTCGCGGGCCTCGGGCGCCGGCTGACGGGCGACGAACGTGTCGACCTGGCCGCCCGGCCGCCCCTCGAAGCCGCGCGCATGCTCACCCAGCAGATCTCCGACACCCAGCCCCTGACCGGCTGGGCCTTCGTCAAGGACCTCGCTGCCCGCAGCGGCGCCTCCCCGGCCACCACCCGCTGGGACACCGGCTCCGTCCTCGTCGCCGTCGCCGCCTTGGCCGGCCCCGAACTGCTCACCCGTATCCTGCGCCAACTCCCGGGCGGCTATGCGCTGCTGTTCGGCCGCGCCGAACTCACCGCAGCCGCATAGGCGGCCCTTTCGGCGGTGGTCCGGGCGGCCGTCAGTCTCCGTCGCTCGCACGGGACGCCGTTGGCTGGTGACGCTCCACCAGCGTCGTACGGCACCGACGGTGGTTGCGACGGCGGCGAACCGGCCGGTCAGCCGAGATCGAGGACGGCTTTGCCGTGCAGGCGGCGGTCGAGCAGAGCCTCGACCGCCTCCAAGTGGCGGGTCCAGGGGCCGCGCCAGCTGATGCCCGGATCGAGGCGGCCCGCGGCGATCTCTCCGGCCAGCCAGGTCAGATCCGCGGAGAAGTCGGTGGCGGGGTCGCCGAGGAGGAAGAAGGTGCGGATCGACCGGTCGTGCCGTCCTTGGTCGCCCAGCAGGGCATCCGGTGACAGCACCGCGTCGGCCTCGGAGGAGCGGCCCACGCTGAAGAGGCTGCCGCCGGCCGACAGCGCGGCGAAGGCGTCGACGAGGTGGTGTCCGCCGACGTTGTCGAGGACGGCTGACACGGGCTGCCGCACCGCGGCCGGCTCGGGGTGGACCTCGTCGGCGCCCAGGGCGCGCAGCCCGTCTGCCTGGGCGGGGCTTCGGCTGATGGCAACGACATGCGCGCCCGCGCGGGCGGCCAACTGGACGGCGTAGCGGCCTACACCGCCGGAAGCACCGGTGATCATCACACGGCGGCCGAGCAGCGATCCCATGCGGCGCAGCACGTGCAGGGCGCTCAGCCCCGCCACGGGAATAGTGCTCAGCGCACCGGGGTCGGCGTCCTTCGGCGCGGTGCCGAGCAGGGCGGCGGGCACGGCCCGCAGTTCGGCCCAGCCGGCCTCGCCGAGGGTGACGACCCTCTCCCCCTCGGCCGGACCCGAGCCGTCGGCGGCCGGCTGGACGACCACGCCCGCCGCGTCCCATCCGGGCACGGTGCCGTCCGGCGTCTTCGCATGGATCGCCTCATGGACCTCACCGAAGTTCAGCGAGACGGCCTCGACCCGTACAAGGGCCTCGTGCGCGGCGGGACGCGGGGCGGGGACGTCCGTCAGCGACAGGTGTCCGGGTGAGGTGTGGTCGACGACGAGTGCGCGCACGGGAAGATCCCTTTCCAAAGTGCCACAGTGAGGCGTTTGCTTCAGTAGAGCATATGCACAATCTCGGCGCGCTTGGTACAGTGCCGGTGATGACCAGCTCCGAACAGCCCACCACCCTGCGCGAACGCAAAAAGCTGCGTACGCGCCAGGAACTGATCGACACTGCCGTCACGCTCTTCGGTGAGCGCGGATTCGACGGCACTCCGCTGGACGCGCTGCTGGAGCAGGTGGAGGTGTCCCGGCGGACCTTCTTCCGCAACTTCCGCTCGAAGGAGGATGTGGCGCTCACCGCCGTCAAGCAACTCTGGGCCACCTACCTGGAAGTCCTCGACGGCATGGAGAAGTCCGGGCCGCTGGCCGATGTCTTCCTCGCCGCCATGCTGACCACGCTGGAGCGCATGGACGAGGGCTGGTACCGGCGCTTTCCCCTCACGCTCCGGCTGATCGCCGGCTCACCCGCACTCGACGGGTACACGCTGCGGCACTGCGCCGAAGTCCAGGCCGAGATCGCGCGCCGATTCGACGAACGGAACCGACTCGAACTGCGGCTCCTCATCGAGTTCTTCACGGCCGCCTGGCGCTGCGCTCTGGACGAATGGCTGCCCGACTGCACACCGGGCGAACTGCCCGCGCTCCTGCGCCGGGTCTACTCGACCATGAACTCCGCGCTCGCCCTTGAGGCATGAGCCGGCCACCGGCGGCCCTGCCGGGCGGCCGACGGAGCCGGAACAGCGGGCTGTCCGGTGGACGGCGTGGTGTCAGGGGTGTTCTGGCTTTGTGGGGAGCGGGTCGAGCACCGGGTTGGTGAGGTGCTGGTAGATGATCGAGGTGCGGAAGCCGGCGATCTCCCGGCGGTTGGTGAACTGGTCCAGGAGGAACGCGTGCAGGTGGTCGATGTCCGGGGCCGTGACATGGACGAGGAAGTCGTCGCTGCCGGCCATCGTGTAGACGGAGATCACCTCCGGCAGCCGCGTCACCGACCGCTCGAAGGCGGCGACGACATCCCGGCGCAGCGGCCGGACCTGGGTGAAGACCATCGCTTGCACGGAGCGGTTGAGCGCCCGCAGGGAGACCTGGGCACGGTAGCCCTGGATGACGCCGCGCCTGTGCAGCAACCTGGTGCGTTCGAGGCAGGTGGAGGGGGCGATGCCGAGCTTCTCGGCGAGGGCCCGGTTGGACTGCCGACCGTCGGCCTGCAGATGGTGCACGATCGCCGAATCAAGTTCATCCATGGCTGCCTCCTGGACCGTGACACCGAATTTCCTTCGGTGTCACGTCAATTGTTCCGTGCATCAGCCTAGCTTCGGGGCATGAGCCGAGCACTTGCGCATGAAGACGTGGTCATTCGACGTGGACGCCGTTCTGGGCTGCCGCTGATCGTGGCCGTCCACTCCCGGGCGCTGGGCCCGGCGGTCGGCGGCTGCCGGCTGCGCCGCTACGACACCTGGCAGCATGGACTGGCTGACGCGCTGCGCCTGTCGGAGGCGATGACCTACAAGGCCGCGGTGGCCGGTCTGGACTTCGGTGGCGGCAAGAGCGTGATCGCCCTCGGCAACGACACGGCGCTCACCCCGCGGTTGCGTGCGGCCGCGCTGGAGGACCTGGGCGAGCTGATCGCATCCTTCCGGGGCTCCTACCGCACCGGCCCGGACGTCGGCACCGGCCCCGAGGACATGGTGGTCCTGCGGCGTTTCTCGCCGTACGCGTACTGCGCGCCCGAGGAGCACGGCGGTACCGGCGATTCCGGGGGCCCCACCGCCACCGGGGTCCTGGCGGCCCTGCGCGCCGGTGCGCGGCATGTATTCGGCGATGCCTCCTGTGCCGGGCGGACCGTGGTGATCAGCGGCTTCGGGTCGGTCGGCAGCGGTATTGCCGCCGGCCTGGCCGCCGAGGGCGCGCATGTCGTCGTCTCGGACCTGGAAGCCTCCCGCAAGGAGGTGGCCCTGGCGAGCGGGTACGGATGGGTCGAGCCCGGTCAGGCTCTGTCCGCGTCGGCCGACATCCTGGTCCCCGCTGCCGTCGGCGGCGTACTCGATGACGTGACGGTCCCGCGGATCACCGCGCGCCTGGTCGTCGGTCCGGCGAACAACCAGCTCACCGAGGAGCGCGTGGCCGATGTGCTTGCGGAGCGGGGCATCGTGTGGGTGCCCGACTATGTCGCCGGGGCCGGCGGTATCGTCTACGCCCTGAGCCGGGAGTCGGAGAACCACGGCCATGAGGCCGCGCAGAAGCGGGTGGAGGGCATCGGTGACACCGTGACCCGCATCCTCGACCTGGCGCTCTCGTCCGGCATCACGCCGCTGCGGACGGCCCGGCAGATCGCCGAGCGCAGGCTGGCGTCCTCGGCCTCGCGGGCCAAGGCCGGCTGACGACCGGACGGCGGCCTGCCGGTCCACACCGGCGCGGCCGAACCGGCCAGTTGCCCCGGACGTGTAGGTGTACGCAACGTGAGGGAGGACGGTATGGAGGCAGGGGAACTCCGCCGCGCAATCGAGGCAGGACGGGCGGCCGCTTCGGAGTCGGGCCTACAGATCAACGATGTGGTCGTCATCCACAACTCGGACCGCGTCGCGCTGCGCCTGGTCCCTTGCGATGTTCTGGCCCGGGTCGCACCCTCGGGGTATCTGGCCGATTCCGAGTTCGAAGTGGAGGTTGCTCACCGTCTCGCCGCCGTCGACGCTCCCGTGGCTGAGCTCGACCCTCGGGTCGCCCCCCGCGTCCATGTGCGTGATGCCTTCGCCATCTCGTTCTGGACGTACTACGAACCTGTGGGATCACAGATCGCGCCGGCCGACTACGCGGACGCGTTGATGCGGCACCATGCCGCACTGCGTCAGATCGATCTGGGCGCACCGCATGTCAGCGATCGAGTCGCCGTGGCGCTGAGCAAGGTGAACGACCCGGAGCAGTCCCCCGAACTGCCCGATGCCGACCGGCGATTCCTCAGCGACACACTCGGTGGTCTGAGCGCCGCGCTCACCGTCGACAGAGCCGACGACCAGCTGTTGCACGGCGAGCCGCATCCGGGCAACCTCCTCAACACAAGGAGAGGACCGCTTTTCGTGGACCTCGCCACGTGCTGCCGTGGGCCGATCGAGTTCGACCTCGCCCATGCGCCCGACGAAGTGGGACAGCACTGTCCGGGGGCCGACCACGACCTGATTCACCGGTGCCGCGCCCTGAACTGGGCGATGTTCTCGGCGTGGCGCTGGCGCCGGGACGACCGGATGCCTGACCGGGAGCACTGGAGAGCGGTGGGGCTCAACCAGGTTCGTACCGCACTTGATCGCTGCGGACTGGGCTGAACACGTCGAAACTGAGGCGCCGCTGGGCAGAACACTCCGTGAGCGCCCTCAGGGGGTCCGTCGGTGTCTGGGTGAGCATCTTCTCGCTCACCCCCGCCAGTCGCTGCCGCAGCTGCGTGAACCGGGGGACGGCCGCAGGCAGACAAGCGGAGGGGTTCCCCTGCTATGGTGCCCCGATGTCATCGATCAAGAAGTTCCAAGTCACCTTCGACTGCGCGGAACCCGAGCGCGTCGCTCGCTTCTGGTGTGAGGTGCTGGGGTACGTCGTACCGCCGCCACCAAAGGGGTTCGACACGTGGGACGATTTCGATCGCTCTCTGCCGGCTGAGGAGCAGGGTTCGTCGTTCGCCTGCATTGATCCCTCGGGCGTGGGCCCGCGGCTGTACTTCCAGCGCGTCCCCGAGGGCAAGGTCGTCAAGAACCGGGTGCATCTCGACGTGCGGGTCGGCACCGGGCTCGTGGGGGAGGAACGCCTCGCCGCGCTCGAAGCCGAGTGCGCACGTCTGGTCGCGCTCGGCGCGGTACGCGTGCAACTCCTGCTCGCCGATGAACACAACGAGTCGTGCATTTCGATGCAGGACATCGAGGGCAACGAGTTCTGTCTCGACTGAGCATCCTCCGAGCGTGGGAGGTGGGAGCCGACTACGCCACGGGGCCCCGACGCATCAGTCGGTGCGGGTGTCGTACGTCGCGCGGTGGGTGAGCACATCGTCCATGTGTGTCTCGGCCCACGTCTTGAGGCCGCGCATCATGTGGTGCAGGGAGAGGCCGAGATCGGTCAACTCGTAGGAGACCGTGACGGGGACGGTCGGTGTGGCGGTGCGGGTGATCAGACCGTCACGTTCAAGCGAGCGCAGCGTCTGCGTGAGCATTTTCTGGCTGACGCCGGCCAGCAGGCGCGACAGCTCTGAGTAGCGCATCGGCCGGGGCTCACCGGCGCAGTCGGCGCCCGGCTGGTGCGAGCCGCCGCTGCCCAGTGCGGCCAGGATCAGCGTGACCCACTTTCCGGAGATCCGTTCAAGCAGCTTGCGGCTCGGACACACCGCCAGGAAAGCATCGTATTCCGCCTTGGCCTGCGCCCGTCGCTGGGCCGCCGTCGTGGTCATCGACCGTTCCTCTCCCCCATGGGTGCCTTACGCACTTCCAGGTGCCTACTTCCCGTCGGGAAGTCACCTGCCCATACTGGCGCACGGAGCCGAAAGGCACCAATCACCCAGCGCCCCCATGAAAGACAGACACATGAGCACACCCTCCGTTTCCCTTCCCGGCGGCACCTGGACCCTGGGCGATCTGACCGTCACCCGCTTCGGCTACGGCGCCATGCAGCTCGCCGGCCCCGGCGTCATGGGGCCGCCCGCCGACCACGACGCCGCGCTGGCCGTTCTGCGGGAGGCCATCGGCCTCGGGATCACCCATGTCGACACCGCCGGAGCATACGGGCCACGCGTCACGAACCGGCTGATCCGTGAGGCGCTGCACCCCTATCCCGAGGCGCTGCACGTCGTGACCAAGGTCGGCGCGGTCCGCGATCAGCAGGGCGGCTGGCCCCCGGCGCGGCGGCCCGAGGACCTGCGCCGCGCCGTCCACGAGAACCTTGAGGACCTTGGCCTCGATTCGCTCGACGTGGTCAATCTCCGGCTCGGTGACGCTCAGGGCCCGCAGCCCGGTTCGCTCGCCGAGCCCTTCGGGACCCTGGTCGAACTCCAGCAGCAGGGCCTGATCCGGCATCTCGGGGTGAGCAACGCGACGGCGGACCAGGTCGCCGAGGCGCAGGAGATCGCGCCGATCGTGTGCGTGCAGAACATGTACAACCTCGCCCACCGTCAGGACGAGGAACTGATCGACGAACTCGCCGACAAGGGCATCGCCTACGTGCCCTTCTTCCCGCTCGGCGGCTTCACGCCGCTGCAGTCCACGGCGCTCTCCGCCGTGGCCTCCCGGCTGGACGCGACACCGATGTCGGTCGCCCTGGCCTGGCTGCTGCGGCGGTCGCCGAACATCCTGCTCATCCCCGGCACCTCGTCGGTGGCGCACCTGCGCGAGAACGTCGCCGGTGCGGGGCTCTCGCTCTCCGACCAGGAACTCGCCGAGCTGGACAAGATCGGCCGCTAGACCCTGTCGTCAAACCCCCGCCTGCCCTCCGGGCGAACGACGGGAGTGTGACGACAGGACCCAGCAGGAAGCGGTCGGCGGACGAGGTGGCGGCCCGATTGCGGCGCCGGGCCGCACACCCCGGCGACCGGGCACGGCGCCTGGCCGCCCTCCCCGCCTCGGCACCGGCGAGAGCGCGCCCGCTCCCCCGGGCCGCAGCCGAGGACGGCTCGGCATCACCGTGTGCACAACCGGTCCAATGCCGACTGGCTCTCATCGTCCGCGGCACGGAAGATCAGCAACCGTTGATCGGGATCCTGAAGCGGCATGAGGACTTCGAAACGCACGGTGATCACACCGGCGTCAGGGTGCCGCATGATCTTGTGTCCGCGGCCGTTGACCCGGATGTCCCGCTCGGCCCACCATCGGGCGAAATCCTCGTCACGGCTGATGAATTCGGCGATGAGGTCGGTCAGCGCCCGATCCTCCGGATGCGCGGCCCACGCGGCGCGCAGATGGGCGATCCCCTCCCGCACGACGCGTTCCCGGTCGACGTAGAACTCGCGTATCTCCGGGTGCCTCAGGCACAGCCGCATCGCATTGCGCTGCGACGGCGGCAGGGTGTCGAAATCCAGTAGCAGCCTGGTCATTTCGCGGTTGAAGGCCAGGATGTCGTACCGGTGGTTCATCAGCATGGCCGGCAGCGGCGACAGATCGGCGACCAGCCGGGCCAGCGACGGCGCCGCGGTGGTGGCGGGCCTGCCGGCCTCGCGGGGGCGCTGCTGGGCCAGGTCGAACAGGTAGGCGCGTTCGACGGGGGCCAGGCGCAGTGCCCGCGCCAGCGCCTCCACCACGTCCGCCGAGGGCCGCACCCCGCGCCCCTGTTCCAGCCGCACGATGTAGTCGACGCTGACCCCGGCCAGTTCGGCGACCTCTTCGCGGCGCAGTCCCGGGGTCCGGCGGGCCTGGCGACGCGACGGCAGACCGAGATCGCGCGGGTCCAGCCGTTCGCGCCGGTTCCGCAGGAACGCGGCCAGCTCCTGTGTCGGGTCCACGGTGTGAGTCGTCATGCTCGTTGCAACAGCCAGGGTAGGACCGGCGTTCCCAGGAAGCTCCTTCCCTTACCCCCGGCTCTCGGCGGTTGCAGCCTTGATCCCGGCAACGGATCACGAGCACAGGAGGACACCATGTCGCTCACCCTCGACACCTACCGGCTGCTGGGCCGCTCCGGGCTGCGGGTCTCACCACTGGCGCTGGGCACGGCGACCTTCGGCACCGACTGGGGCTGGGGAGCCGAGAAGGACGAGGCACGCAGAGTGTTCGACCTCTACGTCGAGCGAGGCGGCAACTTCATCGACACCGCAAACACCTACACCGATGGCAGCTCGGAGCGTCTGCTGGGCGAATTCACCCGCGACAGGCGCGAAAGCCTGGTGCTGGCGACGAAATACACGACGCTGCGCCGGCCCGGCGACCCGAATTCCGGGGGCGGTCACCGCAAGAGCCTGTTCGCTTCGGTGGAAGCGAGTCTGCGACAGCTCGGCACGGACTACATCGATCTGCTCTATCTGCACGTGTGGGATTTCACGACACCGGTCGAGGAGATCCTGCGCGGCATGGACGATCTGGTCCGGCAGGGCAAGGTCCTGTACCTGGCGATCTGCAACGCCCCGGCCTGGCAGGTGTCGCGCATGCAGGCGATCGCCGACCTGCGCGGCTGGTCGCCGCTCGTGGCGCTGCAGATCGAATACAACCTGATCGAGCGTACCGGGGAACGTGATCTGATCCCCATGGCGCGCGAGATGGGGCTGGGTGTGATCCCGTATTCGCCCCTGGCCGGCGGGGTGCTCACCGGCAAGTACAGCCGCGACGACCTGACCGCGGAGAACGGCGCGTCCGACGACGGCACCCGCAGGAACTTCAACCGCGCCGTGGGCACGCTCACCGAACGCAACCTCGCCCTTGCGGATGTCGTGAAGGAGGTCGCCACGGAGCTGGGCCGCACACCCGCCCAGGCCGGGCTGGCCTGGACCCTGCGGAATCCGAGCGTGACGGCACCGATCATCGGCGCCCGCACCCGCACGCAACTGAAGGACAATCTGGGCGCCCTGACGGTCGAGTTCACCGACTCCCAACTGGCCCGCCTCGACGAGGCCAGCGCGATCGCACTCGGTTTCCCGCACGACATGCTCGCCGGCGACCACATCCGCAAGGTGACCGCGGGTGACCTGAAGATCGAGACCCGCCGCTGACACGATCGGGCGCCCGGAACGGCAGGGGCGGTGGGACCGGGCCGGGTCTCATCCGCGCCGTGCTGCGCTGCCCGCCTCGGCGCCGAGTACGTTCAGCAGAGCCAGCGCCTCGGCGGCCGGGGATCCCGGCGGTGCGCTGTAGAGCACGAGGTGCTGGTCTCGCTCCGTGAGCGCGAGGGTGTCGCAGTCGACGGTGATCTCCCCGAGGGCCGGGTGGCGGAACGTCTTCGTGAACATCTGCACGGCCTGCACGTCGTGCCGCTCCCAGAGCCGGACGAAGTCGGGGCTGGCGTCGCACAGTTCGTCGACGAGGCCGGTCACCGCGGGATCGTCCGGGTAGCGGGCGAGGGTGGCGCGCAGTTCCATGACCACGTGGTGCCGGAACTCGGCGGCGTCGGAGATCCCGTACAGCGTCTCGTCGGCGTGCTCCGATCCGAGGAATGCCCGGCGCGCGAGATTGCGGTCCTCGGGGTCGAGCGGGGCGAAGTCCTCCATGAGCGCGGCCGCGAGGTCGTTCCACGCAAGCACCTCGAACACGGCGGACATCACGAAGGCGGCCGTCTGCGGCAGCCGCTCGATGAGCGCGAGAATGCTCGGACGTACGTCGCGCCGGTGCAGCCGGGTACGGGTCGGCGCGGTACCCGCGAGGACGTGGAGGTGGTCGGACTCGGCGTCGGTGAGCCGCAGCGCGCCTGCGATCCCGGCAAGCACCTCGCCGGACGGTCGCGGCGCCCTGCCCTGTTCGAGCCGGATGTAGTACTCCGTGGAAATGTGCGCGAGGACCGCGGCCTCCTCGCGGCGCAGACCCGGTGTCCGGCGTCGCGGTCCCGAGGGGAGGCCGACGTCCTGCGGCCGAAGCCGCTCACGACGGCTGCGGAGGAACGCCCCGAGCGCTTGCTTGTCCATACCCCGAGTGTGCACGCTGCCCGGCGACGGATCCTGGTACCGCCTGTGCCTGTATCCGGCCCGGGGCCGGCCTGACGCTGGTGTCATGACGAACAACAGCGACATCGCACCCCTCGGCCTGCTCACCGGCAAGGTCGTGTTCATCACCGGCGCCAGCCGCGGCATCGGGGCGGCGGCGGCCCGGCTCTTCGCCGCCGAGGGCGCCGCCGTCGTGCTCGCCGCCCGCAGCACCGATGCCCTCGACGGCATCGTCACCGAGATCCGCGCCGACGGCGGCATCGCCGACGCCGTCACCCTGGACCTCGCCGTCGGTGCGAGCATCCGCGCCGCGGTCGGCCGCGTCGAGGAACTGCACGGACAGCTCGACGGCGCCTTCAACAACGGTGCGGCGATCCAACAACCCGGCCCGCTCGACACCACGAGCGAGGAGGACATCGACGAACAGTTCGCCGTGAACTTCCGCTCCCACTGGACCGCGATGAACGCGGAGGCCGCGCTCATGCGACGAGGCGGCGGCGGGGCGATCGTCAACACCTCAAGCATCGGCAGCCGCCGCGCGAACCCCGCCCTGCCCGCATACGGTGCCATGAAGCGCGCACTCAACAGCATCACCGAGACGGCCGCCGTGACCTGGGGCCGGCAGGGCATACGAGTGAACGGCATCACCCCCGGCGGCACCGCCACGACGATGATCGACGCCTGGGAGGCCGTGTCCCCGGGCATCATCGAGCGCAACAACGCGGCGACCCCACTGGGCCGGATGGCCGAGCCCCGCGAGGTGGCCGAGGTGGCCGCGTGGCTGCTCAGCGACCGTGCCTCGATGGTGACCGGCGCGATCGTGCCGGTCGACGGAGGCGCCGGGGCCTGACCAGGGGACCGCCCGGGCAAGCCGCGTCCTTGAGCACATGTGAGCCGCCGGACCCCGGCCCCGTCCGGGGCAGGGTCCGGCATCGGCCGCGGCTCTCGCCCGGCGCCGGCACCGGGCCGCAGGTCCTAGGTCCTGCCTACGTCTGTGGCCCGTTACACCGCCGTGGCATCCTGCCTAGTGTCCATGCCATGGATACGACAGGAACGTTGGACGAGGCGCTTGTGCGACTGCACGACTCCGGGCCCGAACGGCTCGGGCGGCTCACCAACCACGCGCCGATGGCCGTCGAAGCCCTCGCCGCTCACGGGCAGGCACGTTCGGTGCACCGCTGGCTCGACCTGTACGCACACAAACTGGAGGAGTTCCCGTCACGTGTCGAGCCGGTCACGGACGCCGACTGGTCCGCCGCGCTCGGCGATCCGCGGCGCGCCGCCGACTGGATCGGCTACTTCGAGCGCGAGGTCGCCGAGCGTCCCTGGCCCGAGGTGCTGACTTTGTGGTGGCCCCGCCTGCTGCCCGGCCTGTACGGCGGCTCGACACATCCGGTGATCCGGGTGGGCCACGCCGTGCGCACACTTCTGTCCGGTGAGGTCACCGAACCCCGGCTGGCGGAACTGGCCCACGGCCTCGGCTACTGGGCCGCGCGCCACCGGCCCGTCGCGGTCGTCGCCTCGCTGCCCGGCGCCGACGGCGCGGCTGCCGCGCTCGACACGGTCGCGCCGATCGCCGTGCAGGACGGTGGCTTCTCCGCCCGGCTCGACCAGGTCAGGGCCCTGCCGGTGTGGGCGGCCTCGGTGACGGAGCCGAGCGACGCGTACCGCCACCTCACCGAACTGGTGCGGGCGGCAACACACCGGTATGCCACCCACGGCCACGGCGAGGCGACGATGCTGGTCCACGCGGCCACGGCTCCCAACGCCGTCCTGCGCACCCTGCCCGCGCTCCCCCAGACGCTGTGGGCGCCGAGCCTGCGGGCGGCCTGGACGGCCTCCGCGGCAGTGACCGCGATGTACGCACCGGCCGCGCCGGCCGACTACACCCCGCCCGGCGCCCTCACCCCCGAAGAGGTGTTTGAACGGGCCCTGGCGCACGGCGACGAACATGTCATCAAGCTGACGGACACGGCCCTCGACGTCGGCGACGGACCGGCCATGGCGGCGGCTCTGCGGTCCATGGAGCTGAGCGCCCCGCTGGCCTGAGCACGTGCCTGGGGGCGGTCGCGGGGCGGTGGGCAGGCGGTTCAGCCGGCGCTGGACCAGGTGTGGTGCGCCCAGTCGGTGAACCGGGTCCAGCGGATCTCCGGGTGGGCGGCATGGAGCGCGGGGATGTCGACGCGGTAGCCGGGCCCGTTCAGGAACGCCCACATCGCGTGCATGTCCGGGTTGCCGATGGCTGTCAGCGGTACCCGCTCGTGGCGGACGTCCCGGCCCAGCGCGGCGCCGAGCGCGGCCGCCATCTGCGCAGGGGTGGGGTCGTCAGAGGCCAGTTCGATGCGCCGTGAGACGTACGGAGCGGGGTCGAGGAGCACATGCGCCGCGAACGCGCCGAGGTCGGGCCGGGCGAGCTGCTGCAACGGCCGGTCGGGCGGCAGCGGCAGATCGAGTACGCCGTCCAGGATGCGCCGTGCCCCGCCGAGCGCGTTGTCGAAGAAGTACGTCGGCCCCAGAATCGTGTACGCGACATCGCCGGCGGTCAGTTCCGCCTCGATGCGCGCCTTGCTCTCGAAGTGCGGTACCCCGCTGTTCTGGTCGGCCCCGGCGACCGAGCTGAACACGAGGTGCGGAACACGTTCCTGTGCCGCGGCGGCGAGGATGGCCCGCCCCTGGGCCACCTCCGCCTCGATGCCGGCCTCGAAGGGTGTGGTGAACGCGAAGACACCGGCCACGCCCTTCATGGCCGCGGCGAGCGATCCGCGATCGCTCAGCGAACCCGCCACCACGTCGACACCCTGGCCGGCCAGTTCCCGTGCGGCACCGCGGGCCGGGTCGCGGACCAGCGCCCTGATCCCGGCCCCGCGGGCCAGCAGCGCGTCGACCACGGCCCGGCCCTGTCCACCGGTCGCCGCAAGCACCAAGACCGGTTCATCGACCATCGAAGAACTCCTTTCCCAGCCATGGGGGCATCGGATCGGCAGCCGGCCCCGGCGGTCATCATCCGTGCCGCAGGAGGGCGAACGGCGCCGACATGCCAGAACAGGGCACTGGTGGGCTCATTCCCGTGCACCCACAGTCATGACGAGCGTGCGACCGGCGCCTAGCGTTCCCCACCTCACACGTTTGCCGGAAGAAGAGGGATCCATGCAGTTCGGCATCTTCACGGTCGGGGACGTGACGACCGATCCGACCACAGGCCGTACTCCACCGGAGCACGAACGCATCAAGGCGATGGTCGCCATCGCGCTCAAGGCGGAGGAGGTGGGTCTGGACGTGTTCGCCACCGGCGAGCACCACAACCCGCCGTTCGTGCCGTCGTCCCCGACCACAATGCTCGGCTACGTCGCGGCCCGCACCGAGAAGCTGATCTTGTCCACCGCGACGACACTGATCACCACCAACGACCCGGTGAAGATCGCCGAGGACTTCGCGATGCTCCAGCACCTCGCGGACGGCCGGGTGGACCTGATGCTGGGGCGCGGGAACACCGGGCCCGTCTATCCGTGGTTCGGGCAGGACATCCGGCAGGGCATTGCGCTCGCCCGGGAGAACTACACGCTGCTGCACCGGCTGTGGCGCGAGGACGTGGTGGACTGGGAGGGGAAGTTCCGCACCCCTCTTCAGGGCTTCACCGCGACTCCGCGTCCGCTGGACGGCGTACCGCCGTTCGTCTGGCACGGTTCGATCCGGTCGCCGGAGATCGCCGACCAGGCGGCCTTCTTCGGCGACGGCTTCTTCCACAACAACATCTTCTGGCCGGCCGAGCACACGAGGCGCATGGTGCAGCTGTACCGGCGGCGGTACGCCCACTACGGGCACGGCCGCCCCGAAGAGGCCGTCGTCGGGCTCGGCGGTCAGGTCTTCATGCGGAAGAACTCGCAGGACGCCGTACGGGAGTTCCGCCCCTACTTCGACAACGCCCCTGTGTACGGCCATGGCCCGTCCCTGGAGGACTTCACCGAGCAGACACCGCTGACGGTGGGCTCCCCGCAGCAGGTCATCGAGCGGACGCTGTCGTTCCGGGAGACCGTCGGCGACTACCAGCGGCAGCTGTTCCTGATGGACCACGCGGGCCTGCCTCTGAAGACAGTGCTGGAACAGCTCGACCTGCTCGGCGAACAGGTGGTGCCCGTGCTGCGCAAGGAGTTCGCGAAGGGGCGTCCCACCGACGTGCCCGACGCGCCGACGCACGCGGCCCGGGTCGCCGCGGCGGCGGCCTCGAAGGGGGAGGACGCCGCGTGAAGCTCGTCGCCGTGTCCGCGGGGCTGAGCACCCCGTCCTCCACCCGTCTGCTGGCGGACCGTCTGGCCGAGGCGGCCCACGGCGAGCTGGCCGGCCGGGGCCTGGACCCGAAGACCGAGGTCGTCGAACTGCGCGAGCTGGCCGTCGCCGTCGCCAACAACCTCGTGACCGGGTTTCCGCCGCCCGCGCTGGCCGCCGCGATCGACTCGGTGACGGGGGCCGCCGGTCTGATCGCGGTCACCCCCGTCTTCACCGCCTCCTACAGCGGGCTGTTCAAGTCCTTCTTCGACCTGATCGATCCGGAGGCCCTGACCGGCAAGCCGGTCCTGATCGCGGCGACCGGTGGGACGGCCCGCCACTCCCTGGTGCTGGAGCATGCGCTGCGCCCGCTGTTCTCCTACCTGCGCGCGGCCGTCGTCCCCACCGCGGTGTACGCGGCGTCCGAGGACTGGGGCTCGGGTGGTGACGCGTACACGGAGGGACTGCCCGGGCGCATCCGGCGGGCGGGCGGCGAGCTGGCCGCCCTGATCGCCGCGCGTCCTGCCGGGCCGGCCCCCGAGGACGACGTCACCGCGCTCGAACGGCAGCTTTCCGATCTGCGCTTCGACTGAGCCCGCCCCCTGCGTGCGCCGCCGGACCGCCACCGGTCCGGTCCGTGACCGGTGGCCGGGCTGACGACCGGGGTCCGTGGCCGGCCGGACAGGCCGGGGTGCTGCTCCTGCACGGCGGTCACCGAGGTCCCGGGCGGCGGCCGGAACAGCGGGGCCGGCGGCGCCACGACCACCTCCAGGACGGCCCGCCGTGTGCCGCAGGCGTCATCGCCGGTCCGGTTCACGGGGCCCTGCGCGCAGGACCGTACGGTCGCGGGCGGGTCATTCCCGGCCGGCCGTCAGGTGGTGGACGACTCGGTCCAGATCGATGTGGCGGTGCTCGGTGCCCGGTGGGACCAGGGCGTCGGTGCGGTGCAGAAAGGCCGTGACGGCGCGGGAGGCGACCTCGAGGACCGCTGCCCCGTGCCGTGTCCTGAGCAGGACGCCGACCGTGTCCTGACGGCCACGGTGTCGTGGGATCACCACCACGTCCCCGTACCCGGCGGGGCGGCACAGGCCCTGGGCGAGGAGCGACCGGGCGAAGACCCAGTCGACGGAAGGGGCAGAGGGGGCGCCCAAGGACATGCACACGGCGTAGGGGTCCGTCGCGGTGTAGCGGAGCTGCGCGGGCAGCGGTACCGGCGGATCGTCGGCCACGGTGACGAGGACGGTCGTCGCGCAGACGATCGGGCCCTCGTCCGCGGCACCGGTGTGATGCTGTCCCATGCCGCCCCCTGTCTGCCACTTCCTGCTGTGTTCCGTTCGCCCGCCGGGTGCCGGCGGATCACGGCGGCCATGACCGTACGGCGGCCGGGCCGGGGAGAATTGCCGGCGAGCGCACGGGGTGTTGCCGGTCGGGGAACCGTGACCACGGTTACGGGCCGACTAGTGGTTGAATATGAAACAATTACCTGGCTGAGAGGCGGTCCACCATGAGCAATGTCGAGACGAGGCCCGTCGAGGTGCCGTGCGGCGCGGCGCCGGACGGCGGGCGGCCGGGCGGGGTGCCCCGAGTCGACGTGCTCACCCCGCGGGATGTGCCCCTCGGCGGCCCGCGGGCCATGACCGTGCGGCGCACGCTGCCCCAGCGGGCCAGGACCCTGATCGGCGCCTGGTGTTTCGCGGACCACTACGGTCCCGACGACGTCTCCGAGACCGGCGGCATGGACGTCGCCCCGCATCCGCACACCGGGCTCCAGACCGTCAGCTGGCTGTTCAGCGGCGAGATCGAGCACCGGGACAGCCTGGGCAGCCACGCCTTCGTACGGCCCGGTGAGCTGAACCTCATGACCGGCGGAGGCGGCATCGCGCACTCGGAGGTCTCCACCGCGCGGACCACCGTCCTGCACGGCGTCCAGCTGTGGGTGGCGCTGCCCGAGGAGCACCGGCACACCGCGCGCGACTTCCGGCACCACGTCCCCGACCCGGTACGCGTCGACGGGGCGGAGATCAGGGTCTTCCTGGGCTCGCTGGCCGGCGTCACCTCACCGGTGCCGACCTTCACTCCCCTGCTCGGCGCCGAGATCGTGCTCGCACCCCGCTCGTCGGTCACGCTCGCGGTGGACCCCGGCTTCGAGCACGGCCTCCTGGTCGACCGGGGCGACGTCCGGCTGGCCGACGTCCTCCTGCGCTCCGCAGAACTGGGCTACGTCCACCCGGGTCCCGGCGCGCTGACCCTGACGAACGAGTCGGACGGCCCCGCACGGACGGTCCTGCTCGGCGGGACGCCGTTCGGGGAGCAGATCGTGATGTGGTGGAACTTCATCGGCCGCAGCCACGAGGACATCGTGAAAGCCCGCGAGGACTGGCAGAACTCCGCCGAGCGCTTCGGCGCCGTCGAAGGATATCCAGGGGACCGCCTTCCCGCACCGGCCCTGCCCCATGCGAGCATCAAGCCGCGCGGGAATCCGGCGGATCACTGACCCCGGCCGGGGGCGCCCCACGGGCCGGCCTTCCGCGTACCGGTACGGCCGGCCGTGGCTCCGGCGGCCGGCCTGTGCGGGCAGCGCACCGCTTCCGTCCGCACCGTGCACGGGCCCGCCTGTCGCCCGCCGCGCCGCTTCGGCCGCGGTTAGTGTCGGAAGCGGCTGAATTCCACGGATTTGGTGCTCCGTAGGAATGACGTCGATTCCCGCAAAGACACGAACGGGGTGTTGTTGTGGAGCAATGGACGAGGCGCGAGGACGAGCGGCTGCTTTCCGGGCGGGGCCGGTATGTCGCCGACATCCGCGTTCCCGGATGTCTGGACGCCGCATTTGTGAGAAGCAAGGTGGCCCACGGCGCGCTACGAGCCGTGGACTGCACGGCGGCCCGTGATGTGCCCGGGGTACTGGGAGCCTGGTCGGCCGCCGACCTGCCGGGCCTTCCCCCGGTTCCGTACACCCTGCTGGCCGGACTGTCCACACAGGACGCCGTCGCCGGCCGGGAGTGGCCGGCGCTCGTCAAGGACCGGGTGCGCTATCCGGGCGAGGCGCTGGCCGTCGTCCTCGCGACGGACCGGTACCGGGCCGAGGACGGGGCCGCCGAGGTCACCGCCACGATCGACCCGCTGCCGGCCGTGGTGACCCCCGCCGAGGCGCTGGACGACTCCGTCCGCCTGTTCGACGGACTGAGCAACATCGCCCTGCGCGGCGAGGCGGGCGAGCCCGTCGAACCGGCCGTCTGGCAGGACGCGGCCGTCGTGGTCGAGGCCGCCTATCGCCAGCAACTGCTGATGCCCAGCCCCATGGAATGCCGCACCGTCCTCGCCGTACCCGAGGGGGACCGGCTGACCGTGTGGTCGGGGCACCAGATGCCGCACCGACTGCGGCGGGAACTCGCCGCGCTGCTCGGCTGGTCCACCGACCGGATCCGGGTGGTCGTCCCCGACACGGGAGGCGCCTTCGGGTCCAAGAGCGCCGCCTTTCCCGAGTTCGTGGTCGTCGCCTACCTGGCCGTGCGGCTCGGGCGGCCGGTGCGCTGGATCGAGGACCGCCTGGAGTCGATGCTGGTCGCCACCCGCGGCAGAGGACAGGACCAGAGGGTCCGCCTCGCCGCCGACGCCGAAGGCCGGCTCCTCGCCTATGAGTTGACGATCGACGCGGACGTCGGCGCCTATCCGCACCTCGGCGCGGGACTGCCCATGCAGACGGCGTGGATGGCGACCGGCGCGTACGCCACCCCGCGTGTTCACGCGACCCTGCGCTCGGTGCTCACCAACACCATGGTCACCTACCCGTACCGGGGTGCCGGACGTCCCGAGGCGGCGATCGCCATCGAGCGGACAATGGACGTGCTCGCCCGTCGGCTCGGCATCGACCCGATCGAGCTGCGGCGGCGCAACTTCATCCCGCCGGCGGCCTTTCCGTACCAGACACCGACCGGACGCCGCTACGACAGCGGGAACTACGCCGCCGCCCTGGACCTGGCACTGGATACGCTCGGCTACGAGGAGTGGCGCGCCGAGCAGGCCCGCCGCCGCGAGGATCCGGCCGCGCTGCCGCTGGGCATCGGAGTGTCCTGCTATGTGGAGCGCTCGGGCGGTGAACGGGGCGGCCTGCACGAGTTCGGCAGCCTGGAAGTCCACGAGGACGGCACCGTCACCGCCCGCTGCGGTACGGCCCCCAGTGGCCAGGGGCACGAGACGGTCTTCCCCGCCCTGGTCGCCGAGGTCCTTGGCATCCCCGAGGCGCAGGTACGCCTCGTGGAGGGCGACACCGACGAACAGCCCGAAGGGCTGGGCTCCTTCGCCAGCCGGTCCGCCCAGGTCGCCGGCGCCATGTTCCAGCACGCCGCGACGCTGCTGATCGCGGAGGCCCGCACCAGGGCGGCGGACCTGTGGGGCGTTCCGGCCGACGACGTCGAGTGGGCGGACGGCACCGTGCACCCCGCCCACGACGGTTCGGCGGCCACCGGACTCGGCGATCTGGTGAAGTCCACCGGCCCGTTGCGCGTCGAGGACCGGTACGAGGCCGGCATGGCGTTCCCCTTCGGGGCGCACGCGGCGGTGACCGAGGTGGATCCGGACCTCGGCACCGTGCGCGTCCTGCGGCTCGTGGCCGTGGACGACTGCGGTGTCGTCCTCAACCCCACGGTGGTGCGCGGTCAGGCGTTCGGATCGGCCGTGCAGGGCATCGGCCAGGCCCTCTACGAAGGCATGACGTTCGACGACGCCGGCGTGCCGCAGCTCGCGAACGGTTTCCTGGACTACCTGCTGCCCACGTACTCGGAGATCCCGCCCATCGACGTCAAGGACACCCGCACCCCCGGCCCCAACACACCGCTGGGCGCGAAGGGAGCCGGGGAGTCGGGCTGCATCGGCACTCCGGCCGCCATCGTCAACGCCGTGGCCGACGCCCTGCGGAGCGCCGACCCCGATCTGCTGCAGATGCCGCTCACCCCGGACAGCGTCTGGCATGCGGCGCGAGCCCCGCAGCACGAGGGAGGCGCCCGGTGAAACCCGCATCCTTCGACTACGCGGTGCCCCGCACGGTCGCCGAGGCCGTCGAAGCGCTCGGCGCCAGCGGGCGCAAGGCCCAGGTGCTCGCCGGAGGGCAGAGCCTGATCCTGGAGATGCATCTGCAACGCATCCGCCCCGACCTCGTCGTCGACATCAACCGCATCCCGGATCTCGACCACATGAGCGTCGAGGACGGCGAGCTGCGCGTGGGCGCCCTGATCCGGCACGCGGCCTTCGAACGGGCCGATGCCGTACCGGGTCCGCTCGGCACTCTGCTGTCCCGGGCCGTGGTCAACATCGCACATCCGCCCATCCGTTCCCGCGGCACCATGGCCGGCAGCTTCGGCTGGGCCCATCCCGCCTCCGAATGGTGCGCCATCGGCGTCGCCCTGGACGCCACCGTGGAGGTCACCGGCCCCGCCGGCGCCCGCGCCCTCGCGGCCGGCGACTACTTCCTCGGCCCGTACCGCACGGCCCGCCGGCCGCAGGAGCTGATCACCGCCGTGCGCCTGCCGTTGCTCGGCGAGCACACCGGCGTCGGCTTCATCGAGCACCGCCGCACCCATTTCTGCTTCGCACAGGTCGCGGTCGCGGCGGCCCTCACGGTCCGCGACGGCGTGATCGGCAACGCACGGATCGGACTGGTCAACTCCGCCGACCGCCCGCTACGGGCCCGCGCCGCCGAACAGATGCTGCTCGGTGCCGAGTTCGGCCCGCTGCCCACGGGGCGCAGGCTCCCGGGCGACCATCCGTTCGCCCGGGCCGGCCGGGTCGCCGCCCAGCAGGACGCGGCGCCGGTCGCCGAACCGTACGCCGACGCCGAGTACAAGCGGCAGGCCATCGCCGTCCTGGTCGGCAGAACCCTGTGCGAGGCCGCGACGGATCTGCGCGCGCGTCTCGCCGCACGCGAGGGAGACCACCGATGAAGATCACGCTCAAGGTGAACGGCACCGGCCATCTGCTCGACGTGGAGCCCCGGCGCCTGCTCGCCGACGTCCTCCGCGACGACCTGGGCCTCACCGGTACGCACCTGGGGTGCGAGCACGGTGTCTGCGGGGCCTGCACCGTCCTCATGGACGGTACACCGGTCCGCTCGTGCCTGGTGCTGGCCGTGCAGTGCGACGGCGGCTCCGTCCGTACGGTGGAGGGACTTGCCGGACCCGACGGCGAACCCCACCCGCTGCAACGGGCGTTCTCGGCCGAGCACGCCCTCCAGTGCGGCTTCTGCACACCGGGCTTCTTGATGGTGGCCGCCGGAGCGCTGGAGGCAGACCCCGACCTCGCGGACAAGCCCGACGCCGTAGCGGGCGTGGTCGGCTCCAACATCTGCCGGTGCACCGGCTACGAACCCATCCGGCGCGCCATCGCACGGGCCGCCCTGGAGCATCGGGGAGAAACATCATGAACGGTGACATCCGTGCCGGGGTCATCGACGTCCACGCCACTGGCTGCCACGCGATCTGCTCGCCCTGCCGCCGGAGAACCCGCTCGGCGGCATGCACGACCTGGACGGGAGCGGCGTCAGGGCGTACGGTGCCGGCACCCTCGGCGCGTCGGCACCCGAGGAGACCGCCGTATCGTTCGCGGCGGAACTCATCGCGGTGCGCAACGGCCGCAGCGGCCGTTCGCTCTCCCTGCTGGACGGGCCCCTTCGCACCGCGGCACACCCCGACGGCCCAGGCACCGAGGCGTCCAGCGGCCCCGCGGTGAACGCCCCGCGGTGATCTCGGTCGTCCTGGCTCAGGCCGACGTGGGCCGCCGGGCCCCCCGGCCCAGCCTGCCGCCGAACAGCGCGCACCTGAGCATCGCTGACAGCGCACGGGTCGCGCAGCGCCGAAGGAGAGGAGAAGGCACTGTGCCCGCAACGGCCGAACAGGCCGGGAATCTCCGTGCGCTGTGGGGACATCGAAGGGGCGCTCGGGGAAAACTGCCGCGTGCGCGCAGTGCCTACCGTTCGGTGCAGCGGCGCCGGAGTGTCCGGTACGACGATGCGTGTCGTACCGGGAACGGCCGCCGCGCCCGATGAATCACAGGAGATGCGCATGTCTGATGCCCTCGCGCCGGTCGAGCCGGTGCTGGAACCCGCGGCAGCCGCGTTCGCGGAGGCCACCGCCAACCCGCCCTACCTCTTCGACCTGGCCCCGGCCGAGGGCCGCAAGGCCGTCGACGAGGTGCAGTCCGGCGAGGTCGACAAGCCGGCGATCGACGAGGAGTGGACCAGCGTCACCGGCGGTCCGACGGGCTCCGTGCGCGTCCGCATCGTCCGGCCCGCCGGCGCCACCGGCACCCTGCCGGTGATCCTCTACATCCACGGCGCCGGCTGGGTCTTCGGCAACGCCCACACCCACGACCGTCTGGTGCGCGAACTCGCCGTCGGCGCGAACGCCGCGGTCGTCTTCCCCGAGTACGACCTGTCGCCCGAGGCCCGCTACCCCGTCGCCATCGAGCAGAACTTCACCGTCGCGCAGTGGATCGTGGAGCAGGGCGCCGACAAGGGCCTCGACGGCACACGGCTGGCCGTGGCGGGCGACTCGGTCGGCGGCAACATGACGGCCGCGCTGACCCTGATGGCCAAGGAACGCGGTGGCATCCCGCTGGTCCAGCAGGTGCTGTTCTACCCGGTCACCGACGCGAACTTCGACACCGGCTCCTACCACCAGTTCGCCACCGGCTACTTCCTGCGCCGCGACGGCATGCAGTGGTTCTGGGACCAGTACACGACCGACGAGAGCGAGCGGGCACAGATCACCGCGTCCCCGCTGCGCGCCACCACCGAGCAGTTGCAGGGCCTGCCCCCGGCACTGGTCATCACCGGCGAGGCCGACGTACTGCGCGACGAGGGAGAGGCGTACGCCAACAAGCTCCGTCAGGCGGGTGTGCCGGTCACCGCCGTACGTTTCCAGGGCATCATCCACGACTTCGTGATGCTCAACGCCCTGCGCGAGACCCACGCCGCCGAAGCCGCCATCGCCCTGGCCGTCCGCACGCTGCACGCGGCCCTGCACGCCGGCTGACCCGACAGCCCACACTCACCAGCAAGGAAGGAGAACAGACACACATGGTCACCAAGCCCGCGCCGACGGTTGTCCTGGTGCACGGAGCCTTTGCCGACGCCGCCAGCTGGTCGGGGGTCATCGCGGAGCTTCAGGAGCACGACGTCGCCGTGGTGGCGCCGCCCAACCCGCTCCGCGGCCTGGCCTCGGACGCCGCGTACATCGCTTCCGTGGCGTCTCAGATCGACGGTCCGGTCGTCCTGGTGGGCCACTCCTACGGTGGTGCGCTCATCACCGTGGCCGGTACCACCCAGAACGTCGTCGGACTCGTCTACGTCGCCGCCTACGCCCTCGAAGAGGGCGAGAGCCTTGGTGAACTCCAGGACCGCTTCCCGCTCTCGGCGCTCGTGAGCAACCTCAAGGAGGCGACGTACCCCGTCCAGGGCGCTGAGCCCGCCGTCGAGGTCACCATCGCGGCCGAGGCGTTCCCGGCCATCTTCGCCGCGGACGTCCCGGCCGACGTCACCAAGGTGCTGGCGGTGGCGCAGCGCCCGCTGGCCGCCGGCGCGTTCGAGGAGACGGCCTCGGCCGCGGCGTGGAAGACCAAGCCCGCTTGGGCGCTCATCGCCGGCGCGGACCAGGCGATCAACCCCGAGGTGGAACGCTTCGGTGCCCAGCGGGCCGGGGCGACGACCGTCGAGATCGACGGTGCCTCGCACGCGGTCGCCGTCTCCCAGCCCAAGGCCGTCGCACAGCTGATCCTCGACGCGGTGCGCGCCACGAGCTGAGCGCTCCGCTGGATGGGCCGCGCCGTGCAGTCGGTCGTCTGCGGCTGCGTCGTGGCTGGTCGCGCCCGCCCGGCGGAGCCGCAAATCGATACAGCCCCGCGCCCCTTCGGGGCGCTGTCGAACCGGCTGGGAAAACGGGGGCGTTCGGACGGCCGCTTCCCTTAGGTTTCACCGCATGGCCTCATCCGCTGAACCCGAACACCGAGTTGCCGGGGCGCGGCCACCTCTGGTGACCCGCCCGCTGCTGTTGCGCTTTGTGACGGTCGTCGGCTCGTCGGCGAGCTTCTACCTGCTGCTGTCCGTCGTACCGGCGTACGTGCAGAGCGTGCCGGGCCGGGGCAGCGACGAGGCGGGCCTGGTCACCGGTGTGCTGATGCTGGCCACGGTGGCCGGCGAGCTGATCGCCCCATGGCTGGCCGCGCGCTGCGGCTATCGCGTGATGCTCGGGGCGGGGCTGTTCCTGCTGGGCGCTCCGGCCCTGGCCCTGACCGTGTCGCAGAGCATGGCGTGCATCATGGCGGTGTGCCTTGTCCGGGGCCTCGGCTTCGCGTTCACCCTGGTGGCGGGTGGGGCGCTGACGGCGTCGCTGATCCCGCCCGAACGCCGCGGGGAGGGGCTGGCCCTGATCGGCGTCATGGCCGGTGTGCCGTCCCTGGTGGCCTTGCCGCTCGGGGCGTGGCTGGCCTCGCACACCGGGTACCAGCCGGTCTACTGGGCGGCGGCGCTGATCGCCCTGGTCTCCATCGCCGCCGTCTGGGGCCTGCCCGGCCGGGAAGCGGCCCAGGGGCCGCCTCTGGGGATCTTCGCCGGGGCCCGTTACGGTGCGCTCGGCCGGCCCACGGGCGTGTTCGCGGTGACGGCAGTGGGCGCGGGGATCGTCGTCACCTTTCTGCCGCTGGCCGTGGCGCCGGGCCATTCCGGCCTGGTCGCCGCGGCGCTCTTCGTGCAACCGGCCGCCGCGACCGCATCCCGCTGGTTCGCCGGCCGGCGCGCCGACCGGCGGGGAGCCGCCGGGCTGGTCGTGCCGGGGCTGGTCGTCTCGGCCGCCGGCATCCTCGTCGTCGCCCTGACGGGCGTTCCCGTCGCGGTCGTGGTGGGTGCCGCCGTGTTCGGGGCGGGCTTCGGCATCACCCAGAGCGCCACCATCACACTGATGTACTCCCGCGTCGCGCCCTCCGGGTACGGGACGGTGAGCGCCCTGTGGAATGTCGCCTACGACGCGGGTATGGGCGTCGGCGCGGTCGGCTTCGGCACGGTGGCCGGCCTGACCGGCTATCCCTGGGCGTTCGTCCTGACCGCGCTCCTGATGCTGACGGCCCTCGTCCCGGCCCGGTGGGACCGCACGGCGGCGCGCGAACAACATGCGACGAGAAAGGAGCGGGCGCTGAAGGCGGGGGGACAGCGGTGAGCGCGATCGCCCCTCGAGTCGGACGCGTCCACGGGGAAACGTGCGCCCGTCAAGCGGGCGGCCTGTCCACCAGCTCGGGTGCCGCCCCGGGTGCGCTGCCGACCGCGAGGGATCTGGCGGCGGTGTTGGGCACGTAGCCGAGTTCCACGACCGCCGCCTCCACGGCCGCGCGTGTCGCCTCGCTCACATGAGGCGAACCGTTGATCACCCTGGAGGCCGTGCCACGGCCGACACCGGCGTGCGCGGCCACCTCTTCGAGGGTGGGCCATGAAGGGGTTTGGCGACGAGCGGGCGGCGGGTGGATCGGACCGGTGCGCCGGCTCAGTGGGAGGCCACTGCCCAGGTTCAAGGCGGCGATGATCTCGGCCGCGATGGAGACCGCCGTCTCCTGCGGTGTGCGGGCACCGAGGTCGAGCCCGATCGGTGAGCGCAGCCGGGCCAGTCGGTCCTCCGGCACACCGGCCTCGCGCAGCAGCCGCAGGCGTTCGGCGTGGGTGCGGCGGGATCCCATGGCGCCGACGTAACCGACGGGGAGACCGAGGGCCAGGCGCAGCAGGGGGATGTCGAACTTGGCGTCGTGGGTGAGCACGCAGACGGCGGTACGGGCGTCCACGTCCGTACGCTCCAGGTAGCGGTGGGGCCAGTCGACCACCACCTCGTCGGCGTGCGGGAAACGCGCCTGGGTGGCGAAGACGGGGCGGGCGTCGCACACCGTGGTCCGGTAGCCGAGGAGTTGGCCGGCCTGGCCGAGGGCCGCGGCGAAGTCGACCGCACCGAAGATCAACATGCGGGGCCGGGACGCGTTGACGTGGACGAGGACCGACAGTCGTTCGGGGCAGGTGTCCGCCGTGCCGCCGATCTCCACCCGGGCCGTGCGCCCTGCCCTGAGCAGGGCACCCGCCTGCGCCGCCACGGCACGGTCCAACTGCCCGCCGTCCAGCGCCCCGTGGGAGGTCTGCGCCTCGCCGAGGACCGTCAGGGTGGCGCCGAGGTAATGGCCGGGACCGTCGACGATCTGTGCCACGGCCGTGGGCCTGCCCTGGGCGGCTTCGGCGAGGGCTGCGGCGATGTGCGGCTCGGCTGCGGCATCGAAGCGCCGGACGAGTACGTCGAGTTCACCGCCGCAGGTCAGTCCGACGGCGAAGGCGTCGTCGTCGGAGTAGCCGAACGAGGCGCGCCGCGGTCGGCCACCGTCCTGGAGGACCTGGCGGCACAGCTCGTACACCGCGCCCTCGACGCATCCGCCGGAGATGCTGCCGACCGCGTTGCCGTCCGTGTCCACCGCGACCGACGTACCGGCCGGCAGCGGCGCGCTGCCGCGCACGTCGACGACGGTGGCCAGGGCGAAGGGGCGTGCCGCGCGGCACCATTGGTGCAGTGTGTCCGCGATGTTGAGCATGAACCGTTCTCCGTGGTTCGCAGTGGGGGACGCCGGCCGTCCACCGGCCGGAGGTCAGAACAACGCTTCCGCGGTGATGGGAAGTTCGCGCACACGGCGGCCGGTGGCGTTGAAGACCGCGTTGGCGATCGCGGGGGCGACGCCGACGTGGACCAGCTCACCGAGCCCCTTGACGCCGAGCGGATCGGCTTCGGGGTCCTCGCCGTTCAGGTAGATCGCTTTGAGGTCGGGGACGTCGGCGTTGACGGGCACGAGGTAGTTGGCGAGATCGGCGTTGACGATCCGGCCGTCGCGGTGGTCGGTGACCGTGTGCTCAAGGAGCGCGGTGCCGATGCCGCCGGTGATCCCGCCGATCGCCTGGCTGTCGGCGAGCTTGGGGCTGATGATCCGGCCCGCGTCGTACACTCCGAGCACGCGCCGCACCCGTACCAGGCCGAGCGACGCGTCGACGGCCACCTCCGCGAAGGTCGCGTTGTAGCCGTAGAAGGAGTGCCGCTCGGGACCGGACGGCAGCGTGAAGGACCCCAGTGCTTCGAGGTGCGTGCGATGGTTGCGGGTCAGCAGTCGCTGGTAGGTCTCGCCGCGGGCCGGGGTGTCGCGCAGGTGCAGCCGGCCGTTGCGGACCACGACGTCCTCGGCGGGCACGCCGTGCAGCGGTGACTCCTCGTCCTGGACGGCCAGTTGGACGGCCCGCCGCCGGACCTGGTCGCAGCCGTCGAGGACGGCGGAGCCGACACTGGCCATGGTCATCGAGCCGCCGTGCGGCGGGGTCTGCGGGTACAGCGAGTCGCCGAGCAGGAAGGTGACCGTGCGCATGGTCAGGCCGAGCGCGTCGGCGGCGACCTGGGTCTGGGAGGTGTAGGTGCCGGGCCCCATGTCGCTGGCGGCGGCCTCGACGACGGCCGTGCCGTCGGCGTCGAGGCGGACCCGGGCCTGGGCGGCCGCGCGTGCGGTGTCGTACACGCCCGCGGCCATGCCCAGGCCGATCAGCCAGTCGCCTTCGCGGGTCGAGCGGGGCTTCGGGTGGCGCCGGTGCCAGCCGAACTCACGGGCGCCCACGGTGTAGGGACTGCGGGATGCGCAGCACGAAGTCCTCGGCTACGACGATGCCGCCGCAGTAGCCGCCCTGGGTGATGGTGCCGTCCCGGTCCTCGGCTCCGTAAGTGGCGATCATGCCCTTCAGGCAGTACTGCTCGTCACCGGCGCGGCAGTGCACACACTCGCCGCAGGAGCCCACCAGGCAGCCGACGCCGACCCGGTCACCGGCCTTGTACGTGGTGACCTCGGGACCGACTTCGGCGACCACGCCGGCGATCTCGTGGCCCACGGTCAGCGGGTAGTGCTGCGGGCCCCAGTCGCCGCGGACGGTGTGGATGTCGGAGTGGCAGATGCCGGCCCAGTGGATGTCGATGCGCACGTCCTTCGGGCCCACCTCGCGCCGCTCGACCGTCCCGGCGGTCAGGGGCTCAGTGGCGGAAGGGGCGACGTAAGCGCGTACGAGGGTCATCGGGTTCCTTCACAAGACGATCGGAATCGCTCCTTGTCCGGCACGCCGTGGAGCCGGCGTGGAGCGAGGGAATGGAGCGAGGGGACTGATGCGGTGCAGACCCCCCACGTGCTCAAGGCAACCACTCCGCGGCGCGAGGTGGGAGGTTCTGTCAAGGCCCCCCGGGCTGCCTCCGGCCGGTGTCGGACGTGGGGCGAAGCAGCCGAGATCGGTGTTCCGCCGGGGGCCGCCGGGGGAAGGCCGCCGAGACCTTCGGCGCCGAGTAGCAGCGGTCAGTGCCCTCGCGCCGGGTTTCGGTGTGAAGCCATCGAGGTCGCCGTCGTCCTGAAGAGGGCCGGCGATCCGGGAACCGAGCGGGGGTCTGTCCGCACACTGCGCGGACAGACCCCCGTGATCGAGCGCCGGGCAGGCCTTGCACCTGCATCTCCCCGCAGGAAGCGGGGCGTCTTTCCTTGGACCACCAACGCAGCGCCGATCGGCCTCAGTTGTGGCGACCGGCTCAAGATCTACTATACCCGGTCCGGCGCACCGATCATCACACTTGCCGTCCGCTCAGGCAGAGCTGCCGCCGGCCGACGCGGTGGGCATCGAGCGCCCTGCGGCCGGCGCCACACGGTCGTCGGGATCGCCCACGAGACCGCACTGACCGAAGAGCGGCTGGGGCGCCCCCGGTCACGGCCATCGGCCTCTCGCCGCGCCGACTGGGCGCCGCCTGTGCCCGGGCACTCGTGAACCACCTGGACCACGATGCGCCGCGGCCGAACTCACGCTGCTGGACACCCACTGAGGCTGCGCGCCCATGGGGCGCGGTGTCAGGTCCGCGCCCCATGGGCCGCTCGGGGATCGCCGTCAGGCGGTGGTGATGCGCAGGACCGCCTGGCTGGTCAGTGCGCGGCTGTGCGGTGCGCCGTTGTCCAGGGCACGGTGCAGCGCGAGCCCTTCGATGAGCGCGTCGAGTTGACGTGCGGTGTCGGGGTCGAAATGCCGTTCCAGCAGTTGCCTGCTGCGGCGCATCCAGGCCTGGGTCAGCTCCTGGTACTCCGGCCGCCGGGCGGCGAGGGTGTAGAGCTCCTGGGTCAGGATCAGGTCGCGGCGTGGGCCGTCGGAGAGCGTGTGCACCAGGTCGGTGACGGCCTCACGCGCCTGTTCGGGCCCCTCGGCGCGGCTCATGTACTCCTCGAAGACGGCCGCCATCTGATCGGCGAAGCGCGTGAAGGCTTCGCGCAGGAGGTCGTCCATGCCGCCGAAGTGGTATGTCATCGAGCCGAGGGGAACGGCGGCGCGGGCGGCGATCCTACGGTGGGAGACACCGGCCACGCCCTCCTCCGCGATGTGGTCGAGCGTCGCGGCAAGGATGCGCTCGCGGCGCTGCGGGTCAGCGTGTCCCGTGGCCATCTGCGACGTGCTCCTGGAGGCTCCGGATCGGCCGGGCGGGGTTGCCGACGGCGACGACATCGGCGGGGATGTCCTTGGTCACCACCGCGCCCGCGCCGATGACACTGTTGTCCCCGATGGTCACGCCGGGGCAGACGATCACGCCGCCGCCCAGCCAGACGTTGTCGCCGATCGTGATGGGCAGCGCGGCCTCCAGCTTGTCACGCCGGGGCTGCGGCTCCACCGGGTGAGTGGGCGTGAGGAGTTGCACGTTGGGCCCGATCTGGCAATCCTCGCCGATGGTGATCGCGGCGACGTCCAGCGCGGTGAGGTGGTAGTTGACGAAGGTGCGGGCGCCGATGGTGATGTTGCTGCCGTAGTCGACGTAGAGCGGCGGGCGCACCTCGACGTCCTCGCCGACCGAACCCAGCAGCTCCGCCAGGACCGGCCGGGCCTTGCCCGGATCCTCCAGATGCATGGCCTGGTACTGGGCGGCGAGTTGCACGGCGCGCTGCTGCCTGCGCGCGATCTCGGGGTCGTCGGCGATGTAGAGGTCGCCCGCGAGCATGCGTTCCAGGTTGGTGCGCGGGTCGTCGGCGAAGTAGTCGGTCGGCATGCGTACGATCGTACACTCTGGAGTGTACGACCGTACGCTGCCTCGACCCCGCGACGCGCTCAGTGTGCCGGGCCGGCGGCCGGGGCGAGCGAGCCGAGGGATCCGGGGAAGAGGTACTTCTTCTGGGGGGCGGTGGTGCCGTGTGCCCACGCCGCGAAGAAACCGGTGAGGTCCTTGCCGGAGACCTCTTCGGCAAGCGCCTCGAACTGCGGCCAGGACGCGTTGCCGTAGCGGTGGTCGCGCTGCCAGCGCTTGAGGGTGCCGAAGAACGCCGGGTCCCCGACGGTGCGCCGCAGGGCGTGCAGCATCATGGATCCCTTGCCGTACAGGGCGTAGCTCAGTTCGCGGCCCCGGCCGGCGTCGTACAGCTTCGTCGTCCAGAAGTCGGGGTCCGTCGTGCTCTCCTCCACCATGGAACGGTAGAAGCCGTGGTCCAGGTCGAACCCGTCCTTCTCCTCGTACCAGAGCTGGACGGCGTACTGGGCGAAGCACTCGGCCAGGCAGGTGTCGCGCCAGTCGGACACGGAGACACTGTCGCCGAACCACTGGTGGGCGTTCTCATGGACCATCGAGGCATCGAAGAACCCTCCGTGGTACGTCGGGCGGCTCTGTGTCTCCAGGGCGATCGGGCCGCCGCCGTCGTCGCCGTTGATCACGATCGCCCCGGCCGAGGAGAACGGGTACGGGCCGAACTTCGCGGCCAGGACGTCGATGACCTCCGGCAGCAGCGCCTCCGCCTCGGGGTCGACCCTGGCCCCGGGGCTGTAGGCGTGGATGACGGGGGTGCCGTCGGAGAGTTCCGAGGCGCGCACCGTGAACCTGTCGATGGCGATGGTGCTGAGGTAGGTGGCCATGGGCCGGTCCTCGTACCAGCGGAACGTGGTCGTGCCCCGGCCGGTGGTGGTGGCGCCCGGCCTTCCGTTGCCGACCACCGTCCAGCCGTCGGGGACCGTGGCGGTGAGCCGGAACGTGGCCTTGTCCGAGGGGTGGTCGTTCGCCGGGTACCAGGCCGTCGCGGCGTGCGGCTCGCCCGTCACGTTGGCACCGCCGTCGGCGAGGGTGTGCCAGCTCTCACCGACCGGTTCCCCGAAGTAGCGGACGCGTACCGCGAAGGACGCGTTCTTCGCGAGCGGCCGGGCGGGCGTGACGACGAGTTCGTGTGCGCCCTCGCGGGTGACCGCGCGTGCGGGCCTGCCGTCCACGGTGACGGAGCTGACCTGGAAGCCCTCCAGGTCCAGGTTGAAGCGGTCCAGGTCCTGTGTCGCGACGGCCCGCACCGTGGTGTCGCCCGCCAGATGGCGGGGACGGGCCGGATCGTAGCTCACCTGCACGTCGTACTCGGTGACGTCGTAGCCCGAGTTCCCGTCGTCGGGGTAGTACGGGTCACCGGCGCCGGGGGCGGCTGCGGCGGGCAGGGCGGTCAGCATGACGCCGGCGGCGACAGCCGAGGCGAGTAAGGCGGTGCGACGGCGGTTTTTCCAAGGGGCGGGCAAGGGCTGCTCCTTCGGGGTGAGGTGTCGAGGGGCCGGGTGGGGGTCAGTGCCGAGCGATGAGCTGCCAGACCGCGCTGATGACGGCGTTGGTGCTGATGGTCTCGGTCCGCGGGTCCACGTTCTCGACGCGGTCGCACACCTCGTGGGTGCAGTCGTCGATGCCCGTGGCGAAGCCGCCCACCGGGATGCCGGCGTCACCGAAGGACACATGGTCGCTGCCGCCGACGCCGATCTCGAAGGTGGGCAGGTTCCGAGCCGCGAAGTACTCCTCGAAGGCCCTGGCCGCTGACGGGTCGTCATGGACGACGAGCCACTGCCGGATGTCCCTGGTACCGGCCATGTCCACGTTCACGTAGACGTCGATCCGGTCGCGTTCGGCGGCGGACAGGTCCCGCACATAGGCGGTGGATCCCACCATGCCCTGCTCCTCGGCGCCCCACCAGGCGAAACGCAGATGGCGGTCGGTGGCCAGGCCCGCCTTGGACACTTCGAGAGCGGTGGCGAGCAGAGCGGCGGCGCCTGAGCCGTTGTCATTGATGCCGGGTCCGTCCTCCACGCTGTCGAGGTGCGCGCCGGCGAACAGGACATGTCCGGGGTCGCCGCCGGGCCAGTCCGCGACGAGGTTGTAACCGGCGGCGCCGGCGTGCGTGAAGCGGTGCAGCGTGGTGCGGAAACCGGCCCGGTCCAGTTGGGCCTTCACATAGGCGACCGAGCCGCGGTAGCCCCGGGTGCCATGGGCGCGGTTGCCCCCGGCGCCGTCCGCGATCCGCTGCAGGGCGTAGAGGTGCGGCATGACCTGGTCGGCCGTGACGACGGGCGGGGCGGGTTCCGCGCGGAGTTGAACCGCGGCGGCGGGAACCCCGACGGGAACTCCCCCAAGGACGGCGCACAGGCCGAGGACCGCGGTCGCCCGCCGGAGACGGCGCGACATGCGGGACCCGGGGGTGCGGGGGACGGTTGCGCGAGGGCCGGCCGTACGGCGGTCCGGCCTGCTGATCAGGTGCATCGGTGTGGGTCTCTCCGGGACGTGGACGGCGAGTGCGCCCGGGTTCTGGGGCGCAGGAGGCGGGGCGGGCTGTAGTGCTCTGAAGCCCGGCCGGAGAGACGAGGCGGCGACGCCACCGGTTGTAAAGAGATCGCAAATCGCCGCCTTCGGCGAGGAACTGCCCGGAGGTAGCCCGGCTCGGCGAGGACATGGGTGGCGGCGGGATTGCCGTTGCCGGTCCATGCGGACATCACGTCGGGAGCGGTGCCCGAGGACAGTTGAGTGCGGATCTGCTGCTGGTACTGGTCCGCGCTGCTGGTCGTGCAGCGGACATGGACACCAGGGTTGGCCGCTTCGAAGGCCTTGACGACGTCTTCCACCGACCCCTGGTCGACGGAGGCGAGGGTGAGGGTCTGCGGGTCGCTGCCGCCGGCCTGTTCGGTGCCGCCGCTGCACGCGGCCTGCAACGGAACGACGACACCGCCGCACCCTCCCCGGCCGGCGGGGCAGCGGGTCGGGAAGGGTGCGGCGGCATCTGTGGGGCGTGGTGACGGCCCGGCCGCCGAGGGCGTGCCGGAACCGGGTCTCTCAGGCTCGCTACTGGGCTACGAGGTACCAGAGGCGCGAGGGGTCGGTGTCACAGTTGTAGATGACGGTGGGCGTGTTGTTCAGGACACCCCCGCCCGCCGGGCTGAGGCACTTGCCGCTGTTGTAGTTGACGAGGTGGTAGTTGAGGTTGCCCTTGTCGACGAAGTACCAGAGTCTCGACGGATGGTCGTCGCAGTTGTAGATGACCGTCTCGGTGTTGTTGGTCCCGGCTCCCCCGGCGGGGCTGAGGCACTTGCCGCTGTTCAGGTTCAGGATCTGGTAGATGTTGTTGCCCTTGTTCACCAGATACCAGGAACGCGACGGGTCGGTGTCGCAGTTGAAGATGACGGTGAAGGCGTTGTTGTCCACGCGGCCGCCCGCCGGGCTGAGGCACTTGCCGCTGTTGTAGTTCGCGAGGTAGAGGCCGAACCCGGCGGCCGCCGCGGTCGCCGACGGCGTCGGGGACGCCGCGTGCGGCGCTGCCGACGCCGACGCGGTCGGCGCCGACAGGAGCGATCCGCCGATGGCCGCGGCGGTCGCCGCGATCAGCCCGGCGGTCCTGAAGTACATGGTCGTCGTCATCTGCCGTCTCCTTCGAGTGCGGAGGACTGATTTCCAGGGGAGATTCCTTGATCGTCGCGTTGCGCGGGCGGCCGGTACGTCACCCGCCGCGACGTGCCCTGCACGGGCCGGACCGTTTGCTGCTCAGCCGCACCTGCGGAACGCATCCGTGGTCCCGGCCGTGGTGACGAGGCCGGACTTGCGGTCCAGGACCACGACGGTGGCGGGCTGGGTGACACCGCTGCGGCAGCTGATGAACCCGACGGTCTGGTAGCCCTGGATGCGGCCGGCGGCGTCGGCGGTCAGCTGGCCCAGCGAGAAGGGGCCGGTCGTGTTGATGCCGACTGCGTAGAACGACACCGTGCCGTTCGGGGACAGCCCGCTGCCGGTGGCGGTCAGGTAGGCGCCGGTCGAGTAGCCGTATTCCGTGAACACCGACACACCGCCCCGAGGCGTGGCGCCCGGATCGACCAGTCTCCAGGGCGCGTTGGCGTTGTCGGCGCGGGCCTGGTCGCGGGCGGCCGGCGGCACGCACACATGGTCGGCGGGGCTCGTCTCGCGCCATACGTAGCCCTGCTTGCAGGTGTCGGGCCCGTAGGTGCCGCCGTCGGGCTCGCGGCGCGAGGCGGCGAGCGAGTTCTCCGTGGCGGTCTGGGAACGGATCTGCGGGGTGACGCAGACCAGGTCGGACGGTACGGCCTCGCGCCAGACGTAGCCGTTCACGCAGCTGTACGGCCCGTACGGCAGATCGGCCGCGCTCGCCTGCGGGCCCGTCGCCAGCAGGCCCGTGACCAGTGCGGCCACCGCGGCCGGCGCGGCGGTGGCACGCCGAGCGAATCGGGCCATCCGGGCGTAGGTGCTTGGTGTGTCACGCATGTGACCCCTCTGGGTAGATCGGGTGCGACGCGGTGTCGAATGCACGCGTCGGACTGCTGAATTCCCCTGCCCATGTGCGGGGGTGACCGGGGAGCCGGTCCCGGCTGTCACCCGTCGGCACGGCGAAAACGTATCTGTGGGACGGCACCCGGTCGTGAGTAACGTCTTACTCAATTCGCGGACTTGAACCTGCCCGACGGTTCGGGCCGACCTGTGCGGAGTGGCTGCTGATGACGGATCGGGAGAACGCACCGGACCACAGACCTGGCGCAGTTCTCGACCGCTCGTGGCCGGTCACCGGCCGGAACGGTTCGCTGGCGGAGTTGACGCGGCTGCTGGCGGGTCCGACCGGGTCCGGCGTTGTGATCATGGGGCCGCCGGGGGTCGGCAAGACACGGCTGGCCCGTGAGCTGCTGGCGCGGTCGGCCGCGGGACGGGTGCTGGTGGTCGCGGCCACCGCGAGCACCGGGGAAATCCCGTTCGGGGCCTTCGCACACCTGCTGCCGGCGTCACTTCCGGCCACCGGCGGGCGGCCCAACCTGCTGCGGATCCTCGCCGACGCGGTCCTCGCCGACGCGGACGAGGGCCGGACGCTGTTCGTGGACGACGCCCATCTCCTGGACGACGGTTCGGCGGCCTTGCTGCTGCACCTGGTCGTGCGCGGCGGTACCCGGACCGTGCTCACCGCGCGCTCCGGTGTCCCGGTGCCGGACGCCGTGGAGGCGTTGCTGCGCGGCGGCTATTCCACGCGTGTCGATGTGCCGCCACTGGACCGGGACGACGTCGGCCGCCTGCTGGAGCGGGCGTTGGCCGGGCAGGTGGAGACCGCGAGCGTCCATCGGCTCTGGCAGGTCAGCGGCGGCAATGTGCTCTGGCTGCGCCAGCTCGTGGAGGCGGGCCTCGCCGCGGGGACGCTGGCACCCGTCGCGAAGGTGTGGCGCTGGCGCGGTCCGTTGGGACTGTCGACGGAGCTGACCGACCTGGTGAGCCACCGGATGGGGCGACTCGGGCCGGACGAGCAACGCGCCGCCGAACTACTGGCGTTCGGCGAGCCGCTCGGAACGGCCGTCCTCGCACACCTCACGCATCCCGCAGTCGTGGAAGCGCTCGACCGGCGTGGTCTTCTCCTCGGTGAGGAGGACGGCCGCCGCACCCTGCTCCGGCTGGCGCACCCCCTCTACGGAGAGGTCCTGCGCCGCACGACGCCTCCCCATCGGCGGCGGCGCCGCTGCCGGGAACTGGCCGCGGCGGCCGAACGGACCGGCCTGCGCCGGCGCGGGGACATCGCGCGCGTGGGCGCCTGGCGACTGGCCGCCGGGGACCACACCGATCCGCGTTTTCTGCTCGCCGCGGCGGAATTCGCCATCCGCACCATGGACTTCGCGCTGGCGGCCCGGCTCGCCGAGGCGGCCTGTGCCGCAGGGGGCGGGCCGTCCGCCCGGCGGGCGCTGGCCGCGGCGCTCGGCCACACCGGGGACGGCGTGCAGGCCGAGGAGGTGCACGGCGCACTGCCCGAGACCGGCGCGTCCGCACACGAAGAGGCGCGCTCGGTACAGCTGCGGGCGGCCAACATGTATCTGTCGCTGGACCGGCCCAACGACGCGCGCGACCTGCTGCGCCGCGCCGAGAACGCCCTCGGCGACCCGGCTGCCCGATCCGAACTGGCCGGGCTTCAGGCCGTGTTGGCAGCCACCCAGGCCGACTGGCCGGCGTACGAACGGGACCTGGCACGCGCCCGGCAGCACCCCTCGCCCGGCGCCCCCACCGAGGTCAGGACCCGCTACGCCGAATGCGTCACGCACTTCGCGCACGGACGGACGCGCACGGCGCTCGAACTGGCCGAGTCGGCCCTTGCGATGCTGGCGGCCGGGGACGGCGAGGAGGACATACCCATGCTCGGGGCAGGGCTGGTGAGCTGGCTCGCCAACGCCCGGGCCTTCGCGGGGCGGCTGGATGAGGCCGAGGCGACCGCCGACGCCCAGTACCGGCTCGCGCGGGAGTCCGGCTGGGTCGGCAATCAGGGCGCGTGGCAGTTCTTCCTGGGCCGGATCGCCGCCCGCCGGGGGCGGCTCCGCTCGGCGCGGCGGCACATGCGGGAGGCCGCCTCCACGTTGCGCGAGGACACCACCTGGGGGCAGCAGGCGCTGGTTTTCGGGGAGTTGGCCACCATCGAGGCGCTGCTCGGTGATGTGTCCGAGGCGCGGGCCCTGCTCGACCAGGCACACCTGGCGCGCGTGGAGTCCTATCGCATCCTCGACGTGCCGGCGTTCCAGATGGCCCGGCCGTGGATCCTGGTCGCCCAGGGGCGGGTGTACGACGCTGTGCGGCAGGCGGTGCGCGCCGCGGCGGACGCCCGTGACCGGCGGGCGCTGCTGTGGGAGGCGGAGCTGCTGCACATCCCGGTGCGCCTCGGGCGGTCCTCGACCGTTGCCCGCCGGCTCGCCGAACTCGTCGCCGTCTGCGACGCTCCGCACATCGCCGTCTACGCCGATCATGCCGCGGCGCTCGCGGCCCGCGACGCGGCCGCCCTGGTGCGGGTCTGCGGCGCGTACGAGGCGGGCGGCCTGCATCTGCACGCCGCGGAGGCCGCCGCGCAGGCCGCCCGGCTGTGGTCGGGAACGGGCGACTCGACGTCCGCCCAGCGGGCCGCCGACCGCTGTCACCGCCTGGCACGCCGCTGCGAGGGGGTGGCGACGCCCGCCGTGCTGGCCTGTTGGTCTCCGGAGCTGACCGACCGGGAACGCGATGTGGCCAGGCTCGCCGCGGCGGGGCTGAGCAGTCGGGACGTCGCGGAACGGCTGGGCATCACCGTACGGACCGTCGACAACCATCTGTATCGGGTCTACCGGAAAACAGGTGTGACGAGCCGCGGCGGTCTGCGCCGGGTGCTGACGCCCGGCGCCCCCGAACCCCAGGACGGGTGAGCTGGTGACGCATCTCACACCACACCTGTCGGATATGCCCGGTTAACCACCTGGAAGCCGGGAAGCCGCTCATATGTAAAGACATCTCCTCATGGAGAGGAGACGGCAGCAATGTCGTATCCACAGCACTCCACGGGCATGACGGGACACCCCGAGATTGCAGAGATGCGGGAGCGACTCGAACGCACGGCCTCCTCGGGCAGGGCGATCGTCCTTGAGGGACTGATCCTCCTGGCCGGTGTGTATGCCGCGATCTCGCCCTGGGTCGTCCACTTCTCGACACAGCCCAACATCACTGTGAACAACCTGATCGTCGGCATCACCGTCGGCCTGATCGGTTTCGGCCTGACGCTCGTTCCGGAGCGGATGTTCCGCCTGGTGTGGACCATCGCGCCCCTCGGCGTCTGGCTCATCATCTCCCCCTGGGTGGTCACCGCCACCCACGGTGCGCGGGCAGGCATCGTATGGAACAACTGCTGGCTCGGCGCTGTCACCCTGCTGCTGGGGCTGGCCGCCATGGGCCTCACCATCGGCACCACCCGCGGCACCCGTCGTTGAGGACATGAGCGTGTCGTGCTCCGCTCGCAGGTACGGCACGCTCGTCCGTGACGGCACCGTCCCGTACTGCGCACCACCGCGCCGGGTGCGCTCCGCGGTCGGCGCTCCCCCACGGAGCGTGAGATCCATGGCTCCGGCTTGCCGGGTCTGGGCCGAGCGCGCAGCGTGGGCGTTGTGACACCCTCCCACGGCACGCTCGCCCACGGCACGCTGGCGCACCGGCTCATCGCCGATCACCTGGTCGACGGTGTGATGGAGCCGGGCCGGGAGATCGGGCTGCGGATCGACCAGACGCTCACCCAGGACGCGACCGGCACCCTGGTGATGCAGGAGCTGGAGGCCCTTGGCCTGGTCCGGGTCCGTACCGAGGTCAGCGTCCAGTACGTCGACCACAACCTGCTCCAGGCGGACGAGCGCAACGCCGAGGACCACGCCTTCCTGCGCTCCTCCTGCCGTCGCTACGGGATCGGGTACTCCAAGCCCGGCAACGGTGTCTCCCACCCCACCCACATGCAACGCTTCGGCATCCCCGGCAGGACGCTCGCCGGGTCCGACTCGCACACCTGCGCGGCCGGCTCGCTCGGCATGCTCGCCCTGGGCACCGGCGGCCTGGAGGTCGCGCTCGCCATGGCCGGGCGGCCCCTGCACGTGACCATGCCGGAGATCTGGGGCATCCGCCTGACCGGCCGGCTGCCTGCCTGGGTGAGCGCCAAGGACGTGGTGCTGGAGCTGCTGCGCCGCCACGGCGTCAAAGGCGCGGTCAACCGGATCCTGGAGTACCACGGCCCGGGCCTTGCGCATCTCACCGCGATGGACCGGCATGTCATCGCCAACATGGGTGCCGAGCTGGGCGCCACCACCTCCGTCTTTCCCGCCGACGAAGCGGTGCGTGACTTCCTGCGCGCCGAGGACCGCGAGGCCGACTTCCGTGAGCTGGCCGCCGAGCCGGACGCCGTCTACGACCTGACCGAGGAGGTCCGTCTGGACACGCTCGGACCGCTCATCGCCCGGCCCACCTCGCCCGGCAACGTCGTACCGGTGAGCGAGGTCGCGGGCCTGCCGATCGGGCAGGCCGTCATCGGTTCCTCCGCCAACCCGGGGCTGCGTGACTTCGCCGTCGCCGCGGCCATCGTCGCCGGCCGCCAGACCGACCCGGCCGTCAGCTTCGACGTCAACCCCACCTCGCGCGAGATCCTCGCCGACCTCACCAGGGCGGGCGCCACCTTCGAGCTGATCGCCGCGGGGGCCCGTATCCACCAGGCCGGCTGCCTCGGGTGCATCGGCATGGGGCAGGCCCCGGCACCCGGCCGGAACAGCCTGCGTACCTTCCCGCGCAACTTCCCCGGCCGTTCCGGCACCGAGCAGGACGCGGTGTGGCTGTGCTCCCCGGAGACGGCCGCCGTGTCCGCCCTCACCGGTACGATCACGGACCCGCGCGTGTGGGCGGCCGAGGAGGCGGTGCCGTATCCGGACCTGCACCTGCCCGAGCGTGCCTCGGTCAACCGCGCCATGCTGGAGCCGCCGCTGCCGCCCGAGGAGGCGGCCCTGGTCGAGCTGGAACGCGGCCCCAACATCTCCGGGCTGCCCGACTTCGACCCGTTGCCGGACGAACTGACCGGCCCGGTCCTGCTCACCTGCGGCGACAACGTCTCCACCGACGAGATCTCCCCGGCCGGGGCGAAGGCGCTGCGTACCGCTCGAACATCCCGAGGCTCGCCGAGTTCACCTTCACCCGGATCGACCCCGGCTATCCGCGGCGCGCCGCCGATCTGGCCGCCCACGGCCGTCCCGGCACGCACTTCGTCGTCGCAGGGGACAACTACGGCCAGGGTTCCTCCCGCGAGCACGCCGCCATCACCCCCCGCCACCTCCGGTTGCGCGCCGTCGTCGCCAAGTCCTACGCCCGCATCCACTGGCAGAACCTGACCAACTTCGGCGTCCTGCCGCTGGAGTTCGACGACCCCGGTGACTACGACCGCATCGACATGGGCGGCCGGCTGCACCTGGGGAACCTCCACACGGCCCTGGCCCCCGGTGCCGAGCCCCGCCTGCGTCTGCGCAATGTCACCAAGGACGAGACCTACCGGGTCCGCCACCACCTGTCCGACGGCCGCAGGCGCACCGTGCTCGCCGGAGGCACCATCGCCTCTCTCAGCGCGGGCGGCTACTGATCGCCGCGCAGATATCGGGTGATCATGTCGACGAGTTCGTTCTCGAACGTCTCGACCCGGATGGTTCGCGGGTCGGCCATGAGCTTGTGCGTGTTCATCTCCACCGTGCCCACGATCAGCTCGGCCGCCGTGTCGAGGTCGCGTACGCGGACATCCGGGTGCCTGGCGAGGAGGTCGCGCACCTGACCCACGCGCATCCTGCCGTGCCGTTCGATGGTCTCGATCAACTCCTGCGAGAACGGCGCCTCCTCGATCATGATGCGTAGCAGCTGCGGGTCGTCGCGGTGGTTGTCGATCGCGTCGCGGACCAGGGCCCGCACCGCCGCCTCCAGGCTCCCGGCGGACAGATCGAGCTGGTCGGCCTGTGTCCATGTGCCGCGGTCGATGTGCCGCACCAGCAGCTCGGCGAGGATGGCGTCCTTGTTCGGGAAGTACTGGTACAGCGAGCCGATGGAGATACGGGCGCGTTCGGCGATGCGGTTGGTGGTGCCGGCGGCGTAGCCGTGCTCGGCGAAAACGTGAGCAGCGGCGGTGAGACGATCCCGCACTGCTGGAGACGATGGCGCTGCGCGGGATGCCCCCGCACCTCGCGCTGCTCATCGACGTCGAGCACGCCGAGGTGACCGCCAACGGCGCCGTGGCGCGCTCACGGATGTGGGCCCCCGGCGCGCACCTCGCCCCCGAGACCGTCCCGGACCTGCTGGCGCTGGCGGCAGAACACCTCGCCGCGAACTCGGCGGGCGCCGACGGCGCTCCCCCCGCCTTGCTGCTCAGGGTCCTCGGTGCCGTCCCCGGGTCGAAACGGCTGCTGCGGCTGGTGGCGAACCGTGCCTACCGTTCCGGCTTGCGCAAAGAGGGCTACGAAGACTACGCGGACATCCAGCGCCCACCCGGTTCGTAATGACATCCGTTTTCATGTAGCGTCTGCTGTGCTCACCCGAGAAGGAGAACCATGGCAGTCCCCAAGCGCAAGATGTCCCGCAGCAACACCCGTCACCGCCGCGCCCAGTGGAAGGCGGCCACGCCGACGCTGGTCCCGCTCACGATCGACGGCGTCCGGCACCTCGTACCGCAGCACCTGGTCAGGGCGTACGAGCGCGGGCTGCTGCGCCCCGAGAGCTGAGGGGGACGGCCATGACGCACGACCGGCTGCCGGTGACCGTGCTGTCCGGCTTCCTCGGTGCCGGAAAGACCACTGTGCTCAACCATGTGCTCGGCAACCGCGAGGGGCTGCGCGTCGCGGTCATCGTCAACGACATGAGCGAGGTCAACATCGATGCCTCGCTCGTGCGCGGCGGCGAGGCGGCGCTGTCGCGGACCGAAGAGCGGCTGGTCGAGATGACCAACGGATGCATCTGCTGCACCCTGCGCGACGATCTGCTGGTCGAGGTGGACCGCCTGGCCCGTGAGGGCCGGTTCGACTACCTCCTCATCGAGTCCAGCGGCATCTCCGAGCCCATGCCGGTCGCCGCCACCTTCGCCTTCGCCCGCGACGACGGCGCCACCCTCGCCGAGACCGCCCGCCTGGACACCATGGTCACGGTCGTCGACGCGGCCAACTTCCTTCCCGAGCTGGGCAGCGGGGACGAGCTTGCCGAGCGCGGACTCGACCAGTACGAGGGCGACGAACGGACCGTCAGCGACCTGCTGGTGGACCAGATCGAGTTCGCCGACGTCATCGTGCTCAACAAGCTCGACCTGGTCGACGACGCCACCGCCGACCGACTGCGCGCGACGCTGACCCGGCTCAACCCGGTGGCCCGGGTCGTGCCCGCCCGCCACGGACGCGTGACCGTCAAGGACGTCCTGGGCACCCGGCTCTTCGACCTCGAACGGGCCCAGCAGGCGCCGGGCTGGATCATGGAACTCAACGGCGACCATGTCCCGGAGACCGAGGAGTACGGCATCTCCTCCACCGTCTTCCGGTCGCCTCTGCCCTTCCATCCCGGCCGGCTGTGGCGGTTCGTCACCGAGGCGATGGACAGCGGCGCCTACGGGCAGATCCTGCGTTCCAAGGGGTTCTTCACCCTGGCCAGTCGTCCCCGTGTGACGGGGCTGTGGTCCCAGGCCGGCTCCATAGCCCGCTTCGAGCCCTCGGCCGCCCATGACGCCGGCAGCCCGGCCGGCCAGGAACTGGTCTTCATCGGCACTCACTTGCACGCCGAAGCACTCCGGGCAGCGCTCACCGACTGTCTGCTGGCCGACGGCGAGAGCGTGCCGGCGGACGATCCGTTCCCCGCCTGGGACACCTACGGCATCGAGGACACCTGCGAGCACGAGCACCCCGAACTCGCGGTACGCGACTGAGGGCACGCCCTCTGACGCGCACCGGTGGACCGGGCACGGCAAGCGGGCCTCGGCCCTCGGCGGGCGGCGGCACAGGCGGCGCTGCTCCACCGCGAGCGTCGGCACCGCCGTGGACGAGCGGGCGCCGGCCGCGGCCACACGGTCCCCGCTGGACGCCGCCGCGGCCCCGGACCACCGGGGCGTCGGAACTGGATCGGCCGGCCGGACGAATGCGCCGGATCGAGAGCCGCCCGCCCCAGCCGGCTTCGAGAAGCGGCACAGGGAGGAACCCGCCCGATTTCGACCGGACGCGCCGAGTGCTACGGCAGCGTCGCCGTGCTGGAGGGCGGCACCAGGTCGTCCCCGTCGTCCGTCAGCGTGGAAACCGCGGCGACGACGTAGAGACAGCCCGCCGTCACCACCGCCAGACCGGCCAGAAGCGGGGTCCAGGCCCTGAGCCTGGCGGCGGCCGTACGGCCACGGAACTGTCTCTCCAGGACGGTGAAGCCGCGGAGGGTGGCCACGCCGACTCCCGTGAGGGTCAGCGCCATCCCGACACCGAACGTGAGCACGATGGCCAGGGCGCCGAGCGCACGTCCCGTCAGCAGACCGCTGACGAAGATGAGGAACGCCGACGGCGATGGCAGCAGTCCGCCCGAGAGTGCCAGCGCCACAAGGCCCTGGCGTGACCACGGATTGACCAGTTGCTCCACGTGGTGGTGGGCGTGGGCGGTGGCCTCCTGCGCAGCGGTCTCATGGCCATGGTGTCCATGGGCGTGCCCGTGCCCGTGCTCGTGGTGGAGCTGGGCGGAGTGGCTGTGCCCGTGGGAATGCCCACGGCGGCGCAGCTGCCGGTGGACCAGGCTCATCCCCACGAACGCGACGACCGCCCCGGCCGCGGCCTGCATCCACGCGGTGGCGGTCTTCGTGCTGACCGCCGTGCCGCTCACCCCGACCCACAGCAGCGCGAGCACCAGCACCGAGAAGGTGTGCATGGTGGCAACGATCACGCCGAGCCGTACCGCGTCCTTGTAGCGTCCCCGCGTGCCCACCAGGAACGCGGCGGTGATGCTCTTGCCATGGCCCGGGGCGACGGCATGAGCCGCGCCGACACCGAGCGCGACGACCAAGGCGACCCAGAAGAGCGCGTTCCCGTCGAAAAGGGCTATCAGGTGGTTGTCGGCGCGTCCGATGCCTGTCATATGTCACTCCTGGTGCCTGCGCCGGTGTCGGCGGTCGTCACGGCGCTGCGGCGCGACCGCCGCAAGGCCCACCCGCCGATCGCCAGGGCGGCGACAGCGGTACCGACGGAGAAGACCGCGACCGTCCTGCGGACGCTTCCGCCCGAGGCCGTGAACCGTACGTGTGCGGTCGGCTCGGCGGAGGTGAACAGCGTCTGCTGCGGCTCGGCCGGGCCCTGCACGGTGAGCATGGTCCGATACGCGGGGTGAAGGTCCGTGAGGGCGCTGATCGTGACGTCCACCTCGACCACCGGGGCCGGGCAGGCGAAGACCAGCTGAGCCCCTTGGGCCACGAAGTCCTCCATCGCCCCTGCCACGGTCCCCCGGCAGGGCCGGCCCGCCTGACCGACCGCGATGTGCCCCAGCAGATACGACCGCACTGCCGGCGACCGCCGCAGCCTCTGCTCGAAGGACAGGCCCGGGGAACCACCGCCGTTGCCATCGAGGACACCGAGTGACTGACCGAGCGTCACCCAGTCCAGTTTGTCGGTGTTCCAGGCGAGCAGCAGACGAGAGCCCCGGACGCTGACCTCCGCAGTGGACGGCGGTCCGAACGGGTGCGCGTCGGCGGACGGGGCGGGCCCCACGAAGGCGGCGAGGACGGCCAGCGTGACCCCTGCCGCCCAGGTGCCCGGCGACAGCCGGGCCAGTGCCGTCGAACGGGCGAGGATCTGCAGGGACACGGTGCGGTTCTTTCGTGCGGTCTGTGCATGCCGGCGCTCGATCACGCGACGCCGGAACCGCACTGTGTCCGGCTGACCGGACCTTTGCCATACCTTTGCCGGACGATCACATGGAGACCAGATGAACTCGCAGTCTGCGAACCGGGTCACGGCATGTCAGCAGCCGTCCACCGTCTGAAGAGACCGGCGCGCGGGCATGGCCGTGCCGGGTGCGCACCGGGCCCGTCGGCGGTGCGCACCCGGCACAGGGCATCCGCTCAGGCGCGGACCGGCGCCTGAGCGGCCGGCGCCTCCTCGTCGGCGGAGTCGTCGGCGGCCCCGCGCAGGGCGGGGATGAGGCAGGCGACGGCGGCCGACAGCAGTGCCACGCCGCAGCCGATCAGCAGGCCCGTGCGGAAACCGTCCTCGGAGGCGAGCGTGTGGCCGCCCATCGTGATGGTCATCTGTGCCAGGACGACACCGATGACCGCCGAGCCGATGGTCGTGCCGAGCGAACGCATCAGGGCGTTGAAGCCGTTGGCCGCCGCCGTCTCGGACAGCGGTACGGCGCTCATGATCAGGGCGGGCATCGCGCCGTAGGCGAGGGCGACGCCACTGTTGATCACGATGCCGACCACCATCAGGCCCCAGGCGGTGCCCATCAGCGGCAGCGCGATCCCGTACCCGGCCGCGATCACCACCGCGCCGCAGACCAGGGCGAACTTGGGGCCGCGTGCGTTGATCAGCTTTCCGCCGAGCGGGGAGACGATCATCATCATCACGCCGCCGGGCGCCATCCACAGGCCGGCCGCCAGCATCGACTGGCCCAGGCCGTAGCCGGTGGCCTCGGGGAACTGGAGCAGCTGCGGCGCGATCAGCATGAAGGCGTACATGCCGACACCGATGAGGATCGACGAGACGTTGGTCAGCAGCACCCGCGGGCGGGCCGTCGTGCGCAGGTCGACCAAGGGCTCGCGGGTGCGCAGCTCGTAGAAGCCCCACACCGCGAGCGCGGCGACCGCGAGGGCGAACAGGCCCAGCGTGGTGCCCGAACCCCAGCCCCAGTCGCCGCCCTTGGAGATCGCCAGCAACAGCGACACCAGGCCGATGGCCAGACCCACGGCGCCGGGGACGTCAAAGCGCTGCCCCTTCGCGCCGGCCGGCACATCCGGCACGATGAAGAAGATCAGCGCGCCGATCAGCAGGGCGAGACCGGCCGAGCCCCAGAACAGCACCCGCCAGTTCGCGTACTGGGCGACGGCCGCGGCCAGGGGCAGGCCGATGGCGCCGCCGATGCCCATGGAGGCACTGACCAGGGCGATGGACCCGCTCAGTCGCTCCGTCGGTACGACATCGCGCAGCAGAGCGATGCCCAGCGGCACCATGCCCATGCCCATGCCCTGGAGACCGCGTCCGACGATCATCGGCACGATGGACGAGGCGAGCGCGCACACCACCGAGCCGGCGACCAGCGGCACGGCACAGATCAGCAGCATGCGCCGCTTGCCGATCAGGTCGCCGAGGCGCCCGGAGACCGGCACACACACGCCCGCGACGAGCAGGGTGACGGTGATCACCCATGCCGCGTTGGAGGGGCTGGTGTGCAGGATCTGCGGCATCTCCGCGATCAGCGGGGTCACCAGCGTCTGCATGATCGCGGCGACGGTGCCAGCCAGCGCGAGTGTGGCGACGACGGCGCCTGAACGGGTGGTCGGCTGGGGGCCGTCCATCATGGGGCTCCTCTGTGAACGTCAATCGGGAAGCGGCGAAGCGCTTTGTGCATGATGCACATCGAGTGGGCCGACCATACCTCATGCATGATGCATATGATGGACCGCGAGGTGAACTGAAGGGGCCCAGAGCAAGGGAGCGGGCATGTGAACAGGGCGGACGAGGCGGACACGGCCACGGGTCTGGTCGAGTTCGAACAGATGCTGCTGAGCCGCTATCTGCATCTGAACAAGGGCAGGGAACGAGGCCCCGGCAGTGTCCTGGACCGCAGTGCCTACATCCTCCTCAGCCGTGTCCGCATGGAAGGCCCCATGTCGATCGGGCAGCTCGGCGAGGCGTTCCGTCTTGACGCGTCCACCCTGAACCGGCAGACGGCGGCCGCCATGCGCGCCGGTCTCGTCGAACGCATCCCCGATCCCGAAGGGGGGATGGCCCGCAAGTTCCGCATCACCCAGGAGGGCGCGCGGCAGCTCGAACGGGAACGCGCGCGCATCATCGCCGGCCTCGACCGCATCATGGCCGACTGGCCGGACGCGGACATCGCGGCCTTCGCCGGCTTCCTCCGGCGCTTCAACTCGGGCATCGAACGCATCCACGGCCTGCCCTGGCCCCGCCCGCGGGCAGCAACCCCCACCCCGCCGACCTGACACGCACATGCTCCAACCGACTCGGGTCATCCGGCCGAGAAGCCGGCGCGGGCGTGGCCTCGCGCGCCCGTGCGACCCCCGCCTACCCGCCGGCGAAGCTGGGGTTTTCCTGCGGGGAAGTGCCGGCCGGTACCCTGCCGGGATGACGCAGCACCCCATGCCGGACGGGCGGCGGCCGGCGAACCAGGGGCCGAGGGCTGCCGCCCGCAACCGGGCCGCCCTGGTTGCCGCCGCCCGTGCGATCTACGCGGAGCACGGTCTCGATGCCCCGCTGTCCGCGATCGCGCGGCGGGCCGGGGTCGGACAGGGCGTTCTGTACAGGCATTTCCCGGACCGCGCCGCCGTGGCGACGGCCGTGCTCGAGGAGAACGTGCGGCAGATCGAGCAGGCGGCCGCCGCCCCGGACGCCGACCTGGCCAGCGTGCTGGGCGTGCTGACCTGGCATCTGACGGAGTCGGCGGCCTTCATCGGCTTCCTGCACGCCGACGGCGAGTACCGGCGCTCCGGCGCCCTCGCCCGTGGCCTGGCGCTCGCCGAGCGGGTCAAGGGCGCCCTGCGCGGACATCTTCCGGCCGGTCACCGGCTGGCCACGGCGGACGACCTCATGCTCGCCGTCTCCATGGTCTCGGGCGCGGCCTCCGGACTCACGCGGGCGGAGCGTGAACGCCGGGTGCTGGCCGCGTGGCGGCTGCTCGGCGTCGAGGTGGGACCTCTGCGCCCCTTCGACGGGTGACCGCGGGTCGCATCAGCCTCCGTTGGACTGGCGGATGCCTTCCGCCAACGCGTCGAAGCGGTAGAGGAACCCTCCGGCGGGACCGCTGACGGTCATGTACGCGGTGGTCCCGCCGGGTGTGATGGCGATGTTCGTCGCCGACTCAAGCCCCTTCGCACGGGCGGGAATCTCGATCGTGGCGAGGCGCCGCCCGTACCGGTCGTAGACCAGCATGGCGGGACGGCCGTGCAGTGCCTGGTAGAGGTTGCCGTCGGCGTCCACGGCGATGGAGTCGGTCTGGGCGAGGCCGCCGTCGACGCGGACGGCCGTATGCCGGGCGGCGGCACGCCCCTCGTCGCTGAGGCGGAGGTAGGAGATCCGGTTCTCGGTGAGTTCACTGATCCACAGCCCGCGGTAGTCCGCGTCGAAGGAGATGCCGTTCGTGGCCGCCAGGTCCCGGGCCAGGACGGTGGCCGTCCGGCCGTCCCGGCTGACGCGGACGACGCGGCCGTGCGTCTCGCCGGTGGACAGGCCGCGTGAGTCGCTGACGTACAGGTTGCCGTTCCGGTCGAAGGTGATGTCGTCGGGGTTCATCTGCGCCCCGTCGACAGGGCCGGAGAAGAAGGTCCGGGGGTCGCTGCCGTCCGGGGCCAGGCTGATGATCTCGCCGTGCGCGTAGTCGGAGAGGTAGAGGCGCCCGTCGTACGGGCTGAACTGCGCGGAGGTGTAGGCGCCCCGGCTGTCGGTGTGCAGCGCCTGGGACCTCTTCTTCCGGACATCGACGCGCAGCACCTTCGGCTCGCCCGCGGGAGCGGTGACGTCGACGACGATCAGGCGGCCGTCCTTGTCGAAGACCGGGCCTTCCAGCAAGGTCATTCCGGTCTCGGGGTGGACCTGGGTCAGCCGCATGACCTCGTGCGCGCGGATGGTCCTGCCCGTGCCCGCGGCGGACGGGCCGCTGTCGGTGGCGGCCGTCTGCGTACCGCATCCGGTGAGGGCGAGCGTCGCGGCGGCGGCGAGGGCGGCGAGGACCTGAGCCGGGCGTTGTGGCATGAGGCGTCTCTCTTTCTGTCGGCGGATGCGGTGGTGCGTGCCTTCCGGCACCGGTGGACGCGCCTTGGCCGGATACCGCGGTGCGCCCGCCCCTCAACCGGACAGTGTTGTCCGGTTGTTGCTACGGTAGCGGACGGCCGCGCATCGCGGACGCAAACCGTGAAACAGCAGACCGACATGATTGAGGGCCCCCCACGTGACTCCCCCGCAAGCACCGACGCCCGACGACCTCGCCGCACTGAAGGAGCGCTACCGTGTCGAACGTGAGCGCCGTCTGCGGCCCGACGGCAGCCGCCAGTACCGCGCCGCCGACGCCGAGTTCGGCTACTACGCCGCCGACCCGTACACGGGAGACCCGGTCGAGCGCGCACCGCTGCAAGACGCGGTCGACGTCGCGGTCGTCGGCGGCGGATTCGGCGGCATCCTCGCCGGGGCGCGGCTGAGGCAGCAAGGCGTGCCACGTGTCCGCGTCATCGAGACGGGCGCCGACTTCGGCGGCACCTGGTACTGGAACCGGTACCCCGGCATCCACTGCGACATCGAGTCGCACGTGTATCTCCCCCTGCTGGACGAGACCGGATACGTGCCCGAGTGGAAGTACGCCCCCGGAGAGGAGATCCGCCGCCACGCGATGCGCATCGCCCGTCGGTTCGACCTCTACGCGGACGCGTTGTTCTCCACGACGGTCACCTCGCTGACCTGGGACGAGGATTTCGGCAGCTGGGTCGTGGCCACCGACCGGGACGACGCGTTCAGGGCCACGTACGTCGTGACCGCCACCGGCACCCTCTCCGAGCCCAAGCTCCCCGGGATCCCCGGAATCGAATCCTTCGAGGGTCACACGTTCCACACCTCGCGGTGGGACTACGCCTACACCGGCGGCACCCCGGACGGCGGCATGACCGGCCTCACGCACAAACGGGTGGGCGTCGTCGGTACCGGCGCCACCGGCGTCCAGGTCATCCCGATGCTGGCCGAGGACGCCGGACACGTCTACGTCTTCCAGCGCACCCCCTCCACGGTGGACGTGCGCGCCAACCGCCGTACCACCGCGCGGGACGTCGGCGCCGACCACGACGGCTGGGCACGTGAACGCCGCGACAACTACCTCCGTATCGTCTCCGGTGAGACGGCCGAAGAGGATCTTGTGGCCGATCAGTGGACCGCTGCGGCCGGCCTGCTGGAGAAACTGCTGCCGAGCTTTCGCCGGGACGGCGACCGGGAAGCCTTCGAAGCCGCCTACGAACTGGCCGACGCCGCCAAGATGAACGAGCTCCGCGCCCGAGTCGAGCAGATCGTCACCGACCCGGACACGGCCGAGAAGCTCAAGCCGTGGTACCGCTACGCCTGCAAACGCCCCACCTTCTCGGACCTGTACTACCCGGCGTTCAACCGCGACAACGTCACCCTCGTCGACACCGCGGACACCCACGGCATCGAACGCGTCACCGAGCACGGCGTCGTGGTCGGCGACACCGCGTACGAACTGGACTGCCTGATCTTCGCCACCGGATTCTCCGTGGGAACCTCGGGCATCCACTCCGGCAAACTGCCCGTCCACGGCAGGGGCGGCACCCGGCTGCTGGACGCGTGGGCGCAGCACGGTCCGCGCACGCTGCACGGCTTCACCAGCAACGGCTTCCCCAATCTGATCCAGATGGGCTCCCTCCAGAACGCCAGCAGCGTCAACTTCACGCACATCCTGGACGAACAGGCCGTCCACGCCGCGGCCCTGGTCGCGGCGGCCGAGGCCAAGGGCGCCCTGATCGAACCGTCCCGCGAGGCCGAGGACGCCTGGATCGCCTTCCTGGCCGAGGGCGCCCCCGACCACGAGTGGTTCCACGCGGAGTGCACCCCGGGCTACTACAACCGCGAAGGACGCGGCCGCCCGAACGGCCCGACCGCCTATCCCCATGGCGCCGTCGCCTTCCACGAGTTCCTGGGCCGGTGGCGGACGGAGTCCATGGGCGAGATCCTTCAGGGCAGGGCCCTTGCCCGCTGATTCCCCGTGCGTCTCACCCGGGCCGCTCACAAGCGCGCAAGCTTGCACGGTGCTAGCGGTTCCCGAGTTCAGGATCCCTGTCGCCCGTGGTCTGCACATGGTGCAGTGAAAGCGCCCGGGCATGCACTTGAGGGGTCTGCACCCTACGGGCGGTCCATCGGAAAGGTCCGTGACGTCCAGTCGCCTGACGGGGTGAGGATATGCCCAGGACTCCCAATACGCGTCTCAAGGCGCTGATGGCGGAAGCCGGGCTGAGCCCGTCCCAACTCGCCCGCATGCTGCGCTCGGTGGCCGCCGAGCGCGGTGTGCCACTGGCCTGCGATCAAACCGCGGTGCGGCGCTGGCTGGCCGGCGCACACCCCAGGCCGCCCGCTCCCGCACTGTTGCTTGAATGCCTCTCGCGCAAGCTGGACAAGCCCGTCACCGCCCAGGACGCCGGGCTCACACGCACTCCGGCGACCGTGGTCAACTCGCCGGAGCAGTCCCCTTTACGGACGCTCATCCAGCTGACCCGGGCCGAGTTCGACCCGTCGCGGCGGGTCGTGCTGGGTGCGGGCGGCTTCAGTCTCGCCGCGCTCTCTCGCACCGGCCTGGCGATCTTCGATCAACCGACGGAACAGCCGCCGGCCGCCGCAGCCGCCCCGACGCACGTCGAGCAGGGCCACATCGACGAGATCAGCGCCATGGCGGCGCTGTTCCACGGCGCGGCCGAACGGCACGGAGGCGAGGCGATACGGGCCGCGCTGGCCGCCTACCTCGCCGACCGCGTCGCTCCCCTGCTGCACATCTCGGCCCATGACACCGTGCACCGCCAACTGCTGTCCGCCATCGCCCGGCTGACCTTGCTGCTGGGCATCGCGTCGGCGGACAGCGGACACCACGGCGTCGGCCAGCACTACCACCGATCCGCCGCGCGGCTCGCCACCGACGCCCAAGACGCCGTCACGTTCGCCATCGCGTTGCGCGTCATGGCCACCCAGGCCCACGACCTGGGCCACCACAGCCCGGCGGTACTGAATCTCGCGGAACAGGCCGTCGCACACGCCAGGCACGCCCCGCCCGCCGTGCTCGCCTACGCCCTGTCCCATCTGGCGGTGGTGCAGGCGCACGGCGACCGCCGTGGCGCGCTGGCGTCGCTCGCTCGCGCCGAGCACTGCCACGCGCGCGCCGACGCGGCGCCCGGCCCCTTCACCGGCTACCCTGCGGGCGCGCTGCACTACCAGCGAGCCCAGACCCTGGCCGCGCTGGGAGACCTCGCCGGCGCCCGCGCGGCGCTGACGCTCTCGCTGCGGCTGCGCACCGCCGCCGAACCCCGCGCCACCGCTCTCACCCGCGCGTATCTCGCCGAGACCCATCTGCGCATCGGCCACCTGGACGCGGCGCTTTCCCAGTGGCGGACCTTCCTCGCCGCCTACCCCGCACTTCACTCGGCCCGCGCGACCCGCCGGCTGCAGACCATGATCAGACAGTTGCGGCCCCATCGGGCTCATCCCGCCGTCCGGCAGTTCCTCGCCGAGGCAGCCGCGCTCGCCCCCTGACGCCGTATCGCGCCACACGTGCGGCCGCGGCGGCCGGACGGGGGCGCCGCGGTGGCCGGTCCACGGTTTCACAAGTGCACTAAGTCACCAAGTTCGCCCCCGTCCGCTCTTCTTGAGCGGCTGTGCACCGTTCGCCCCGGACGGTCTACTGGGCTGTCACAGCGGGATTCGCCCACACCGGGTGTTGGGCTCACCGAGCCATGGGAGGAGAGAACATGCCTCGTCTTGCCCGATCGGACTGGTACGACCTGACGCGGGACATGAACTGGACGCTGTCGTACGTCGAGGAAGCAGAGGCGTTCCCCGACACGATGTGCGCCAAGTTCGGCATCCCCGCCGAGAACTGGTGGTCCTGGGACGAGCCCTACAAGATCAGCTATCGCGAGTACGTGCACAACCAGACGGCCAAGGAGGCGTCCGTCTACGCGGTGAACTCCGTGGTCAGCCGTACGACGACGTACGAACAGCTCGACCCGGGCTGGAAGTCGGCCGCGCTGATCCACTTCAGCGCCGCGCCGTTCACGGAGTACATGGCGGGGTTCGGCGAGCTGCGGATGGCCCGGTTCGGGCGCGCGGCGGCGTGGCGCAACCAGGCGGTGTACGGCTTCCTGGACGAGATCCGGCACGCCCAGATCCACCTCTACTTCTCGTACCAGCTGCTGGCCAAGGAGCCCCGGATGGACTGGGCGCACAGGGAGCAGCACACCAACAACTGGGGGGCGATCGCGAATCGTTCCGAGATCGAGGACCTGGCCGTGGCCGGCGACGCCGTCTCGATCGGGGTGCAGCTGCCGTTCTCTTTGGAGACCGGCTTCACCAACCTGCACTTCATGAGTCTGGCCGCCGACGCGCTCAGCGTGGGAGACATCGACTTCGCGTCGCTGGTCGCCTCGGTCCAGACCGACGAGGCGCGCCATGCCCAGCAGGGCGCGGCGACCATCGCGGTGCTGACGGCCAGCGGCCGCAAGGACGTGGCCCAGCGCCTGGTCGACATCTCGTTCTGGCGGGGGTGGCGGCTGTTCTCGCTGCTCACCGGCGTCTCGACGGACTACTACTCGCCGCTGGAACATCGTGAGCGCTCGTTCAAAGAGTTCATGAACGAATGGATCGTCAAGCAGTTCCTGGACCAGATCCGCGAGGCCGGACTGGACAAGCCCTGGTACTGGGACGATCACTTCCTGCCGGAACTGGACTGGATCCACCACGCCTACCAGCTGGGCCTGTGGTACCTGCGGCCCACCCTGTGGTGGGACCCGGACGCGGGAATGTCCACCGCCGAACGGGACTGGCTCGAACAGAAGTACCCCGGCTGGAACGAGACCTTCGGCAAGCCGTGGGACATGATCACGCGGAATGTCCGGGAAGGCGCCCTCGAACGCACGGTGTCGCAGACGCTGCCGGTGATGTGCAACCTCTGCGACCTGGCGGTCCTCACCCCGCTCGGCCACCTCGCCGGACACCTGGAATCGCCGGCTCCGCTGACGGTCGAGCGCAACGGCCGCACCTACAGTTTCTGCTCCGCACCCTGCAAGTGGATCTTCGAGCAGGACCCGGAGCGCTACGCCGGGCACCTCTCGCTCTCCGACCGGTTCGCCGCCGGCCAGATCCAGCCCGCGACCCTGGAGGGTGTACTGGCCTACATGGGCATCAGCCCTGCCGAGAGCGGAAAGGACGCCACCGGCTATGCCTGGGCCGAGCCCGACCGGACGCCGGCGCCCGCGGCGCTCCCGGCGCGCGCCTGAGCGCTCTGCCGCAAGCCCCTGCAGTTCCTTGCCATCCCTTGCGTTCCCCTGGACGCACGAGCAGAGCGGAGACACCGTGGCAGTGATGTTCGTCCGTGCGGCATTCGACGGTGACGTGATGGTCCGGCTGATCCCGGTCGACGACGCCGACTCTCTGGCGGCCGTGGCCCAGGCCGTGGCCCAGCAGGCGGTCGGGTCCACGGTCGCCCCCCGGGACCGGCCCATCGGCGTGTGGCACAACGAGAACCTGCTGGACCAGCAGAACACGGTCCGGGCAGCGGGCATAGCCCCGATGGACATCCTGCGGATGGCCTACGTATGAGCGAGGACGTCCGCTGGGTGACGGTGCTGCCCGACGAGGAGTTGCTGGAGGGCGACTTCCTGGACGTGGACATCGACGGCCGGGCAGTACTGCTGCTGCGTCTGATCGGCGGTACCGTCAAGGCGTTCCAGGCCACGTGTCCGCATCAGGGGTCCCTGCTGGCCGACGGCGACTGGGACACGGAGAGCAACGTCCTGACCTGCCCCAGCCACCTGTGGGAATTCGATGTGCGAGACGGCCGGGGGGTCAATCCCCAGAACTGCCGACTGCGTGAATACCCGGTCCGTCTGAACGGGGACCGGCTGGACATCGCCGTCCCGGCCGGGACGGGAACGACGAGTCACTGACGCCGCGGCCGTGGCCATCGCGACCGTGGAGACGAGCAGACGAGCCAAGGGGCCGAAGTGCTGGACGAAGAGCCGCAACCCGCGGCCAAGATGGTCGGGCCGGTCATCCGGGGTACGGATTCCGAACTCACTGATGCCATCATCGCCGCCATCGAAACGGACAACCACGACAAGAACGTCCAAGTGATCGACAGGGGCGGCTACATAAGGATCCAGGCCGCATGGGAATGCCGGCTCACCCGGGCCAGCCTCGAAGAGGAACTGGGCGCTCCCTATCCGCTGTCGCAGATCGAATCCGTGCTGACCGCGTTCGCCGGCCGGATGAGGACCACCGAGGATCAACTGACCTGGTATCTGGAGAGGCAGGAGGCCGGCAGTGCACATCCGTAAACGCCCGAAGCCGAAGGCCTGGAGCGCGCTCGGCGACGTCAAGAGGAAACCGAGTGAGTACGAGGTGGTGACCGCCCGGTTCCTGCACAGCTTCCGGCGCGATCCCGCCCCGTTCGAGATCTCGCCCGCGGCACCGGTGAACCAGTGGTACCTGAAGTACCGCGAAGGGTCACCCTTCCAGGTCGAGGACTGGGAATCCTTCCATGACCCGCACCGCCTGACCTACCGGAAGTACGTCCTCCAACAGCACGGCCGTGAGACCTACGTCGACGCGCTCGTCGACGACCACGAAACCGCGGCCTCGGTGGACGACCTCGACCCGGAGTGGGTCCGCACCCTGCGGCATCTCGCGGTGCCCATGCGGTTTCCGCTGCATGTGCTCCAGATGACCAGCATGTATGTGTCGCAGATGGCGCCCTCCGCCTTCCTCGTCAACTGCGCCGCCTTCCAGGCAGGCGACGAGATGCGCCGCGTCCAGTGGCTCGCCTACTGGACGAAGTCCCTGTCACTGGCCCACGGGGACGAACTGGCCGCCACCGCGACCGCCCGGCACACATGGGAGAGTGACCCCGCCTGGCAGCCACTGCGACGAGCGCTGGAACAGCTCCTCACCGTCCGGGACTGGGGCGAGGCGTTCACCGCTTTGAACCTCGCCGTCAAGCCCGCCCTCGACACGATCCTCAACGGCAGCATGGCCGTGCTGGCCAAGCAGAACGGTGACGACCTGCTCGCCGCCCTGCTCAAGGAGTTCGGGCAGGACAGCCGCCGCAGCCGGGACTGGAGCACGGCCCTGGCCCGGTACGCCATCGAGCGGCGGCCGGAGTTGCGGCAGACCCTGAGCGCCTGGACGTCCGTCTGGCAGCGCACCGCGACCGATGCGGTGACCGCACTGGGCGATGTCTTCGCCACGGCACCGCTTCCCCTGTCGGCCGAGGACGTCGCAGGCCACGTGTCCGCACAGCTCGAAGCCGTCACACAGGACTGCGGACTGGACACGGAGGTCGGTTCGTCGGCGTGACCCCCACACGGCTCACCGCGTGCCCCGGAGGGCCGGCCCGGGAGTGGGTCCGGAACACATGGTCAGTCACGGGTGCCGGGACGGTCGGGGTGCACAGGGAGCAGGACGCGGAAAGTGGCGCCCTGACCGGGGGCGGTGCGGACCTCCACATGACCGTGGTGGGCTGTCACCAGGGAATGGACGATGGCGAGGCCGAGCCCTGCCCCTCCTCCGTGCGTTCGGCCGCGGGCGTTGTCCGCCCGGTAGAAGCGGTCGAACGCGTGGGCTGCCTGATCGGGTGTCATGCCCGGCCCCCGGTCGCTCAGTTCCAGGACCGCCTGCCCGTCCCGTGTGCCGACACCGATGCGTACCGGTGTGCCGGGCGGGGTGTGAGCGATGGCGTTGCCCACCAGGTTGGAGGTCACTTGGCGCAGGCGTGCCTCGTCCCCGAGGACGGGGGCGCCGCCGGGCGGGCCGCCGCCGGGGCCGGTCAGGGTCACGGGGCGCCGGGGGTCGAGGGCGCGCAGGTCGTGCAGGGCGTCGGCGGCCAGGGTGCGCAGGTCCATGGGGGTGAGGCGCAGGGGCAGGTGGGTACCGCCGTCGACGGCGTCCTCGTCGAGGCGTGCGAGCAGCAGCAGGTCCTCGACCAGGCGGACGAGGCGGGCCGCCTCGTGCTCGATGCGGTGCATCGCGGTGTCGACGTCGGTGCGCTCGGGCATGCCACCCATGCGGTACAGCTCGGTGAAGCCTTTGATGCCGAACAACGGGGTGCGCAGTTCGTGACTGGCGTCCGCGAGGAACGTGCGCATGCGCTCGGTGGTGGCGGCGCGCGCGGCGTCGCCTGCTTCGATCCGGTCCAGCATGCCGTTGAGCGCGGTGGACAGGCGGCCCAGTTCGGTGCGGGTGGACGCCGGTTGCGGGACACGGCTGGACAGGTCGCCGCCCGCGATGGCCGCAGCGGTCGTCTCGATACGGCGCAGGGGACGCAGCCCGGCGCGCACGGCGAACCAGCCGATGCCCCCGAGCAGGGCGAGCACCACGAAGTCGACCACCAGCATCACCGTGCCCAGGTGCCGGATCGTCGAGCTGACCTGGTCGAGGGAGCCGGCCACGACGACGCTGCCGCCCGGGGCGTGCCGGGCGGCGGCGAGGGGTACGGCGATCGCGCGCCAGTCACCGCTGCCGTCCCCGGCCGTGGCCAGGAAGGGACGGCCACCGCGGGCGGCGACGGCCGACGCCGTGAGGACCGGCAGCCGCGGGGCGCTGCCGGTGGCCGGGCGCAGGTTCTGCCGGACGCGGCCGTCGGCGTGGAGGTAGGCGACGTAGGCGTCGCCGGTCAGCTCCTGCTCCACGGCGTCGCGCACCTGCGAAGGCGCCGTGCCGCCGGGCGCCTTCGACAGGTCGGGCAGGCGCGCCGCCACCGTGGCGGCGGTGTACAGCCGGTTGTCCAACTGGTGCACCAGCTGACGCTGGAGCAGGGTGACGAGCAGCGCGTTGCTCGCGAGCAGCGCGACGACGAGCAGCGCAAGGCAGATGGCCAGCAACCGCCCGCGCAGCGACAGCCCGCTGAGCGCGCCGCGGGCGGGTGCGGTCACGGGCGGGGCCTGCGCAGTACGTACCCGGTGCCGCGCACCGTGTGGATCAGCTTGGGCTCACCGGTGTCGATCTTGCGGCGCAGATAGCTGATGTAGGAGGCGACGATGGAGTCGTCGCCGCCGAAGTCGTAGTGCCAGACACGTTCGAGGAGCTGCGCCCTCGTCAGGACCTGGCCGGCGTTCTCCATCAGCACGCGCAGCAGGCTGAATTCGGTCGGGGACAATTGCACGGGCTGTCCGCTCCGGGTCACCTGGTGGCTGTCGGGGTCAAGCTCCAGCTCCCCCACGACCAGGCGGCCGTCCTGCCGGGGCCCGCTGGTGCGGCGCAGCACCGCCTGGATGCGCAGGACGAGTTCTTCGAGGTCGAACGGCTTGGTGACGTAGTCGTCCCCGCCGGCCCGCAGTCCGCTGATGCGGTCCTCGGTCGCGTCGCGTGCGGTGAGGAACAGGATCGGCGGGTGCCCGGGTCCCCGGCCGCAGTGCCGTTCCCGCACCCGGCGGGCGACCTCGAAGCCGTCGATGTCGGGCAGCATCACGTCCAGGACGATCAGGTCGGGGCGCCGGTCCCGGACCGCGTCCAGCGCCTGGGCGCCGGTCTCGGCCGGGACCACCTCGAATCCTGCCAGCCGCAGACTCGCCGACAGCAGCTCGCGCAGGGTGGGTTCGTCCTCCACCAGCAGCAGTCGTTGTGCCGTCGTCATGTCCTCTGCCCCCGACCCTCGATCGTCCGCGTCTCGGTGTCCGTGCCTGCTACGCGTCGCGCCTGCGGAAGACCACGAACGCCGCCGCCATCAGCACGGCCACGCAGCCCGCCATCACGCCCAGACCTGCCCAGGGACCCAGCAGCGCGGGATCGCGGTAGCCGGTGATGATCTGTCCGCCGGCGATCGGCGGCCAGTACGTCGACACCCAGTCACCGACCGCGCCGGGCAGGGCCGGTGCGAACGCCTGGACGATCAGCATCACCCCGAACAGCGTCGTCACCGTGGCCGTCGTACTGCGGATCATGGTGCCCAGAGCCAGTCCGAAGAGTCCGGCGAGCGCCAGATACAGGCCACCGCCGAGCACGCCGCGCAGCGCCATGCCGTCGCCGAGCGAGAGGTGCGGAGCGCCCGCCCCGGCCAGCGCGCCCTGCCCGACCAGAAACCCGGCCAGCGACACCACGATGCCGACCGGCAGCACCACCGCCACCAGGACGACGGCCTTGGCCGCCAGCACCCGGATCCGGTGCGGGACGGACGTCAGAGTGCTGACGATCGTGCGCGCGCCGTACTCGCAGGAGATGACCAGGCCGCCCAGCAGTCCGAGGGCGATCTGCGCGAGCAGATAGCCGCGCAGGCTGGTGGCCAGGGGGTCGAACGCGGCCCGGTCGGCAGGTGTCATGCTCGCGTAGTCGCTGCCCGCGGACGAGCCGTTCAACGCGGCGAGACCCAGGCAGAACGCCAGGGTGCCGAGGACCACGTACAGCGTCGACCGCATCGTACGGATCTTGATCCATTCGGCGTGCAGGCAGTGCACGAAGGTCGCCTTGGCCGCCCGCGCACCGCTGGACGAGGCCGGCCGGCGGCGGCCGGGGCGCTTCGTCTTCGGCGCCTTCGGCGTGTTCGCCGGCTTCGGTCGAAGCAGCGTGAGGATGCGGCTCATCGGCTCGTCTCCTTGTCGGCCCGGTACTCCACCGCATCGCGGGTGAGTTCCATGAACGCCTGCTCCAGCGAGACCCGGCGCGGCGACAGCTCGTGCAGTTCGACACCGCCGGCCGCCGCCAGGGCCCCGATCTCGGCGGTTTCCAGACCGGTCACCACCAGGGTGTCGCCGCCCTCCGTGCGCACGTCCACGGCCGTGGCCAGCTTCCGGCGCAGCGCCTCGGCCTGCGGGGTGCGCACCACAACCTCGCGCTCGGAGTGCGCCTCGATGAAATCCTTCATCGTCATGTCGGCGATCAGCCTGCCGCGGCCGACGACGACGAGGTGGTCGGCGGTCAGCTCCATCTCGCTCATCAGATGGCTGGACATCAGCACGGCGCGTCCCTCGGCGGCCGCCTTCCGCATGAGCGTGCGGATCCATACGATGCCCTCCGGATCCAGCCCGTTGAGGGGTTCGTCGAAGACCAGCACCGGTGGATCGCCCAGCAGTGCGGCGGCGATGCCGAGCCGCTGGCGCATACCGAGGGAGAACGTTCCCGCCCTGCGCCGGCCCGCCTTCTCCAGGCCCACCTCGGCCAGCGCCTCGTCGACCCGGCCGCGTGGGATCCCGTTGCCGGCCGCGAGCGCCAGCAGATGGTGGTAGGCGGTGCGGCTGGGCAGCACCGCGCCAGGGTCGAGCAGCGCCCCGACCGCCCGCAAGGGTGCGGGCTGCTCGGCATACGGCCGCCCGCCCACCGTCGCGGTGCCCGAGTCGGCGGCGTCCAGGCCCAGGATCATGCGCAGCGTCGTCGACTTGCCGGCGCCGTTGGGCCCCAGGAAGCCGGTCACCTCTCCGGGACGGACCGCGAAGGTCAGATCGTCCACGGCGAGGACATCACCGTACCGCTTGGTCAGGCCACGAACTTCGATCATCGAACTCTCCAGAACCGATGGCAAAACCGTGCGCGCGACTGCCGCGCGCACCGCTTCACCTTCGACCGCGGACGTGGGCCCCATGTGGACGAACATGAACGCCTCATGGGAACGGCAAGGCCCTGACGTGCGAGGACCGCGCCGGCCCCGCCCGTACGGCCGGTACCTCACAGGAAACTCACACGAAGCGACGCCGATGCGGATCCGCCGGGCTCCCGGAAATCCCATGTCGCTGCCTCCCTGCCGTGGGCCGCCGTAGCCAAAAACTACACCAGTCGGTGTGGTTTTGGGCTCCGCCGTTATGCTGAGCCCATGTCAAGGGGTGTTGCCGCAGTTCAGACCCCCGGGCGCCGGCGGCGGTCCGAGGGCAAGAGAGCCGCGATCCTGGACGCGGCCGAGGCACTGTTTCTCGCCGAGGGCTACGAGCGGGCGAGCGTCGACGCCATCGCGGCCCGGGCGCAGGTCTCGAAGCGGACCGTCTACGACCACTTCGGGGAGAAGGCGGAGGTGTTCCTGCGTGTGGTCGAGCGCGTCAACGACGCGTTGGTGCGTTCCGTTCGCGCGGCGATCGACGAGGAGCTGACACCGGGCCGTGACCTGCGCGCCGCCTTGACGGCGTTCGGGCGGCGGGTGGTCACCCAGACCTTTCCGTCCTCCGACTACTCGACCTTCCGGCGGCTGACCGCGCAGCGGCCTGCTCCGCGGCTGGCCGAGGCCGTGCGCGACCGGCCCGAGCGGATGCTGGAGGAGCGGTTCGCCGTGCTGGCCGCGGACGGCGAGATCCGGGCCCCCGATCCGGTCCTCGCGGCGCGGCACTTCACCGCGTTGACGATCGGCCTCGCGCTGGACGCGCTGGACGACCGGCACGACGCCGAGGAGGAAGAGCCGGAGACCCTGACGATCATCACCGACGGGGTCGACGCCTTCCTGCGCGCCTACCGCTGAGGGTGCTCGCGCGACACGATTCCCCCTTCAGTCCTGGAACGCACTCTGGCGGACCGTCGCGCGGCTGGCCCGCTCGCCCTGGGCCCGCCCTGTACGGAGTCTCAGGTGAGGGCGGTGACGACGCGGGACGGGCTCGGGCGGCCGAGGTGTCCGGCCATCCACCGGCTGGTGGCCGCCAGCGCGTCCAGGTCGACCCCGGTGTGGATGCCGAGTCCGCGCAGCATCCACACCAGGTCCTCGGTGGCGAGGTTGCCGGTGGCGCTGCGGGCGTAGGGGCAGCCTCCGATGCCGCCGGCGGAGCTGTCGAACTCGGTGATGCCCGCCGTCAGCGCGGCGTGCACATTGGCGAGGGCCTGGCCGTAGGTGTCGTGGAAGTGAAGGGCGGTCCGCTCCAGCGGGACACCCGCGCCCCGTACGGTGTCGAGGAGTTCCAGGACGTGTCCTGGCGTTGCGGTACCGATGGTGTCTCCCAGGGACAGGGACGTGCAGCCCATGTCGAGGAGCCTGCGGGCGACCGCGGCGGCCTCGCGGGGCTCCACGTCGCCTTCCCAGGGGTCGCCGAAGCACATCGACACATAGCCGCGTACCGGCAGGCCCGCGGACCGGGCCCGGCGCACGACCGGTTCGGACATCGCCAGCACCCCCGCCACGTCCCGTGCCAGGTTGTTCCTCGCGAAGGACTCCGTCGCGCTGGCGAAGACGGCGATCTCCCGGGCGCCGGCGGCCAGCGCCCGCTCCAGGCCCCGGTCGTTGGGCACGAGCACCGGCAGGCGGATGTCCTCGCGGGGTCCCAGGGCGGTGAGTACGTCGTGCGCGTCGTCGAGTTGGGGTATCCACCGGGGCGAGACGAAGCTGGTGGCCTCGATGGTGGTCAGACCCGCGTCGGCGAGCCGCCGGACGAACTCGGCCTTGACGTCCGTGGGGACGCGGACGGCTTCGGCCTGCAGGCCGTCGCGGGGGCCGACCTCGTAGATGCGGACCCGTTCGGGCAGGCCCTGTTGGGGGGATGTGCGGGGCAACGCGCCGGAGGACGAAGGGGTGTGGGTGTCCTTGGATGTCATGGCGTCCCTGTGAGGCGGTGGGAAGGGCGAGGGGTGCGGCCACGGGGAACGCCACGCGCGGCGACGGGTGCCGCTCGCCGGCGGACCGGCGGGCGGCGTTCCCGGGGTGGCTCCGTCATGCGGGGGGCTTCTTGACGTTCCGGCGGGAGGGGAAGTCGGGCGGGCGGCGCTCGGCGAACGCGGCCAGCCCTTCATGGGCGTCCGCGGCGGTGAACGCCCGCTGCCCGTACAGCGCTTCGGAGTGGAAGGCCTGGTCCTGCGGGAGGTCCCCGAGACGCAGCACCGACTCCTTGATCGTCTCCAGGGCGGTGCCGCTGCGGGCGGCGAGCCGGTGCGCCCGGTCCATCGCCGTCTCCAGCAGCCGGTCGGCGGGCACCACGGCGTTGAGCAGGCCGTAGCGCAGGGCGGTGCCGGCGGTGATCCTGTCGCCGAGCAGCATCAGCTCCATCGCCCAGACGTAGGGGATCTGGCGGGTCAGCCGCGTCAGGGTGCCGCCGGCCGGGACGACTCCGACGCCGCTTTCGGGGAGCCCGAACTCGGCCGTGTCGGCGGCGATCCGCAGGTCCGTGGAGAGCATGATCTCGAACCCGCCCCCGAGACAGAGCCCGTTGACCGCCGCGACGACCGGTTTGAACAAGGTGGTGTGTTTCTGGTGAGCCCTGTCCCACCGGGAGATGTCGAACCGTCCCTCGGCGAGCGCCGGGATCGATTCGGTGAGGTCGGCGCCGACACAGAAGGCCCGGTGACCCGCGCCCGTGAGGACCGCGACGCCGACCGACTCGTCGTCGCGGACCTCGTCGAAGGCCGCACCCAGCTCCTCGTACATCGCCAGGGTCAGCGAGTTCAGCTTCCCCGGCCGGTCGAACCGGATGAGCGCGACCGGCCCGTCACGGTCGAGGGTGATGCCGCTCATCTCAGACCACCCCCGTCTCGTGCAGGGCGCGGATGTGTGCCTCGGACAGGTCCGCGAAGGCGCGCAGCAGCTGGTCGGTGTGCTCGCCGACCCGGGGCGCCAGTCCCCGCGGCCGGGCCGGGGTGACGTCGAGTTTGACCGGCGAGCCGACCATGCGCAGCGGGCCGAAGCCGGGGTACTCGACGTCGACGACCATGTCCCGGGCCTGGATCTGAGGATCGGCGATGACCTCACCGATGTCCTTGATCGCGCTGAGCGGCACGAGGTCGCCGGCGAGCTCTTCCAGTTCGAGCTTCGTACGGTCGGCGAACCACCTGTGCAGCAGCGGCCGTACCCGGCGCTCGTAGACCTCCGGTGTGAACCGCTTGGCCATCGTGTCGATCTCCGGGTCGGCGGCCAGCCCGGGTTCGCCGAACATCTCGCAGGTCAGCCGCCAGAACTTGTCGGTGTAGCCGCCGAAGAAGACGAAGCCGTCCTTGCACGGGTAGAGCTCATAGGGTTTGACGAACGGATGCTCGTTGCCGAGGGGAGCCGGTGTCTTGCCCTCGACGGTGTGCGAGACGACCGCGTTCTCGGTCAGGCTGAGCACCGAGTCCTGCTGGGAGATGTCCACCAGCTGCCCCTCACCGGTGCGCTCGGCATGCCGCAGCGCGGCCAGCGTGCCGATCACGGCGTAGAGCGTGGCCGACAGGTCGCCGATGATGGTGCCGACCCGGACCGGCGGACGGTCGGGGAAGCCGTTCATCGACCACAGGCCGCCCGTGGCCTGCGCGCTGTTGTCGTAGGCGGGCTTGCGCCGGTACGGGCCGGTCTGCCCGTAACCGGAGATCGCGGTGTAGACCAGCCGCGGATTGACCTTGCGCAGTTCGCGGTAGCCGACGCCCAGTCTGTCCATGGTGCCGCCGCGGAAGTTCTCGACCAGGACGTCCGCGCGCCCGGCGAGCGTGCGCAGCAGGTCCTTGCCCTCGGTCCTGGACAGGTCCAGGGTCATGCCGAGCTTGTTCCGGTTGTACTGGGCGAAGAACCCGCTGAACGCCTCGCCCTCGGCCGACGTCAGCAGCGGGGGGAACGCGCGCGCATAGTCCGGGTCCTTCGGGTTCTCGATCTTGATGACCGTCGCTCCGAGGTCCGCGAGCATCATCGAGCAGAACGGCCCTGCGACCACCCGTGTGATGTCGAGGACCACGACGCCGCGCAGCGCCCCGTGCGCGGGACCGCCCGGCAGGACGGCACCGAGGTCGAACGCGCCGTTGAACTCCGTCACGCGGTAACACCTCCTTCTTCGAGTACTGCGGTGGAATCAGCCGGCCGTCGCGGCTTCGACCCGGATGCGTGCGTCGAGCAGGGTGCCGCAGCGCGGGCTGTAGAACTCGTCGAGGAGGACACGCTGCCCGCCCTGACGGGGACGCACGCGGACGCCGTACTCGCCGAGTCGTTCGGCGGCCACGCGGGTGGTGACGACGGCGTCCTGCCGCCAGTCGTCCTTCGTGCTGACGAGGGCGCCGCTGGCCGGGCAGTACCAGCCGTCCGCGGCACGGCGGGGCGCGGAAGCGCCGGCGGGGGCGTCGGCGGCGACCGCCGCGGCCGGCGCGCCGCCGATCCGGGCGGCGCGCATCGCCTCGCGGGCGCGTGCCGTCGCGGCGGCGTCCACCGCGCCGTCGGCGAGCACCACCCCGTAGACGGCGGATGCCGTGCGGCCGGTGATGTACGCGTCGCGGACGTCCCTGGCGACGAGTTCCGCATCGCGCAGAAGGGGGTCCCCGTACCCGCCGCCCCCGGCGATCCACTGCACGAAGACGTCGCCGGCCGCCACCCGCACCGAGGACTGGTTGATCGCCAGCAGGTCCCGCTCGTCGCAGGCGAGGCCGTCGTCGGTGGGCACCGTGCCCGCGGCGAGCAGGGCGGCGACGTTGGACCGGCGCAGGATCTCGTGCCCGCTGCCGCCGCCGGGAAGCCCGCCGCCGTATCCGTCGGCGACCACCTGGGCGCTGGGGGCGAACACGGTCTGCAGGGCACCGGGCGCGCCGTGCAGCGTCCAGGCGAACTCCAGTCCCAGGCCGCCGCGGTGGGCCCCGTGCCCGGCGCTGGCGGTGTTGAGCCGCTTCCACAGGTAGAGGACGGGATACAGCATCTCGTTCATCTCGACGTCCGGGAGCATGTTGTTGACCTGGGTCATCATCCCGGCGCAGTCCAGGCCGTCGTGGTCCGGCTGGGCCCCGGCCCCCATTCCTCCGCCGTCCATGTTGAACAGCACGAAGTACTCGCCGTCGTCCGAGGTGCCGGCCGAGATGCCGCCGGTCCACGAGTCGGCCCACACGCCCTGGGTGCGGCCGCGGACGGTCTCGTCGGCGCTGCCCCGGCAGGCGTCGTTCATCAGCTTGGTGACGAGCCGGCTGACGCGGGCGCCGGTCGTCAGGTGTCCGTTGCTGATCGGGGCCGGGGGCGTGGGGTTGACGAGGGAGCCCGGCTCGGCGATGACCTCGAAGGCGGTCATCACGCCCTCGTTGAACGGCACGTCCCAGGCGAGGATGGGTACGACCGCGGTGGCGACGCTCCCGACGAGCGCTCCGTAGCTGCAGTTGACGAAGCCGTCGGTCTGCTCGCTGGATCCGGTGAAGTCGAACGTGATCTGCTCGCCCCGCTTGGTCATGGTGCAGGCGACCCGGTACAGCTCGTCCTCGTGGCCGTTGTGCTCGGTCCACTCCTCGGCCGCGTACGTTCCGTCGGGGATCTTCGCGACACGGTCACGGACCACCTGCTCGGCCAGTTCGAAGCTGAGCCGGGTGTACGCGCGGAAGTCGTCGAGCCCGAACTCCTCGATCGTGGCGAGGAGGCGTTGGATCCCGGTGTTGTTGCTGGCGACCAGGCTGCGTACGTCGTTCCAGAACAGCGCGGGCACCCGGACGTTGTTGAGCAGGATGCGTCGCACCCAGGCGACGGGCTCGCCCTTCTCGAAGATCTTCACTCCCGGCGGGAGCCGAAGTGCCTCGCTGTAGCAGTCGTGGGCATCGGGGGCGAAGCCGCCCGGCGTCATCCCGCCGACGTCGACGAGATGGGCCTGGGACTGCGCCCAGCCGATCAGTTCGTCACCGTGGAAGATCGGCGAGATCACATTGGTGTCCGGCGGGTGGCTCGCGCCGGCGGTGTGCGGATCGTTGCAGATGAAGGCGTCGCCGGGGGCAAGCGGCTCGCCCTCGATCTCCCTGACCAGATTCTGCACGGCGACGCTGCCGGAGCCGATGTGGAACTGGACGTAGTCGGAGTAGGCGTAGATGCGGCCGGCCGGGTCGAACAGCGCGGTGTTGAAGTCGCCGGCCTCGGTGATCACCGGTGAGCCGGACGAGCGGATCATCGCGATGCCCATCTCCTCCACGATGGAGTCCAGACGCATGCGGATGACTTCGAGGGTGACGGGGTCGAACCCGGCGGGAAGCCGGCCGGTGGCTGGTGCGGTCATATGGGTCTCCTGGATGCGGCCGTGGCGTGCGGGCGGGCGTTCAGTGGGTCGACTCGAGTCGGATGAGGAAGTGACCGGCGTCGGTCAGCTCCACCGTGGCGCCGGTGGGCACGTACACGGTGGTGTCGGGCTCCTCCAGCAGGCAGGGTCCCTTCGCCCGCGCCAACGCGGCGAAGCCCCGGTGCACCTCCACCTCGGTCCGTGCCCCGGTCGCCGGTTCGAGGATGCTGCGGCGCAGCAGCGCGTGGCTCTCGTCGGCGTCCGCGACCTGCCGTACCTGCTGGACGTCGCTGCGGCCGATCGCCCGCACCCGGGAGTTGACCAGCAGGATGTCCGTCTCGGTCCAGGCCGTCCCGGCCCCGAACTCGCTCTCGTAGTCGGCAATGAACCGCGCGCGCAGTTCGTCCTTGTCCGCCTCGGTGAAGGTCCCGCCCCCGAGCCGCGTGGTGACCTCGAAGATCTGGCCGACGAACTTCATGTCGGCCTCCCGGTACAGCTCCCGCCGGTCCTCGGGGATGCCCTCGGTGTCGAACCACGCCCGGGCGCGCCGCTCCAGGGCCTGGAACTCGCGGTCCAGGTCGGCGGCCGGCTGCTGCATCGTCCAGGGGCTGGTCCGCACGGCGGAGAAGACGGAATCGGCGTGCATGAGCCCGTAGGCGGAGAACACCGCGGCGTTGCGGGGGATGACGAGTTCGCTCACGCCGATCTCGGCGGCGATGCTCGCGGCGAACAGCCCGCAGGCGCCGCCGAAGCCGACGAGGGTGAACTCGCGCGGGTCATGGCCGCGGTTGACGGTGATCTTGCGCAGCGCGTTCGCCATCTGGGAGGTGGCGAGGCGGTACACGCCCTCGGCCGCGGCGTCCTCGGTCAGCCCGAGGGGTTCGGCGACGTGTTCGCGCAGCGCCTCGCGGGCCAGGTCCTCGTACAGCTCGACACTCCCGCCGAGGTAGTAGCCGGGGTTGATCAGGCCGAGCACGAGCGCGGCGTCGGTGACGGCCGGGCGGCTCCCGCCCTTGCCGTAGCAGGCGGGACCGGGGGTGGAGCCGGTGCTGTGCGGGCCGACCCGGAGCAGGCCACGGCCGTCCACCCAGGCGGCGCTGCCGCCGCCGGCGCCGATCGTCTCGATGTCGACGACGGTCAGGCTCGTCGGCAGTCCGCCGATCTCGGCCCGCGGCAGCAGCCGGAACTCGTCGTCCATGATGGCGGCGGCGTCCAGGCTGGTGCCGCCCATGTCGGCGGTCAGCACCCGGCGCCTGCCCAGTTGCCGCCCGAGCAGACGGGCGCCGGTGACGCCGCCGACCGGCCCGGAGTTGAACATGGAGATCGGCGCCTTGCTCGTCTCCTCGACCGACAGGAAGCCGCCGTGGACCTGCATGATCTGCACACGGGCCCGCAGGCCCCGGGCGCGCAGTTCCTCGGCGAGGTGGTCGAAGTGCGAGGCGACGAGTGGTTTGACCGCGGCGTCGAGGGCCGTGGTGACCATGCGCTCGTACTCGCGGTAGACCGGTGTCAGGCTGCTGGAGAGGGTGAAGGGGACGTCCGGGTGGTGCTCTTGCAGATACCGGCCGATGGCCTGCTCGTGGGCGGGGTTGCGGAACGACCACAGCAGACACACGGCGATGGCCTGCGCGCCCGTGGCGAGCGCGGCGTCCACCGCGGCGGCGACGGCTTCCGCCCGCAGCGGCACCAGGACGTCGCCGTGCGCGTCGACGCGTTCGGCGACCTCGATGATGCGGCCGCGCTCCACGATGGCGGGAGGTGGCAGCATCTTGTGCGGGTCGCGCTCGTCGGTCCGCGCCGACCGGGCGATCCGCATCGTGTCGCGGAACCCCTGCGTCGTCAGGAGGGCCACCGTGGCGTACTTCTGCTCGTCGACCGCGTTGGTGACGATCGTGTTGCCGAGCACGAACCGGTCGACGGCCCGGTAGAACTCCTCCTCGGACAGGCCCGCGCGTTCCTGCAGCACGGCCAGCGCACCCAGGATGCCGGTGGTGACGTCCTTCGTGGAGAACGCCTTCCCGCGCACCGTGCGGTCGTCGAGGACCGCGACCGCGTCGGTGAAGGTGCCACCGACGTCGATACCAACGTGTAGTGCCATGTCTCAGTGTCTCCCTTGGCTCATGAACGTGCGGGCGGCAAGGCGCGACGTCAGCCGTTGCCGCGCAGCTCGGCGAGGACTTCTTCGGCGTGGTCGGCGCGTACGGCCCGGTCGGTGATCAGCCGGGCGACCACGAGCGGCAGTTCCTCGGGGGTGGCGCCGGCGGTGACGGCGATGTTGCGGGCGTGCAGCGACATGTGGCCGCGCTGGATGCCCTCGGTGGCCAGGGCCCGGATCGCGGCGAGGTTCTGGGCCAGCCCGACGGCGGTGATGACTTCGCCCAGTTCGCGGGCCGTGGTGACGCCGAGCAGGGCCACGGCGGCCCGTGCGACCGGGTGCACCTTGGTGGCCCCGCCGACCAGGCCGACCGCCATCGGCAGTTCCAGGGCCCCGACCAGATTGCCGTCGGAGTCCTTCTCGAAGTGCGACAGGGACGTGTATCTGCCGTACCGGCCGATCGCGTGCGAGTGGGCACCCGCTTCGACGGCGCGGGTGTCGTTGCCGGTGGCCAGCACGACCGCGACGACGCCGTTCATGATGCCCTTGTTGTGGGTGGCGGCCCGGTACGGGTCGGCCTCGGCCAGGGCGGCGGCGTGCACGATGTCGTCGACCACCTTCGGTCCGCCGAGCGCGTCGGCGTCGAACACGGCTCGGGCCCGGCACAGCCGCAGGTCGGCCTTGTTGCTGAGGATCCGCAGCAGCGTGCGCCCCTGGGCGATCTCCCCGACCCGCCCGGCGATCGCCTCGGCCATGGTGTTGACGGCGTTGGCGCCCATCGCGTCGCGTACGTCCACGATCAGGTGCAGCACCACATAGGTGTCTGCGGGAGCGTCGACCAGGTGCACGTCCACGTCCCGGACGCCGCCGCCGAACCGCAGCAGCTGAGGGTCCTGTGCGTCGGCCAGCGCGATCAGCTCGTCGCGTGCTTCGAGCAGCCGCAGCCGGGCGGTGTGCGGATCGGCGACGTCCAGGATCTGGATCTGCGCCCGCATGAGCGGTTGCGTGGTCGAGGTGGCGAATCCGCCGGCGACCCGGGCGATACGGGCGGCGTTGCCGGCCGCGGCGATCACTGAGGGCTCCTCGGTGGCCATCGGGATCAGATAGTCACGGCCGTTGACGGTGAAATTGGTGGCCACGCCCAGCGGGACGCCGAGGACACCGATGGCGTTCTCGACCATGTGGTCGGCCTGCTCCAGGGTGAGGCCGCGCTCGGGGTCGAGCACCTTCAGGCTCTCCGGGTCGGCCGCGGCGCTGCGCGCGATGCGGGCGCGGCGCTCGCTGACCGACAGGTCCTTCATGCCGGAAAGCCTGCTGTTGACTGCCATCGGTCCTCCTGTTTTCGGTGACGAGCCGCATAGAAGAAAGGCCCGGCAAAGCGGGCGAGCGGTGCGACGGGCGGGCGGCGGCGCGGCGCCCGGGGCCCTGCGGTCGACAGGCCGCCCGGTGCCGCGGCCATGGTTCGTCGGGCCGCCGGGCAGAAGCGTTCCGCCGCGCTGGGAAACCCCCGGTGCCCGGTTCCGGGCCGGCGGTACCGGGCTGCCGGGGGTGGCAAGGTGGCCCCGCATCTCCGTTCGGAGCGGGGACGTGTCATGGCGCCGGAGTGCGAACGGGCGCCGGGGTCGCCGGGGTGTCCCCGGGGGATCCGGTCAGGCCGTTTCACCCCCCGTCGGCGACGACCGGCGATCGGGCAGGTCCCGGGGACGTCCTCGCGGAGCGGGAAGCGGAATCCGCAGCTCGGCGCGGACGGCGGTGCCCCGCGGGCTCCGCTCCACCCGGCAGGTCGTGGCGAAGGCGTGGACCAGCCGCAGCCCCCGCCCGTCCACCGTCTGGTCGGGCAGCCCGGCGCCACGGCACCGTTCCCGCCAGGTGCCGATGTCCTTGACCTCGACGGCCGCCGTGGCGTCGGCGACCGTCACCAGCAGGCTCACCTCGGAGCTTCCGCTGTGCAGCACGCTGTTGGTGACCAGTTCCGTGGCGATCACACGCAGTGCGTCGACGGTCTCCGCGGGTGCCCCCCACTGTGTCGCCATGTCGCGGGTGAAGGCCCGCATGGCGGGGACCGCCCGGGTCTCCACGGCCATGGCGCACACGGCGGAGCGCTGCCGGGGCACGGCGCCGAGGTACCGGCGGCGGTGGGCGGGCTTGAGTGGCTGTTCATCCATCATGATCATGTCCTGCGGTGAAAGGTCCGTCGGAACGCCGGGAGTTCGCGCTGCGGCCGGGGTGAGAACCGGGCACGGGGGGTACGGGCTGTGACCAGCGGATGTCCAGGGGATGACGTCGCTGTCACACCTCAGACTCTAGGGACGCCGTGTGACGGCGCCCATGTATCGTGAGCACACAGGGCAGGGTTCTCAGTGGATGATTCACACAGGGTGGTGCGTGTGGGAGTACCCCGGGACACCGAGCCGGCACCGCAGGTCGCCGTCTCGGTGAGCGCTGTCCTGGCCTTGCTCGATCTCGCCGCGAAGGGCCGCCCGGACGAGCCCGAAGCCGTCCCGGACCTGCTGCTCGCCGAACATCTCGACACCGCCACGGCCACCCAGGTGGGCCGCCGGGTCCGTGAGCTCCAGGGCGCGATGGCCCGGTCGCACCGGCGCGGACGGGAACTGGCCGCTCTGTTCTCCAGCGCACGGGAACTCGCCGAACTGCACGACGTGGATCTGCTGATCACCCGGCTGGTACGGCGCGCCCACGACCTGGCCGGCACCGATGTCACCTACCTGTCCGAGTTCGACGAGACCACCCGCGAGCTGAGGGTCCGTTCCACCGCCGGGGCGGTGGCCCCCTCCTTCCAGAAACTGCGGGTGCCGCCCCACATCGGTCTGGCCAGCAAGGTCGTCGAGTCCCGCGCGCCGCAGTGGACCTCCCGCTACGAGCAGCTGCGCGACGTGCCCCACGCCGACAGCATCGACAGCGCCGTCCGCGCCGAGGGCCTTGTCTCCCTGCTGGGTGTCCCGTTGATCGCCGGCGGCCGGGTCCTCGGCGTGCTGTTCGCCGCCAATCGCACCGAGCACGCCTTTTCCCCGGAAGAGGTCTCGCTGCTGTCGGCCTTCGCCGACAACGTGGCCGTCGTGCTGCAGTCGGCTCGTCTGCTCACCCAGGCACGCGACGCGGCCGCCGAGACACAGCGCGCCTACGACGCGCTCGCCGACCACGTCGAGGCGATGGAACGCGCCAGCCGGGTGCACGAGGAGCTGACCGCCGCGGTGCTGCGCGGAGGCGGCGCCGCGGATGTCGCACGAACGCTGGGGGCGGCGCTGGAGCGCCCGGTGGTCATCCTCGACGAGAGCTACGCGGTGCTCGCCGCGTCCGACGACCGGAGCATGGCCTCGGCGATCGACCCGCCCGCCGTCCGCTCGGCGATCGCGGACAGCCTGCGCTCCGGACGCTGCACCGCGCTGCACCCGCCGACCGGCGGGTTCCATGCCGCGGTCGCCGTACTCGCCGGGGACATGATGCTCGGCGGCCTCCTCATCGGTGACGGCCCGGTCGAACTCGGCGCGGTGGAGCAGCGGACCATCGAGCGCGCCGCGCAGATCACCGCGCTCCTCACCCTGAAACAGGATGCGGTGCTCTACGCCGAGGACCATGTGCGCGGTGAACTTCTCGGCGACCTGGTCAGTCCCGATGTCCGGCGCCACGCGAGCCTGCCCGCCCGGCTGCGCGCCCGCAGACTGCGCCCGGACGATCTGCGCACCGTCGTCATCACCGTGGTGGCGCCGGAACAGCGCCGTGCGGCACTGCGGGCCGCACAGGCGGTGGCCGCGCCGTCCGGCCTGGCGGGTGAAGTGGACGGCGTCGTCACGCTCGTCGTGGCGGAGAGCGACCCGCAGCATGCCGCCACGGCCGTCCGCGACCGTGTGTGTGCCGGTACGGGTGTCGGCGAGGTGCTGACCGTGGCCGCGCCCTGCACGGAGAGCCTGGACGAGCTCAGTGCCCGTTTCTCCACGGCTCGGGACTGCAGCCGGGTGCTGACCGCCCTCGGCATCGAGGCGGCGGCGGTGGCGGCCGACGCCTACCTGCCGTACACCACCCTGTTCGCCCACGACCCCAGCAGCGTACGGGAGTTCATCGCCCGCACCATCGGCCCCGTCCGGCGCTGGGACGCCGAGCGGGGAACCGACCTGCTCGCCACGTTGCACAGCTTCGTGGACTGCAACGCGAGCCCTGCCCGCACCGCGCGGCTGATGAGCGTGCACAGCAACACGGTGCTGCAGCGGCTCGACCGGGTCACCCAACTGCTCGGCAGCACATGGCGGGAGCCGGAGACGTTCTTCCGTATCTCGGTGGCCGTGCGCCTGCACACCCTCTCGGAAGCCCTTCTGGGCGCGTCACACCCACTCCGCCGGCGACCAGGGTGACATCGGCCCGGCGATGACTCACGCGCGTGTCACCGGAGTTCAGGGCTTGAGGAGGGTCTTGATGGCGCGGCGCTCGTCCATGGCCCGGTAGCCCTCGGCGACCTGCTCCAGGGGCAGTGTGAGGTCGAAGACCTTGCCCGGGTCGATCCGGCCGGTCAGCACGCGGTCGATCAGGTCGGGCAGGTAGCGGCGTACGGGAGCCGGGCCGCCGCGCAGGCCGACGTGGGAGAAGAACAGTTCCTGGCCGTCGATCGCCACCTCGTGGGGTACGCCGACGAAGCCGACGTTGCCACCGGGCCGCGCCGCCTGCAGGGCCTGCCGCATGGCCTGGGCGGTGCCGACACACTCCAGCACCGCGTCGGCACCGATCCCGTCGGTGAGGTCCTTGATCCGGGCAACGCCCTCCTCGCCGCGCTCGGCGACGATGTCGGTGGCGCCGAACTCCAGGGCGAGCCGCCGGCGGCTCTCGTGGCGGCTCATCGCGATGATCCGCTCCGCTCCCCTCTCCTTGGCCGCGATCACCGCGCACAGCCCGACCGCTCCGTCGCCGACCACCACGGCGGTGGAGCCGGGCTCGACCTCGGCGGCGTCCGCGGCGTACCAGCCCGTGCCCATCACGTCGGAGACGGCCAGCAGGCCGGGCCAGAACTCCTCGGCCGGCACCTCGTCGGTGGCGACCAGGGTGCCCTGGGCGTTCGGGATGCGCACGTACTCGGCCTGGCAGGTGCTCATGAACTCGCGGTTCAGACAGCTGGACTGGAAGCCGTTGCGACAGTTGGCGCAGGTGTTGTCCGAGGTGGCGAAGGAGCCGACGACGAACTGGCCCGGCCTGACCGCGGTGACCTCGGCTCCGACCTCCTCCACGAAGCCGACGTACTCATGGCCCATCGGGTGCGCCGCTTCGGTCGCGTCCAGGCCGCGCCAGGGCCACAGGTCGGAGCCGCACACACAGGTGACGGCCGTGCGGATCACGGCATCGGTCGGCTTGACGATCTTTGGCTCGTCAAGTGTCTCGAAGCGCACATCGCCGGGGGCGTGGATCACTGCTCCGCGCATGAGGGAGGTCCTTACGTGTAAGAGGGTGGGCCTTGGGCGGTCGGTGGGACCGCCGCGGCCGGGTGCGGGTACGGGCCGAGGCCGGGTCAGGGGCGCCGTCGTCCTCGACGCACGGCCCGGTCGGGCACCCTCCGCGCGGGGCGGCTGCGCCGCTCGGGGAGTACCCGTTCTCCAGGTAACCGGCTTTCGCGGCGGTCAGCGAGTCACCGGTGAGGGGTGTACTGCCAGTACATCGCTGCCGCGCCCCGCACGCCGTACGGTCGGGGTATGGACAACCGTGAGGAGGTCCGCGAGTTCCTGACCTCGCGGCGAGCGAAGATCACCCCGGAGCGGGCCGGGCTGCCCACCGGGTCCCGGCGCCGTGTCCCGGGGCTGCGCAGGAGCGAGGTCGCCGCGCTGGCCGACATGAGCGTGGAGTACTACGCGAAGCTGGAGCGGGGCAGCCTCGCCGGTGTCTCCCCTGCCGTCCTCGAAGCCGTCGCCCGCGCTCTTCAGCTGGACGACGCCGAACGCGCCCACCTGCTGCATCTGGCCCGGGCCGCCGACGGTTCCGACGCGCTCACCCGCCCACGGCGCCGGGCCGGCCGGCCCGGGACCTTGCACCGCAGCCTGCAGTGGACCCTGGACGCGATCACGGCGGGGCCCGCGGTCGTGTCCAACGGCCGGATGGACATCCTCGCCGCCAACCCGCTCGCCCGCGCCTTCTACACCGACCTCTTCGCCTGCTCCGACAACCAGGGCAACCTGGCCCGCTTCAACTTCCTCGACCCGGCCTCCCGCCGGTTCTACCCCGACTGGGAGCTGTTCGGGGATATGGCGGTGGCCATCTTGCGCCGCGAGGCCGGCCGCGACCCCCACGACAAGGACCTGCACGATCTCATCGGGGAGCTGTCCACCCGCAGCAAGGACTTCCGCGCCCGCTGGGGCGCCCACAACGTCCGCCGCCACGGGACCGGCACCAAGCGGTTCTGTCATCCGGCGGTCGGCGGCCTCACCCTCGCCTACGAGGCTCTGGACCTGGCCGCCGAACCCGGACTCACCATGACCGTCTACACCGCCGAGCCCGGCTCACCCAGCGAAGAGGGCCTGCGCCTGCTCGCCTCCCTGGCCGCCACCGAGGAGACCGGCCCGGCCGCGCAGCACTCCCCCGGCTGAAGCCGGCCGCCGTGGCCGCTTTGAGCGGTGCGTTCCCCGAGGGCTGCGGTGTCGGTCGGATGTCAACCGTTCTCGTCCCTGCCGGGACCGACGGCGGTCAGAGGGCGCAGAGCAGGCCGTCGAGGGGAGCCGGGACGAGGCCGGGATCAAGGGCCTCGACGAGGACACGGCCATAGTGGATCTTGCGCCCCTTCTTCGTTCCGAGGAAGCGCCGGAACTGCTGCTGCGGGGCGCGGCCCTGCTGGGCGGGCTGGCGCAGGAAGGTCCGCAGGGCACGCAGGTCGCCCTCCGCCCGGACCAGTTCCGCCACCCGTGGCACGCCCAGCGCGCGGATGAGTTCGTCCTCCAGGTCCGCCGCGCAGACGAAGAAGCCGTGCTGTGCCGCACCGGCCCGTTCGAAGCCGCGGGCGTAGTAGGGGCGCTCCGCCTCGTCGCACAGCCCCGTGAGGCGGAGGCCAAGGCCGTCAGGACCGAGCAGTGGGGCGTAGCGCCCGACGCTCATCGCGCCGCCGATCGGCAGCACGCAGACCCCTTCGGCCGCCAGGTCCCGGCCGCGGCTCGCCGCCAGCGCGTCGACCGCCGCGACGTCGCTCGGCCCTTCGAGCAGGACGGTCGCCCGGACGGTCAGCCGCGCGGCCAGCTCCTGCGCGCGGTCGCCGGGACCACCCGCTGCCCATGCGGTGACCGCGTCCCGGAACGCCCCCATGTCTGCCATGGGACGAGTCTGGGCCCGTTGCGGCCACGGCGCGAGGGAATTTCCGCCGGTACACCGATCGAAGGTGACCGGTCGGACTCCAGGCCGGCGTCCGTCGACGCCGGGCTTCGAGGGACCGGATGCGGCAAGACCGCTCCGCGGGACGGTTCAGCCCGTCGTGACCTGGGACCGGATGCGGTCGCGGACGTCGGCGACGATCCCGGAGCGGGTGAAGGCGCGGGTGACGCGGACCAGCCAGGCCGCCTCGTCCTCGACGGTCTCCAGGACCACCGTGGGGGTCGGGGTCTTCTGGTCCGGGGTGCCGGTCGGCGGCGTGCCGGCCCGCTTGCCCTCCAGCGCCGCGGCGATGACCGCGGCCTCGAACACGGCCTGCCGGTCGGGGCCCGTGAGTGCCGAACGGCTCAGCGCCTCCATGGCCCGGTCGACCGTCTCGGGCCGCTGGTAGGGGCGCAGTGCCAGAGTGCCGTCCCGGATCTCGATGACCCTGCGGTACAGGGCGAAGTCGGCCCGGCGCAGGCCGGGGCGCCGGCCGGCGGCGCCGGGGTCCAGCGCGATCTCCGGCAACTCGGCATAGAGCGCCGACCACAAGGGAGCGAGCCGTTGGTGGGTGCGGCGGGCGCGCAGCCATCGCAGCGGGGCGGCGATCCGCTCGCCCCAGAGGGTGGCGGTGGCGCCCGCGGCGGCGAAGACCGCGGTGACCATCCCGAGCGTCGTGGACATCAGGTCCTCGTCCAGGCCCTGCCGCCCGCGGGTGACGTTCTCCGCGACGTCGTCCAGGGCCCACAGCGCCCACACCGTGGCGATGGCCGTGGCCAGCGTGGCCAGTGCGAGGCCGGTGCGCAGCGAGCCCGGCGGAGTGCGCCGTGACTGCCGGATCAGAGCGCGTCCGAGGACGTACAGACACCAGCACAGGTAGGCCGTGAACAGCACGTTGTACGCGGCGAGTGCCCAGCCGCGGCCGGGCGCGGCCACGGCCACCGTGCCGGACTCGGTGATGCCCGCGCCGAGGAACAGGCCGAACGCGGTGAGTTGGACGAGGACGGCGGCGTGGATCCGGCGCCGCCGGTGTGCCGGCACCGGTCTGGGCCCCTGGGGATCGAGGGCCTGCGCCACCAGACAGAGAAACGCGGCGGCGGCGGCCTTCAGCTGGTTGGCGACCAGGAGTTCGCCGTCGGGCGAGGGGATGAGGCGGTCCACGACGCCCAGCACCGCAGGGGCGTTGAGCAGCATCGCCGTGCCCGCGCACAGCGCGAATCCGGCCACGTCACGCTGGGCGGGATCCGTTCTCCCGCGGCGGCTGATCGCGAGTCGGTGGCCCGCGAACACCAGGAAGACCAGGGCGGCGAGACAGGCGGTCAGGTCCGTCACATGCGCCGCCGGCGGGCCGGCCGGTCCCCGTCCCGGTGCTCCGGGGAGCCGAACAGGGAGCGGAGCCGGGCCTCGTCCGGACCGGCGGGCGACGGCAGGGCCGTGCCCGTGCGGGCACGCTGTGCGGCACGGTTCAGGATGAGGGACGCGACAAGCTCGGCTTCTTCCTCCTGCGGCTCGGTGTAGACGGTGCGCCCGAGGACGCGCTGGACCAGCGAGGCGGGCAGGTGGGGCAGCAGGACCTGCGCGGCGGAGGCCGCCGTGGGTGATGTCTCGCGGTGACCGCACAGGAGGTGCGCGACCTCGTGCAGTTGTATGTGCTGCTGGTGCAGGGGCGTGGTGTCCGCGGGGTAGAGGATGCGGTCGGCACGGTCGGTCGTGATGAGCAGCCCGCACGGCAGGTGGGGTCGGGCCGCGACCGGTACCAGCTCGATCGGCCGGCCGCGGGTGCGTGCCAGCATGCCGATGAACTCGGCCGTGTCGAACGGGGTCGGCAGGTCGAGACCGTCCACCAGACGCCGACATCGTTGCAACAGACGCTTGCTGTTCCCACCGCTGCGCACCGGCTGTCCCTCTTCCCCGTGGTCGCTGTGTGGCCGCCGGTCCAGGTCAGCGGTCGTTCCGGTCGCCGCCTGCGGCGCTCTCACGCCGGGCGAGGACATCGATCATGTCGCTGATCGTGTTCACGCCCTCCGGAGAGAGGTTCACCGCGCGCAGTGCAACGCTGCGGACCCCGGCGTCCCGCAGGGCTCCCAGCAGTTCCAGTTCCTTGGCGATGGCCGCCCCCTGGTCGTCGTCGAAGAAGTAGGCGACCGGCACGTCGAAGAACTGGGCGAGGGCTTCGAGGTGCCGTTTGGTGGGGTTGTCCCGGCGGCCCGTCCGCAACTGCCACATATAGGTGGCGGAAAAGCTCTCCCCGGTCGCCTCCCGGCAGGCGCGGGCGACCTCCTCATGGCTGAACTGCTCGCGGTTGGGGCGCCGTACTATGCGGAACAACGCGTCGATCTTGTCCGCGAGAGTCGTCGGCGAGGACCGATCGGTATCGGTCACGTCCAGCCTCCTCTCTGCACGTCGGACCAGCCCAGGTGGAGCGGGGCCCGGCCAGTTCTTCACCCTAGCTGATGCCGGGGGCGGGGGTCAGCCCGGTGTCAGGACGAGCGGTTCAGCCGGGAGGGCGCTCCCGCCGCCTGGCCGCCCTCGTCCCCCAGGGTCAGGGTGTCGGCGCCGGTCTTCGTCAGGGTGTAGACGTTGCCCCGCACACAGAGCACTCCCGCCGACGGATCCGTGGGAGTGCTCGTGGCCGCTTCGAAGACCATCGTCGTCGCATGGGTCTCCGTCAGGCGCAGTGTCTCGGTGCACCCGATGTCCCGGCCGCTGCCGGCGTCGGTGATGTGGCTGACCTGTCTGCCCGCGATGTCCCCCCGGTGTGCGGTGTGCAGGGTCAGGGTCACCGACACCTGGGTCGTGCGGGAGTTGACCACACCGTCGCCGGAGCTGCTGCCGGGACCGGCGCCCTTCCAGATGCCGGTCCAGGAGGCGGGCAGGGCGTCCGTCGCGGTGCGGCGGGACGGCGACGGAGAGGAGTCATGTTTGTCGTCCGAGTCGTCGCGGGTGTTGCCCGGCCACATGAGGGCGGCGACGGCGACCCCGACCGCGACGACGCCTGCGACCGCGAGCACCGTGCCGCGCCGCGCCCGGCGCGGGCCGGTGGTGGGCGCGGGGCGCGGATCGGTCAGGGCCGGTGGCCCCGGGTGGGAGGCGTACGCGGTCGGCGGACGGTACGAGAGGGGCGTCCCGTACGGGGGTGGCACCCCGGCCTCGCCGAAACGCGCCCCGGCCTCGCCGAAACCGGTAGGGGGCCCGAACCCTGTCGGCGGCCCGAAACCCCTCGTCGGCCCGAATCCGGCTGTCGCCGCCGGGTGTTGCGGCGCCGGCGCGGAAGCGTGCCCTTCCATCAGGTGCCGCAGCTCGGCCTCCCGTGCGGCGATCTCCGCGGCGAGGGTCGCGGGCAATGCCGTGGTCCAGCCGTCCCGCCCCGCGCCCAGCCGTTCCAGCGGCGCCTGCGCGGTGGGCCTGGCCTCGGGCGACTTGTGCAGGCAAGCGGCCAGCAGCGGCACGAGCGCCGCCGGCACACCGTCCAGCGCCGGCTCCTCGTACACGATCCGGTACAGCAGCTGTGCCGCCGACGGCTCCTCGCCGGGCCGCAGGAAGGGACCCGAACCGGTGGCCGCGTACACCAGCACCGCGCCCAGCGCGAAGATGTCGCCGGGCCCGGCCGAGACCCCGCCGGCCGCCTGCTCCGGGGCCATGAATCCGGGCGAGCCGATGACTGAGCCGGTCCGCGTGTGCCTGGTGTCGTCGGCGGCCCGGGCGATGCCGAAATCGATCAGCAGCGGGTGACGGCGGGCGAGCAGCACGTTGGACGGCTTCACGTCGCGATGGGCGAGACCCGCCCGGTGCACCGCCCGCAGTCCCTCGGCGAGTTCCGCCGCCAGGGCCCGGACGACGGGCTCGGGCAGCGGTCCGTGCCGTTCCACCCATTCGGCGAGGGAAGGCGCGGCCATGTACTCCGTGGCCAGCCACTGGGGCCGCCGGCCCGCGGGGCTGTAGTCGACGACCGCCACCGTCCACGGCGAACGCACCTGGTCGCTGTTGGCTATCTCGCGGGCGAACCGCTCCTCGAAGGCCGGGTCCACACCGAACTCGGCCCGCACCGTCTTCAGCGCGAGCGGCCGTCCGGACGCCGTACGGGAAAGGAAGACCTGCCCCATGCCGCCGGCTCCGAGCCTCGCCAGCAGCGGGTAGCCGCCGATGGCCGGCGGATCCTGAGGGTCCAGAGGCTTCATGGACTTCTCCGGGCGGTACTCGTGGACACGGCAGGGCGGACCACTGCGCCCAAGCACATCTGACCCCCCGCAAGTTCGCCTCAGCTTACCCCACCATGTGACGCATTCATATCAGTTCATGTCCTGGGGAGTGGACGACCGGCGGTCCACGGCGCCGCCGGTTCGCGAGGAGCGCCGCGCCTCCTCCATCCTGGAGCGATGGGACGACATGACGGACGGGACATCACCCATGCCGCACCGCGGGAACACCCGCTGCGCACGCCGACCCTGGTGGTCGTGAGCGGCAGTCCCGGAACGGGGAAGACCACGCTCGCCCGCCGCCTCGCACGCGCTCTCGGCTGCCCCGCGGTCATCCGTGACGAGATCAAGCAAGGCATGGTCCTGTCCACCCCCGGCTACCGCGGCGGCGGCGACGATCCCCTCAACCACCCGACCCTCGAAGCCTTCTTCGGCGCGCTGAAGCTGCTCCTGGAGGCCGGGGTCACGCTCGTCGCCGAGGCGGCCTTCCAGGACCGGCTGTGGCGGCCGAACCTGGAACCGCTCACCGCCCTCGCCGACCTCCGTGTCGTCCTGTGCACCACCGCGGCCACCGTCGCCCATGACCGGATCGTCCAGCGCATCCAGGACGATCCGCACCGGGCCGCCCACGCCGACCACGAACTGCTCCAAGCGATCGCCGCCGGGACACGCTCCCCCGATTCCTTCGTGCCGATCTCCCTGGACGTCCCCACGCTGACCGTGGACACCTCCGACGGCTATCGGCCGGGCCTGCCCGGCATCGCCGACTTCGCCCGGGCCTCGACTCGCGACGCGGCCACCGAAAGTCACCGTTGATCCACACTGTGTCGCAGCCGCCCGGATGTTCGCCCGATTCCGTCGTCGGCGCAGTTGATTCGTGCGCTCCGATCGGCCATTGTGCTGGAAACAACTACATGGCTCGCGGAATACGCACACCCGCCACCAGCCGAGGGATCCCGCATGCTGCACGACGAGTTCCACACCATCGACTTCTTCGCCCAAGGTGCTCTGCCCGCACCCCAGGTGACGCCGGCCCAGGCGGCGCACCTGGGCGCCCAGCACCTCGGCGTCGACGTGCGTGCTCAGACGCTGGGCAGCCAGCAGGACGCCAACTTCCTGCTGCGCGCCGACGACGGGACACCCCTGGCCGTTTTGAAGATCGCCAACCCCGCCTTCAGCGCTGCGGAGATCGACGCCCAGGACACCGCCGCCGACCTGATCGCCGCGGCCCACCCTCAGCTGCGCATCGCCACCGTCCTGCGCCGCCCCGACGGCTCCCCGCAGCGCACGACGGTGGACACCGCGGGCGGGCCGGCCATCGCGCGGCTCCTGCGGCACCTGCCCGGCGGAGCGCTCTCCGGACCCCGGCACCTGTCGCCGAGCACGGTGGCGGCCATGGGCACGATCGGCGCGAAGATCAGCACCGCCCTGCGCGACTTCCGCCATCCGGGCCTCAAGCGCGTCCTCCAGTGGGACCTGCGGCACGCCGACCGCGTCGTCGCACAGCTCGCGGAACACATCACCGAACCCGACCGGCGCGCCGCCGTCCGGTCCGCGACCGCCGACGCCTGGGCGCGGGTCCACAAGCTCGCCGCCGTGCTGCCGTCGCAGGCCGTGCACCTCGACCTCACCGACGACAATCTGATCCGCTCTGCCGAGGGCCACCTGCCCACGCCCGACGGAGTCATCGACTTCGGTGACCTGACCTGGAGCTGGGCGGTCGGCGAACTCGCCGTGACGCTCTCCTCGATGCTCCACCACGACGGCATGGAGCCCCGTCATGTGCTGCCCGCCGTCCGGGCCTTCCACGCCGTGAGGCCGCTCGCGCCCGCGGAGGCGGAGGCGTTGTGGCCGCTGGTGGTCCTGCGCGCCGCCGGCCTGGTCGCCAGCGGGCGCCACCAGGCCGCCGTCGACGAGGACAATGCCTACGCCAAGGCCGCACTCGACCGCGAGTGGCGCATATTCGAGCAGGCCACCCGGCTGCCGCTCGCGGTGATGGTCCGCCTCGTCCAGGACGCGATCGGCCTGGCGGACGAGCCCGACCGCATCGATCCACCGGCGCACTTGCTGCTGCGCGGCCTCGACGCCGGCACCATCGCCCTGCTCGACCTGTCCACGGACGCCGATTCCATGGACCACGGAGCCTGGCTCGAAGCCGGCACCGTGGACCGGCTGTCGGCCGCCGCGCTCGCGGACGGAGCAGCCGCGGTGGCCACCCGGTACGGGCAGCCACGGCTCGCCCAGGCTCCGGCGCTGTCGGCCCGTTCCGCCGCCACGGTGCCGACCGGCATCGACCTGTGGCTCGGCCGGCCCGTCGTGGCGCAGGCCCCCGGCGCGGGGAAGGTCCTCGCGGCGGCACCGGGCCGTGTGGAGTTCGGCTACGGCCCGCGGGTGCTGACGCTGTCCTTCCCCAGCACGGTCGACCCGGTGGTCGCCGCGGGCTCGACGGTCCGGGCGGGCCAGGATCTCGCCCGCCTGCCCTCCGGAGCCGCACTGCAACTCGCGCTGCGCGACGCCGACGGCCCCGCCGTCCCTGCCTTCGTACGCCCCGAGTACGCCGCCGGCTGGCTCGCGCTCACCGCGGACCCCGCCCCGCTCCTCGGTCTGCCCGCCGCCGGCCGCGCAGAGGACGGAGATCTGCTCGACCGACGTGACGCCGTGTTCGCGACCGTGCAGGAGCACTACTACGCCGAGCCTCCCCGCATCGAGCGTGGCTGGCGCCACCATCTGCTGTCCACCGACGGCCGCTCCTACCTCGACATCGTCAACAACGTCACCCCGCTGGGCCACGCCCACCCCCGCGTCGAGCAGGCGGTTTCCCGGCAGCTGCGGCGGCTCAACACCAATTCGCGGTTCCACTACGCCTCGGTGGTGGAGTTCACCGAACGCCTCGCCGCCCTGCTGCCCGAGCCACTGGACACGGTGTTCCTGGTCAACTCCGGTTCCGAGGCAGTGGATCTGGGCCTGCGGCTGGCCATCGGCGCCTCGGGACAGCACGACGTCGTCGCGCTGCGCGAGGCGTACCACGGCTGGACCTACGCCTCCGACGCGGTCTCCACCTCGCTCCAGGACAACCCGAACGCCCTGGCCACCCGTCCGAGCTGGGTGCACACCGTGGACTCGCCCAATTCCTATCGCGGCCGGCACCGCGGGCCGGACGCGGTGCGCTACGCGCCCGAGGCCGTCGCGGTGATCGACGAGCTGGCCGCCTCCGGCCGCCCGGCGGGAGCCTTCATCGGTGAGACCTTCTACGGCAACGCCGGTGGGATCGCCCTGCCCGACGGCTATCTCGCCGAGTTGTACGCGGCGGTACGCCGGCACGGTGGCCTGGCCGTCGCCGATGAGGTCCAGGTGGGCTACGGCCGTCTGGGCCACTGGTTCTGGGGCTTCGAGCAGCAGCAGGTCGTCCCGGACATCGTCTGTGTGGCCAAGGCCATGGGCAACGGCCATCCCCTCGGCGCCGTCATCACGTCCGCGTCGATCGCCGACCGGTACCGCGACCAGGGCTACTTCTTCTCCTCCACCGGTGGCAGCCCCGTCTCCAGCGTCGTCGGCCTCACCGTCCTGGACACCCTGCGCGACGAGGACCTGCAAGGCAACGCGGTGCGCGTCGGCGGCCGTCTGAAGAGCCGGCTCGATGCACTGGCCGACCGCTACGGCATCATCGGCGCCGTCCACGGCTCGGGCCTCTACCTCGGGCTCGAACTCGTCCGGGACCGAGCCGGTCTGGAACCCGCCACGGAGGAGACCGCCGAACTCTGCGACCGCATGCTCGACCTCGGCGTGGTGGTCCAGCCGACCGGCGACCACCTGAACATCCTGAAGATCAAGCCGCCGTTGTGCATCGACGACGCCGCGGTGGACTTCTTCGCCGACATGCTGGACCGCGCCCTCGCCCAACTCGGCCACTCCCGCTGACACCTCGGACACTTCCCCGCCGCTTTGGTCCTGCCGTCGCGTGAGGTCACAGGCCGGGGGCGCGAAAGCCGTTCAGGTACCAGAAGGCGGCGGCGTACCAGAGCAGGGCGATCGTGGTGACGAGGACGCCGCCGGCCAGCGGAAGCGCCCAGCCGGGCCAGCCGCGGTGGCGGACCACGACGACTTTGGCGACGAAGGCCCCGTAGAGGAAGCAGCCGGTGAGCGAGTGCACTGCCACGCGGGTGCTGGTCAGCCGGACGCCGTAGGCGGTGATGCAGTGCCAGGCGATCGGCAGGGAGAGGAGGAAGGCGGTCAGGCCGATGACGCGGTGCGTGGTGTGCACCCGGTGTGATGCGGTGCGCAGCGCGGGCAGGACGCCGTACATCCACAGGGCGAGGAACAGCTGGATCAGCGCCAGGCACAGGAGCGCCGAGCCGAGCCGGGCCTTGAGCCCTCGGGCGTCGTAACCGCGCTGCCCGAAGAGACTGCTTTGGTAGTCGGGAATGTGTGCCCGGCCGAACCAGTACAGGCCGGCCGTCACCGCCACCGGCAGGAGCATCCACAAGGCGCCGTGGAGCCATCGGCGCTGGGCAGGGCGAGCGACGCCGTCCATGTGATCAGCCGTTCCCGTTCTCGGGCCCGCCGCCCTGGAGCCGGACGGCACACCAGGGGACGCGGGTCGGTCGGGGTGGTCGCGAGGCGAGGGTCTCCAACGGGTGCTCCAGTCGTCGCGGGCGGGCGTCGCCACTGCGTAGGAAGCGTCCCCGCGGGCTCGGGCCGGCCCGCGGGCAGACACCCGAACGGGGAGCACGGTTGGGCCGGACGGCTCACGAGAGCGCCACGGTCCGCTCGGCCACGGGCGCGGCCCGTCCCGGCCGGAGGCGTGGTGCCGTGGTGGAGGGAAGGGTGCGGGGGCAACGGAGCTGGAACGACGGGCAGTTGACCTGCTCGCGCTCGTCCGCTTCGTGGAGCAGGTCGGCGTTCCGGCGGATGACGACAGGGGGGCAACCGCCGCGTAGCCTCCCTCCAGGATCAGGACCTCACGACGGGAGTCGCGATGACGAGCCTCGACGGGCTGTCCCCCACCACCAACTCCTCCGGTTCCGCCGACGCCGGTCTGACGCTGACCGGTGTGCGGCTGGGACCGCGCGGCCCGGTGTGCGCGCTGCGGATCGCAGGCGGCCGGATCGTCGTCGTCTCGGCCGCGGACGACCTCGACGGTCCCGCGCTCGACCTGGACGGACGGACCGTGCTCCCGGGGCTGTGGGACGCACATGTGCACATGGCCCAATGGGCCGGCAACGGGCGGCGCGTGGGCCTGTCCGGCCTTCAGTCGGCGCGAGCGGTGGCCGAGGCGTTGCGGCCGTACGCCGGGGATCTGGCCTCGGGTGAGGTGCTGACGGGGCAGGGGTTCCGGGACGGGCTGTGGCCGGACGTGCCCGACAAGGCACTGCTCGACGCGGTCTGCCCGGACCGGCCGGTGGCACTGATCAGCGCCGACCTGCATGCGGCCTGGCTGAACTCGGCGGGTCTCGCGCTGATCGGACGGGGTGACCATCCGACGGGCGTGCTGCGCGAGCACGAGTGCTTCGAGGCGATGCGCGCGCTGCCCGAGGTGCCCGCCGACGTCCTCGACCGCTGGGTCGCACAGGCCTGCCGGGACGCGGCGGCGCGCGGGGTCACCGGGATCATCGACTTCCACTTCTCCGACAACGTCGCCGACTGGAGCCGCCGCGCCGCGCACGCACCGCTCGATCTGCGGGTGCGGGCGGCCCTGTATCCGCGGCACCTGGAGGCGGTCGTCTCGCGCGGGTTGCGCACGGGCGACCCGCTGCCCGGGACCGGCGGGCTGGTGCGGGTCGGCCCGCTCAAGCTGTTCACGGACGGCTCCCTCAACACCCGTACCGCCCTGTGCTGCGACCCCTAGAGGGCAGTGCGCAGGCGTACGGCATCGAGGAGACGTCGTACGAGGAACTGGTACAGCTGATGCGGTGGGCCTTGGCGCACGGCATCGAGCCCGCGGTGCATGCGATCGGCGACCGCGCCAACACACTCGCACTGGACGCGTTCGCGGCCGTGGGTGGCCGGGGCCGGATCGAGCACGCGCAGTTGCTGACGGCCACCGACATACCCCGGTTCGCGGAGCTGGGCGTCACGGTGGGGGTGCAGCCGGCGCACGCGCCCGACGACCGCGACGTGGCGGACCGGCACTGGGCGGGACGCACCGGGCGCGCCTACCCCTACGCCGATCTGCTGGCGGCCGGAGCCACCCTGGAGTTCGGCTCGGACGCGCCCGTCTCACCACTCGACCCATGGACGGGCATAGCGGCGGCGGTGCACCGTAGCGACGACGGCCGGCCGGCGTGGCATCCGGAGCAGCGGGTGCCGGTGCGGGCGGCGCTCACCGCGTCGGCACTCGGCCGCTTTGTGATCCGGGTCGGCGATCCGGCGGATCTGGTCGTCGTCGACGCGGACCCCATCGACGCCGACGCGCGCACGCTCCGCACGATGCCGGTGCACGCCACCCTGCTGGGCGGGCGCTGGACCCACGGGCCCGCCTGACGGCACGCCCTGTGGCGCGACACCACGCGACGCGCGGACGCCCCTGTGCCCCTGTCCGCTCCCGCTATGCCGCCGTCACCGGCTGCGGGGCGGTGACCGCCGCGGACCGGGTGCCGGCGGTGTTCGGCGCCGGCCGGGCGGAGGCCGAAGCCGTCCGGGCCGGCGCCGCCCGGTGCGCGTGGTCAGCGGGCGGCCATGCGCCGGGCCACCAGCGACCGGTGGATCTCGCCCGCGCGGACCGCCGTCGTCGACAGCAGCGTCGAGGTGAGCCCATGGGTGTGCTCGGTGCTGCCCTGGAGGTAGATCCCGGCGGTGACGTCGGGTGCGGTCTCCACCCGGTGGTCGCGGTCGACCCGCAAGGCGTCCCCGTCGTCCCGCAGACACACCTTGGCCGCCTCACCGAGCAGGGCGCCGAGGTCGCGCGGCCGGTAGCCGGTGGCGTTCACCAGCACGTCGGCCTCCAGCACCTGTTGCTCTCCGGTCGGCAGAAACTCGACACGGACGTCGAGCGTTCCCCCGGGACGGGTGCAAACGTCGCGGATCCGGGAGACGTTGAGGAAGCGCAGCCGCTCGCGGCCGGCCACCTTCTCCTGATACGCGGTGGCATACAGGGCCTCGATCAGCTCCATGTCGACGACGGAGTAGTTGGTGGAGCGGTGGTAGTCGAGGAGGGACTGTTTCACCTCGGAGGGCGCCCCGAAGTAGACGTCCACGGCCTCCGGGTCGAAGATCCGGTTGGCGAACGGGCTGTCGTCCGCGGGGGTGTAGCCGTACTTGGCGAACACCGCGCACACCTCCGCCTGCGGGAAGGAGCGGTGCAGGTAGTCGACGGTCTCGGCGGCGCTCTGTCCGGCGCCCAGGACGACCGCCCGGCGCACCTCAGTTCCCGCGGCGGTGAGTTCGGCGACCCGTGGCAGTAACTGGCTGTTGTGCCAGACACGTTCGGTCAGTTCGACGCCGGGTGGCAGATGGGGTTCCAGGCCGATCGCGACGCTGATGTCGCGGGCACGGTAGCTGCGCGTGCGGCCGGGCCGGTCGGGATCCCGGCAGACGACGTCGAAGCAGGCGACCGCGCCGGAGTCGTCGCGCACCGGCCGGACGGCGGTCACCACATGGTCGTAGGCCACCAGGTGACCGAGGCGTTCGGCCGCCCACTCGAAATACTCGTGGAACTCGGCGCGCAGCGGGAACAGCGTCTTCTGGTTCAGGAAGTCGGTCAGCCTGCCGCGTTCGCGCAGGAAGTACAGGAAGCTGAAGTCGCTGGACGGATCGCGCAGCGTGACGAGGTCCTTCAGGAAGGACACCTGCATCGTGGCGTCGCCGATCAGCATGCCCCGGTGCCAGCCGAAGCCCGGCTGGCGTTCGAGGAAGAGGGCGTTGAATCGTTCGTCCGGTGGAAGCCGCGCGTTGTGTTCCTCAACTGCTATGGCCAGCGCCAGATTTGACGGCCCGAAACCGATTCCGAGGACGTCGTAGGTGGTGTCGGTTCCCTTGAGCGGTGACTTCACCGTGGCATCGCCTCCCTCAGGCAGCCACATGTTAGATAAGGTTAGCCTAACCTTGCAACGGAGCAGCCGGAGGGGAGAACCGCATGCGCGTCGCCATGTTCGGCTATCAGACCTGGGGTCATCGCACGCTCCAGGCCTTGCTGGACTCGGACCACGAGGTCGTCCTCGTGGTCACGCACCCCAAGAGCGACCACGCCTACGAGAAGATCTGGAACGACAACGTCGCCGAACTCGCCGAGAAGCACGACGTCCCGGTGCTGCTGCGCAACCGCCCCGACGACCCCGAACTCCTCGCCGTCCTGCGGGAGTCCGCGCCGGACATCATCGTCGCCAACAACTGGCGCACCTGGCTGCCGCCGGAGCTGTTCGATCTGCCCCCGCACGGCGCCCTCAACATCCACGACTCGCTGCTGCCGTCCTACGCCGGCTTCTCGCCGATCATCTGGGCGCTCATCAACGGCGAGCCACGCGTCGGCGTCACCGCGCACCGCATGAACGGCGAACTCGACGCGGGGGACATCCTGATGCAGCGCTCGGTGGCGGTCGGCCCCACGGACACCGCGACCGACCTGTTCCACCGGACCGTCGACCTGATCGCCCCGATCGTGCGCGAGTCGCTCGACCTGATCGCCTCCGGCAAGGACGCCGGGCACTGGCAGCCCCAGGACCGCAGCCGGGCGAGCTTCTTCCACAAGCGGTCCCTGGAGGACAGCCGGATCGACTGGACCTGGCCGGCCGAGCGCCTGGAACGCCTCGTCCGGGCCCAGTCGGACCCGTATCCGAACGCGTACGCATTCCACCGGGGCGAGCGCCTGAGGATCGTGCAGGCCGACGTCTCCGAGGGGCACTACGGCGGCACACCGGGCCGGATCTTCATCCGCGAGGGCGACGGGGTGGTCGTCGTGGCGGGCGCCGACGCCCACTCCGGACGCCGCCGCGGACTGCTCGTCAAGCGCGTGCGCACCGAGGACGGGACGGAACTGCCCGCGACGGAGCACTTCCGCACGATGGGCGGCTACCTCACATCCCGCCCCTAGGCGCGCGTGACACCGCACCCCCTCCCGGGGACGCTGCATCCGCCCGCCCCGGACGCGGTCGGCCTACCAGCCACACGGCGGCCATTGATAAGGTAAGCCTTACCTTGCTTTACTGCCGCTGAGGCGGCTCCTGCCCACCCCTGCGAAAAGGGATGCACCGTCATGCCGAGATCCCTCCGTACCACCCTTCTCACCGTGACCCTGGTCGCCGGGCTGGCCGCCTGCGGCTCCGTCAAGGACGACTCGAACAGCGATGCGCCGACGGACGCCGCCAAGACCGGGAAGTCCTCCGTCTTCCCCGTCACCCTCACCCACAAGTTCGGTGACACGAAGATAGCTTCGGCCCCGAAGCGGATCGTGGTGGTCGGCAACGGCGGCACCGACGACATCGACGCGCTCTACGCCCTCGGCGTCACCCCGATCGCCGTGTCCAAGGACTCCCTGAGCCCAGACGGGGTCTACCCGTGGCTGAAGGACGAGATCGACACCGGGAAGACGAAGCTCCTCGACACGCTCAACGGCGTCGACTACGAGGAGATCGCCTCCCTGCAGCCCGATCTGATCCTCGCCACGTCGGACTTCACCCTGGACAAGGACTACGAGAAACTGTCCGCGGTGGCCCCGACGATCGGCTACGCCACCGCCTGGGGCGGGCAGTCCTGGCAGGAACACGTCCAGGTGGTCGGCAAGGCCGTCGGCAAGGAGGAACAGGCCGAGAAGGTCATCGAGGAGACCGAGGGCGGCATTGCCGCGGTCAAGGCGAAGCACCCCGCCCTGGACGGCAGGACCTACAGCCTGTCCATCGGCAACACGCCGGCGAAGATCTACACCATCGCGTCCGAGACGGACTTCGCCGCCAAGCTGACGAGCGAACTCGGCCTCGGCCTGACCCCGTCCGTCAAGAACATCAAGACGGTCAACGGCAGCCCCACCGGCGAGCTGTCCTTCGAGCAGCTGGACAAGCTGGACGCCGACCTCGCGATCATCGCGTTCACCACCAAGGACCTCCAGAAGGCCTTCGAGTCCAGTGCGCTGGTGAAGAACATGTCCGCGGTGAAGGACGGCCACTACTTCGTCACCGACGCCCAGACCATCAGCCAGCTCAGAAGCCCCTCCGTGCTGGGCATCCCCTGGGCGCTGAACAACCTGGAGCCCGCTTTCGCCAAGCTGGGCGAGTAACGGGTCGGCAGAAAGCGGCGGGGCGTGCAAGGCGCCCCGCCGCTTCCGTGTCCGCATCAGCCGTCGCGCAGCGCCGCATCCACCTCCTGGGCCGACATCTGCTCGATCTCCAGCTGGATCGCGGCGACCTGTTCGAGCCGGCCGGGCGTCTCCTCGCCCGCGGCCAGCCGCTTGGCCATGCCGCCCGCCGTGAGGGTGGCGAACAGGGCGCGCACCGACACCTCGGAGCTGTCCAGCGCCTCGCGCAGCCGGCTGACGATCGCGGTGGCGAGCACCGAGTCACCGCCCAGGGCGAAGAACCCGTCGTCGAGGCCGACGCGGTCGACGCCGAGCACCTGAGCCCAGATCCGGGCCACGACCGTCTCCAACGCGCTGCCCGCGGCACGCTGTCCGGTCCCCTGCTGTGGCAGGGCCTGCCACAGCCTTGCGACCGCCCGCCGGTCGAGTTTGCCGTTGGAGGTGAGCGGCAGCTCGCGCACGACGACGACTCGGTACGGCACCATGTGCGGGGGCAGCACATGACGCGACCACTCCCGCAGTTCCTCCTCGTCCACCCCTTCCGCGGCCACTGCCGCCACGAGCTGGACGCCGTGTGACCGGGCGAGTCCGGCCACGGCACGCCGAACCGCCGGATGCCCGGCGAGCGCCGCCTCCACCTCCCCCAGCTCGATCCGGAATCCGCGCAGTTTGACCTGGTGGTCGCGGCGGCCCAGGAACTCCAGGGTGCCGTCGGGCCAGTACCGGGCCAGGTCGCCGGTGCGGTACCAGCGCGCACCGTCCAACCCGGTGAACTTCTCGGCCGTGCGCACCGGATCGCCCCGGTAGCCGAGCGCCACCCCGTCCCCGCCGATCCACAGCTCACCCGGCACCCAGTCGGGGCAGTCCCGGCCGTGGCCGTCCACGACCCGGCAGCGGACGTTGCGCAACGGGGTCCCGTACGGCACCGCCCGCCAGTGGGCGGGGACCTGAGAGGGTGTCACCTCGCACACCGTGGAGTGGATCGCGGTCTCCGTGGTGCCGCCCAGCGCGATGAACCGGCAGCCGGGAGCCCGTTCGGCGAGCCGCCCCGGCAGATCGGTGCCCACCCAGTCACCGCCGAGCAACGCCACGCGCAGTCCGGTGAGTTCACCCGGACCGGTGGCCAGCAGCAGAATGTCCAGCAGCGGCGGCGCGCAGTTGAGGAGGGTGACGCGGTGGGTGCGGACCAGGTCGGCCCACCGGCGGGCCTCGCGCCGGTCCGCCTCGTCGACCAGTACCACGGCGCCACCCGCACTCAGCAGCCCGAACACGTCGTACACGGACAGGTCGAAGTCGAGGGCGGACACCGCGAGGCAGCGGTCGTCCGCGCCCACGCCGAAGCGGTCGTTGAGGTCGTCGACGGTGTTCATGGCGGCCCGGTGGGGCACGTCCACGCCCTTGGGCTCACCGGTGGAGCCGGAGGTGAACAGCACATAGGCGGGCTGCTCCTCGTCCACCGCCACCGGCTCGGGCAGCGGCTGTGCGAGGACGGCGTCGGCGACCGGAAGCGTCTCGACCCCGTCGAGCGGCCGCCCGTCGGTCAGCGCCAGACGGAAACCGGCGGTGGCCCGGATGCGCTCGCGGCGGGCGGCCGGCTGCTCGACACCGACAGGAACGTAGGCGGCGCCCGCCGCGAGCACACCCAGCACGGCCACGATCTGGTCGGGACCCTTGGGCAGGCTGACCGCCACCGTGTCACCCGGCCGGACGCCGCGCGCGGCCAGCGCCCCGGCCGTCCGCAGCACTCGGTCCGCCAACTCGGCGTACGACAGGGAGCCTTCGTCACCCCACAGGAGGGCGGGGGCGCCAGGACGTTCGGCCGCGCGGGCGAAGAAGCCCTCGTGCAGAAGCCGGTGGCTGCGCGGCGCGTCGGTCGCGTTGGCGCTCGCCCGCACGGCCGTCTGCGTCCCGGGCAGCAGGGCGGGCACGGGGCGCTCCCACACCGTGCCGTCGGTGCCGAGCCGGGTGACCAGTGCGCGGAAGGCGGCGAACATCGCGTCGATCAGCCCGTTGGGGAACGCGTCCTCGCGCACGTCCCAGTTGAGGAGCAGCCCGCCGTCCACCTCGGTCACCTGGGCGTCGAGGAGCACCTGCGGGCCCTGCGAGATGATCCAGGCCGGCTTGCCGAACGACCGGGTGACGCCCGCGTCGAACAGCTCCCCGAGGTTGAGGGCGCTGGTGAACACCACGGGTGCGAGGACCTGTTCGCCGTGGTGCCGGGTCAGATCCCGCAGCACCTCCACGCCCGAGTAGTCGGCGTGGGCGGCGTCGGTGTGCATACGGTCCTGCAGGCGCACGGCGTGCTCGGTGAACGTCGCCGGCTCGGTCAGGTCGACGTCGAGCAGCACGGAACTGGTGAAGTCGCCGACCAGCAGGTCGACATCGGGGTGGGAGCCTCGGCGGTCGAACATCGGGACGTTCAGCAGGAACCGGGGCTGTCCGCTCCAGGCGGCCAGCACCTCGCTGAAGGCGGTGGCCACGGCCATGGCCGGGGTGAGCCCGTGCTGGTGGGCGCGGGTCGCCAGGCGCCGTTTGTCCTCCGGCGGCAGCCAGTGATGGCGCCGGGTGACCCGGGTGGGGTCGGTGCGCTCGGCCTCGGGGACCAGCGGGAGTTCGGGGGCGCTGGGCAGGGCGGGCACCCGGCCGCCCCACCAGGCGCGGGACTGCTCCCGGCTCAGCCGGCGCATCTCGCGCCGCTCGGCCAGGTACTCCGGATAGCTGGTGCCGATCGGCGGCAGGGGCGTGTCGGGGTGCTCGTAGAGCGCGGCGAGATCGCAGAGCAGCACCCGGTAGCTGAGCGCGTCGGCGGCCAGCATGTCGACGTCGACGTGCAGCCGGGTGCGCCCCTGCGGCAGCAGGGACAGCTGTACGGAGTACACCTCGCCGGCGGCGACGTCGAGCCGGGCGTGCGAGGAGCGGTGCCGGACGTCCTCCAGCCGGGCCGCGGCGCTCTCCTCGTCCAGGTCCCGCAGATCGTGTACGACCGTGGCGGGGCGGGCCGGTTCGGGCAGGATCTGCTGCCGTCCGTCGTCGGTGAAACGGGCGCGGAGCATGCCGTGCCGGGCGACGAGGGCGCGGACGGCCCCCTCGAGGCGGTGGGGGTCGACGTCCGCGCCGTCGAACTCGACGTAGAGATGGGCTGCCACGGAGCCGAGCGTGGTGTCGTCGCCGCGGCCGATCCAGTACGCGTGCTGCATCACCGCGAGCGGGAACGGTTCGCCCGGGTCGGCGACGGGCCGCGGCGCCGCGGAGGGAGCCGGGGGCGCGGGCCGGGCGGCCGCCAGGAGTGACCGCCAGGCGCGCAGGGTGGGCTCCTTGGCGAGTTCGGCGAAACTGACGCGGACGCCCTGCTTGCGCCAGCCTCCCGCAATCCGCATCAGGGTGATCGAGTCGAGTCCCCAGGCGATGAGGCTGTCGTCCTCGCCCGGCGGGGTCTCCTCCGAGGCCAGGGCGTCGGTGACCCCTCGCAGGAGCTCGTCAGGGGCCGGGGGGTGCTGCGTCGGGGGGTGTTGCGTCACCGGTTCCTCCGCTGCCAGGGGTGGGGGGCCGTCACGGGTGTCATCTCGGGTGTCCCTCACAGGTCGTCGTTCTCGAAGTCGTCGATGTCCTCCTGGGTCAGTTCGACCAGGGGGAGGTCGGAGGGGGTGAGCCCGCCGGACGGCGTGCTCTCGGCGTGCCGGGCGAGTCCGTGCAGCGCGCGTTCCCACAGGGCGAAGAGTGCGTCGGCCTCGGCGGGCCCGAGGAAGGCCTCGGGCCAGGCGGCGCCGATGTGCAGCCGGACGGCGCCGGCCTCCTCGACGGCGACCGCGTTGATCTCCAGGCCGAAGCGGGCGGGCCGGTCGCCGTCGCGCGGGACGCGCAGCACCGGGGCCTCGGGGGCGAGTGCCCACGGCTCGTCGGTGGAGGCGGACGCGGCGAACCGGCCCAGGTAGTTGAAGGCGATCTGGGGTTGGGGCAGTTTCTCCAGCACGGGCGCGGTGTCGGGGTTGAGGTGACGCAGCAGGCCGTAGCCGAGGCCGTGGTCCGGTACGGCGCGCAGCTGCTCCTTGACCCGTTTGATGCCCAGGCCGGCGGCGGGCCCGCCGGACAGTGCCTCGTCCAGGTCGAGCGGGCCGGGGTCGATGCCGACCGGGTGGAACGTCGTGAACCAGCCGACCGTGGCGGACAGGTCCACCCCGTCGGCGATCTCCTCGACGCGCCCGTGCCCCTCGACGCCCACGAGCAGCGACCGGTCTCTGCCGCCCCGCCGCTCCCGCCAGGCGGCGGTGGCGAACGCGAGCGCGGTGAGCAGCACTTCGGGCGCGGCGGCCCGGTAGGCGGCGGGCACGCTGGTGAGCAAGGCGGCGGTGATGTCCTCGGGCAGGACCAGGGTGCGTTCGCGTACGGCACCCGCGGCCCCGAGCGGGCGTTCCAGGAACGGTCGCGCCCGCTCCAACACCCTTGTCCACCAGGGCAGTTCACGCACGCGGCCGGGCCGGACGGCCTCCTCGGCGAGCAGCCTGCTCCAGGTGCGGAAGGAGGTGCCGGAGCGCTGCGGCCGGGGGGTCCGTCCGTCCCGTACCGCCTGCCATGCCTCGGCCAGTTCGGTGCCGATGATCCGCCATGACACACCGTCGACGACGAGGTGGTGGGCGACCAGGAGCAGCCGCCCGGGGCCGCCGTCGGGGGTCTTCGACCAGACGGCCTGGAGCATGCGTCCGGCTCGCGGGTCGAGCCGGGCGACGGCCGCACCGAGTCCTTCGACCGCGTCGACTCCGCTCACGCGGGTGAGCAGCCCTTCGGCCGGCACGCTGCCCTCGGCGGGCACCTCCAGACGTCCTTCGTCGGTGAGCCGGGCGCGCAGCATGTCGTGGCGGTCGACGACGGCCTGGAGTACGGCGGCCAGCTGCCCCTGGGTGAGGCCGGGCGGGGTGACCAGCAGGACCGCCTGGGCGAGACCGCCGTAGCGGCCGTCGGGCCCCGCCGCCCAGCGCATGACGGGGGTGAGGTCCAGCTCGCCGGTCGGCACATCGGCGCGTCCTGGCGCGGGACGGTCCGGGACGGCCGCGGCGGCGAGTCCCGCGGGGGTGGGCGTCTGGAAGATCTGGCGGGGGCTGACCGCGAGGCCCGCCTTGCGCGCCAGGGTGACCAGGCGGATGGAGACGATGCTGTCGCCGCCGAGTTCGAAGAAGTTGTCGTCGACGTCGACGGCGTCCAGACCGAGGACGGTCGCGAACAGGTCGGTCAGCAGCCGTTCACAGCCGTTCTCGGGCGCCCGGGTCGCACGGGCGGCCGTGGTCTTCGGGGCGGGCAGGCTCGTGCGGTCGACCTTGCCGGACGGCAGCAGCGGGAACGCGTCGAGCGGGGTCAGCGTGCGCGGAACCATGTGCTCGGGCAGCCGCTCCTGGAGCCAGCCGCGGATCTCGGCCGGGAGCACGGGGTCGCCGGCGGCCAGGACGTATCCGGCGAGCTGCTTGACGCCCGGCGCGTCCTCCCGGATCACCACCACGGCCCGGCGCACACCCGGGTGCTGTTCGAGGACGGCCTCGATCTCCTCCAGCTCGACCCGCATGCCGCGGATCTTGACCTGGTGGTCGGCGCGGCCGAGGAACTCCAGGGTGCCGTCGCGCTGCCAGCGGACCAGATCGCCGGTGCGGTACAGGCGCCCGCCGGGCGGGCCGAAGGGGTCGGCGATCCAGTGGTCGGCGGTGCGGCGGGGGTCGTTCACATAGCCGCGGCCGAGGTAGACGCCTCCCGCGTACAGTTCGCCGGGGACGCCGACGGGGGTCGGCCTGAGGCGTTCGTCGAGGACGTACAGACGGGTGTTGGAGTTGGGGCTGCCGATGGAGACCGCGCTGCGGACGGCGCCGGTGCGGTAGACGACGTGGCTGACGCCGATGGTGGCCTCGGCGGGGCCGTAGCCGTGGTACATCACCGCCGGGCTCGCGGCGCGGAAGCGGGCGAACAGCTCGGGCGTGAGGACTTCGCCGCCGCACCACACGTGCCGCAGGGAGGCGGCCCGGCGGGCGAACCCGTCCTGTTCGAGGAGCAGGTCGAGCATCGAGGAGACCAGGTAGGCGAAGGTCACCCGGTGGCGCTCGACGGTGTCGAGGAGGTAGTCGACGTCGCGTTCGCCGCCGGGCTCGGCGATCACCACCCGGCCGCCGTGCACGAGCGGCAGGAAGATCTCGTTGATGGAGATGTCGAAGCCGAGCGGCGCCTTGAACAGGGCGGCGTCGTCCGTGCCGAAACCGAGCAGGCCGCGTTGCCACAGCAGCCGGTGTGCGATGGCCCGGTGCCGGATCATGGCGCCCTTGGGCACACCGGTGGAACCGGAGGTGTAGATGACGTAGGCCAAACCTTCGGGGTCCACGGGCACGTCCAGGTTCCCGGCATGCGGCACCGGACCCGCGAGGTCCACGGCGACGACCGGCGGGGCGTCCTCACCCAGCGGGTGCTCGTCGCCGGATCGGGCGAGTACGGCGGTGAGGGCGGCGCTGCGGCACACCTCGGTGATCCGGCGGGCGGGCCAGGACGGCTCCAGCGGGACGAAGGCGCCGCCCGCCTTGAGGACGGCGAGCAGGGCGACGACCATCTCCACGGAGCGTTCGAGGTGGATGCCGACGCAACCCTCGGGGCCGACGCCGAGCGAGGCCAGGGTGCGGGCCAGGGCGTTGGCGCGGGCGTTCAGCTCGGCGTAGGTCAGCGAGCGGCCGTCCGCGGTGGCGTACTCGACGGCGGTGAGCCCGGGTGTCACCGCGGCCTGTTCCTCGAACAGCGCGGTGAGGGTGGTGACCGGCATGGGGTGCGCCGTGTCGTTCCACTCCCCCAGCAGCAGCGAGCGTTCGCCCGGGGTGAGCACGTCGGCCTCGGTCACCGGGCGGTCCGGGTGCCGGGCCAGGCCGGTGACCAGGCGGACATACCGTTCGGCCAGGTCCCGTGCGGTGTCCGGGTCGTAGAGGTCGCTGCTGTAGACCAGCGCGCCGTTGATCCCGCCGGCCTCCGCCCGTTCGAAGAGGTGGAAAGCCAGGTCGGTCTTGGCGGTGTAGAAGTCGACGCGCTCCTCGCGCAGGCCGAGACCGGCGAACTGCCGTGTCCCGGGCGGGGCCTGCTGGTGGGCGATCATCACCTGGAACAGCGGGTGGCGGCCCAACGAGCGGGTCGGGGCGAGCGCGTCCACCAACTCCTCGAAGGGGAGGTCCTGGTGGGCGTAGGCGCCCAGGTCGGCCTCGCGCACCCGGGCGAGCAGCCCACGGAAGGTGGGGGCGCCGGAGACGTCGGTGCGCAGCACCAGCGTGTTGACGAACAGGCCCACCAGGTCGTCGAGTCGGCGGTCCCCGCGACCGGCGACAGGCGTCCCGAGGGGAATGTCGTCCCCGGCGCCGAGCCGCCCGAGCAGCACGGCGAGCGCGGACTGGAGCGCCATGAAAACGGTCCCGCCGGCCTGTGCCGCCAAGCCCGCGAGCGCCGCGTGGACGTCCGCGTCGAGCGTGAAGTCGACCGCTCCGGCCCGGTAGCCGGCGACGGCCGGTCGGGGCCGGTCCGCGGGCAGCTGAAGCTCCTCCGGCAGCCCGTCCAACGCGCGCGTCCAGTAGGCGAGTTGATCGTCACGGTCGGCCGGCGACCGCTGCTGCCAGACCGTGTAGTCGGCGTACTGCACCGGGAGCGGCGGCCACGGGGGTGCGCCGTGGTTCAGCCGGGCCGCGTAGGCCGTCTCCAGGTCGGCCAGCAGGGGTTCGGCGGACCAGCCGTCAGTGGCGATGTGGTGCACGAGGAGCAGCAGGACGTGCTCCTGCGGCGCGAGGGCGAACAGGGTGGCGCGCAGGGGGATCTCGGCGTCCAGCGCGAAGGGGCGGGCGGCGGCCTCGGCGAGCAGGGCGTCGATGTCCTCCGGTCGGGCGGCCCGCACCGTGAAGGGCACCACCGCCTCCGGCGCGGGCAGTACCTGCTGCCGGGGGGTGCCGTCGTCGTCAGGGAAGACGGTGCGCAGCGCCTCGTGCCGGCCCACCACGTCGTCGAGGGCCGCGCGCAGCGCCGCGTGGTCGAGCGGGCCGGTGAGCCGGACGGCGGTGGGAATGTTGTACGTCGGTGTCGGGCCCTCAAGCCGGTACAGGAACCAGAGCCTGGCCTGCGCGGACGACAGGGGCAGCGGGTCGGGGCGGTCGGCCCGGGTGAGGACGGGCCGCTGGTCGCCCGGGGTGTCGAGGAGCGGGGCGAGCGCCGCCGCGGTCGGGGTGTCGAACACGGCTCGCAGCGGGATCGTCGCCTCGAGTTCGGCGCGGACGCGGCCGACGAGCCGGGTGGCCAGGACCGAGTGGCCGCCGAGTGCGAAGAACTCGTCGTGGATGCCGACGGACGGCAGGCCGAGCAGGTCGGCGATGAGCGCGCACAGGCGCGCCTCGGCCTCGGTGCGGGGCGCGGTCGCGGTGGTGAGGCCCACGAGGTCGGGGGCGGGCAGGGCGGCGCGGTCCAGCTTGCCGTTCGGGGTGAGCGGCAGGGCGTCCAGGACGACCACGGCGGCCGGGAGGAGCTGGTCGGGCAGCGTCGCCCGGAGGTCCTGGCGCACCTGGAGCGGGTCGAGGGCGGCGCCCGGCACGGGGACGACGTACGCCACCAACCCCGGCTCACCGGACTGATCCTGACGTACCGTCACCGCGGCCTGGGAGACGCCGGGCAGGGCCGCCGCGGCGGCCTCGGCCTCGGCGGGCTCGACACGGAAACCACGGATCTTGACCTGGTCGTCGGTGCGGCCCAGGAACTCCAGGGTGCCGTGCGGGGTCCAGCGGACGAGGTCACCGGTGCGGTAGAGGCGGGTGCCGGGCGGGCCGTAGGGGTCGGCGACGAAACGGGCGGCGGTCAGGCCGGGGCGGGCCAGGTAGCCGCGGGCCAGTTGGGTGCCGGCCAGGTAGAGCTCGCCGGGTACGCCCGGTGGGACGGGGCGCAACCACGCGTCGAGGACCAGGGTGCGGGTGTTCCACACCGGGCGTCCGATGGGGACGGAGCCGCCCGCCGACCCGGTGCCTTCGCCGCAGGGCCAGGCGGTGACGTCCACCGCGGCCTCGGTCGGCCCGTACAGGTTGTGCAGCGCGGTGCCCGGCAGCAGGGCGAGGCAGCGGTCGGCGAGGTCGGTGGGCAGGGCCTCGCCGCTGCACAACACCCGGCGCAGCACGCCCCGGGCCGTCGCGGCGGCCGGTTCGTCCAGGAAGACGCGCAGCATGGAGGGCACGAAGTGCGCGGTGGTGACACGCTGTTCGCGGATCAGTCCGGCGAGGTAGCCGGGGTCGCGGTGTCCGCCGGGGCGGGCGAGCACCAGCGCGGCGCCGGTGATCAGCGGCCAGAAGAACTCCCAGACGGAGACGTCGAAACCGGCCGGTGTCTTCTGCAGCACCCGGTCGTCCGGGCCGAGTCCGTAGGCGTCCTGCACCCACAGCAGGCGGTTGGCGATCGCCTGGTGCGTGACGACGGTGCCCTTGGGGCGGCCGGTGGTGCCCGAGGTGTAGATGATGTAGGCGGGATGCTCCGGCAGGAGGGGGTGGAGCCGTTCCCCGTCGGTGAGTTCGGCTGCCTCGAGTTCGGCGATCCGGTCGCGTGTCTGCGGGTCGTCGAGCAGGAGCGTCGGCACGTCGTTAGCGGGCAGGGCGCCGGAGGCCGTGACGACCAGTGCCGGGTCGGCATCCTCGATCATGAACGCCAGCCGCTCGGCGGGGTATCCGGTGTCCAGCGGCAGGTAGGCGGAGCCCGTCTTGAGCACCGCGAGGAGCGCCACCACCAGGTCGGGGCCGCGGTCCAGGGCGATGCCCACCAGGCGTTCGGGCCCGGCCCCGTGGGCGATCAGGTGGCGGGCGAGGCGGTTGGCGCGGGCGTGGAGTTCGGCGTGGTCGAGTCCGACGGATCCGGAGACCAGCGCCGGTGCGTCGGGGGTGCGGCGCGCCTGGCGGTCGAGGAGGTGGGTGAGGGTGGTGTGCGGGACGGGGTGCGCGGTGTCGTTCCAGTCGGCGAGGACCCGTCGCTCCTCGGCCGCGGTCAGCAGGGGCAGCCGGGAGACGGCGCGTTCGGGGTCGGCGAGGGCGGCGGCGAGCAGCGTCTCCAGTCGCCGGAGCAGGCCGTCGACGGTGTCCGGGGTGAACAGCTCGCTGCGGTAGGTGGCCTCGATGCGCAGCCGGCCGTCGGTGAGGAACGCCTCCAGGGAGAGGTCGAACTGGGTGGTGTCGTTGTGGACGGTCTCCCATCGTGCCGTCACCCCGGGCAGCCGCGGCCCTTCGAGTCCGTGGGTGAGGAAGAGCAGCATGACGTCGAAGTAGACGGAGCGGCCGGAGTGCCGGTCGGGCCTCAGCCGCTCCACCAGCAGGTCGAACGGCATGTCCTGGTGGGCGTATCCGTCGGTGCACACCTGGCGTACCCGCTCGACGAGTTCACCGAATCCGGGGTCGCCGTCGAGGTCGGCGCGCAGGACGAGCGTGTTGCCGAAGTTGCCGATCAGTTGCTCCAGGCCGGGCAGGTCGCGGCTCATGACGGCCGAGCCGACCGGGATGTCGGTGGCGCCGGTGGTGCGATGGAGCAGGGCGGAGAGGCCGGCGAGGAGCACCATGAAAGGGGTCGCGCCGGTGGTCCGGGCGAAGGCGGTGAACCGCTCGGTGACCTCGGGTGCGAAGGTGTGGAACCGCCGGTCGCCGCGCGCGGTGGGCTGTGCGGTGCGCGGCGCGTCGGTGGGCAGGTCCGGTGGCCGGGGCGGCGGGACGAGCGCCGCGCGCCAGTGGTCGAGGTGGTCGGCGAGCCGTTCCTCGGTCCAGGTGGCGCGCTGCCAGTGGGCGAAGTCGGCGTACTGGAGGGGCAGTGGCTCCAGCGCGGCGCGCCCGCCCGATGTCGCGGCCCGGTAGAGGGCGCTCAGGTCGTGGGAGAGGGCGTTGAACGTGCCACCGTCCCAGGCGATGTGATGGACCGTGAGGACGAGGGTGTGGTCCTGGTCCGTCCTGCGGATCAGCAGGGCGCGCAGCGGGTGGTCGCCCGCGAGGTCGAACGGTGTCGCGGACGCCGTCCGGGCGAGCGCGTCGGCCCTGCGGTCCTGTTCCGCCTCGGCCAGTGCACCCAGGTCGACCGCGGCGAACTCCAGGTCGGCGACGGCGTCGACGACCTGCTCGGGGGTGCCGTCGGGCGCGACGGGGAAGCGGGTGCGCAGCACCTCGTGCCGGTCGAGCAGCCCTTGCAGGGCGGCGCGCAGACAGCTCGGGTCCAGCGGGCCGCACAGCCGGACGGCCAGGCAGACGTTGTACGCGGGGCTGTCCGGGCCGAGTTGCTGGAGCAGCCACATCCGTGCCTGGGCGTAGGACAGCGGCAGCCGTCCGGCGCCGGCGGGCCGGGGCGGTATCCGCTCGGAGCGGTCCTGCGCGTCGGCCAGTCCCGCGCTCGCCAGCCTGCGCCGCAGCAGCTCACGCCTGCGGGACGCGAGATCACCCGGGGCGGCATGGGTCTCGGTCACAGTGCTCCGCCTTTCAGCAGCAGTTGGAGGGAGTGCGACCAGAGGGCGGCGAGGTCCCGGATCTCCGCCTCGGTGAAGAGCCGCTGCGGCCACTGCCAGCAGACGCTCAGCTCCCGGCCGTTGATCACCGCGTCGACGACCAGGGGGTACGGTGCCGGCATCCCCGGGTCGGCGCCGCTGCCCATGGCCCCGGTCTCGGGAGCACCGGTGAACACCGCGCTGTCGCCGCGCTCGCCCAGGGTCATGCGGCCGAGGTAGTTGAACTCGATCTGGGGTTCGGGCAGTTCGGCGAGCACGGCCGCGGTGTCCGGGTTGAGGTAGCGGAGCAGTCCGTGGCCGATCCCCTTGTCGGGCAGCGCGGCCAGCTGGTCGCCGATCCGGCGCACCGGGTCGTCACCGGGTCCGCCGCCGGGGTCGAGGCGGACCGGGAAGAGGCTGGTGAACCAGCCGAGGGTGGCGGACAGGTCGGCGCCGGGCAGCAGGTGTTCCTCGCGGCCGTGTCCTTCGAGGGCGATCAGCACGGACGTGTCGCCGTCGGGTCCGGTCCGGCCGAGGGCGCGGCGCCACCTCGGGACGGCGAGCGCCAGCGCGGTCAGAAGGGTCTCCTGCACCGGTCCGGTGAGCTTGGTGTCGAGGGTCGTGTAGTGCCGGCGGACGGTGGCGCGGGTGTCGACGGCGGGGTCGAGGCGGTCGCTGCCCAGGGTCGGCTCGGGCCGGTCCAGTACGTCCTGCCAGAAGGGGAGTTCGGCAACGCGGCGCGCCGAGCGGGCCTCGTCCCGCAGCCCTTCGGCCCACTCCTTGAAGGAGGTGCCGGCCGGTGACAGGGGCGTTGCCGCCCAGGCCGCCGCGAGGTCGGCCACCAGCACGCCCCAGGAGGCGGCGTCGGTGACCAGATGGTGCAGCACCACCAGCAGCCGGCCCTCGTTCCCGGGTCCGGCGTCGTACCACAGGAAGCGCGCCACGACCCCGGTCTCCGGGTCCAGTTCGCCCACCAGTTCGTCGAAGGCCTCCGGAACCAGCGCGCCGACGGACGTGTGGTCGAGCCGTTCGGTGTCGATCCGCCGTACGCAGTCCGCGGCACGTGCCGTGCCGGCGGGCGCGACCCGAAGACGCCAGGTGCCGTCGCCGTCCTGCGTGAACGTGGACCGCAGCAGGTCGTGCCGGTCCAGGACGGTCTGCACGGTGCGGTGCAGGCCGTCGAGGTCGAGGCCGGCGGGCGTCCTGAGGAACCGCGCCTGGCTGAGCCCGCGGAAGGGGCCGCCCCGCTCGGTGAGCCAGGCGAGGATCGGGGTCGGCGGGATCTCGCCGGTCCCGGCGTCGGGGCCGGCGGTCCGCGGTGGTGCGACGGTGCCGGCGCGCGCGGCGAGCCCGGCGGCCGTCGGGTGCTCGAAGACGTCCCTCGGGGAGATCGCCACTCCGGCCGCGCGGGCCTGGCTGACCAGCCGCATGGAGACGATGCTGTCGCCGCCGAGGGCGAAGAAGTTGTCGTGCACGCCGATGGAGTCCAGTCCGAGCACCTGGGCGAAAAGGGTGGTGAGGCGTTCCTCTTCGGGGGTGCGCGGGGGCTGTGCCGCGGGCCCGGCGGTGCGGGAGGGGGCCGGGAGCGCGTCGGTGTCCAGCTTGCCGTTGAGGGTGAGCGGGAAGCCGTCGACCGTGACGAACGCGGAGGGCAGCATGTAGTCGGGCAGTACGGCGGCCATGTCGCGGCGCAGCAGCCGGGCCGTCTCCTCGTCGTCCGGCGCCGAGGGTGCCGTCACCACATAGGCGGCCAGCCGCCGTACCCCGGGCGTGTCCTCACGGACGACGACGGCGGCCCGCTCGACCAGGGCGTGGTCCAGCAGGGCCGCCTCGATCTCGCCCGGCTCGATGCGGTAGCCGCGGATCTTCACCTGGTCGTCGATCCGGCCCAGGCACTCCACGAGCCCGTCCTCGGTCCACCGGGCGATGTCGCCGGTGCGGTACATGCGGGCGCCGGGGTGTTCGGCGAACGGGTCGGCGACGAACCGGCCGGCGGTGCCACCGGGACGGCCGAGGTAACCGCGGGCCAGGCCCGCGCCCGCGATGTACAGTTCGCCGTCGACGCCGATCGGTACGGGGTTGAGGTGGCCGTCGAGGATGTAGAGGGTGCCGCCGGCGACCGGGCGGCCGATCGCGGGGCGCTCGCTGAGCGCGAGGTCGCAGTCGGCTGAGTCGACGGTGCACTCGGTGGGCCCGTACAGGTTGTGCGCGGCGAGTCCTTCGGTGGCGCGCAGGATGCGCCACAGGTCGGGCGGTACGGCCTCGCCGCCGACGCCCAGCACCTTCAACTCGGCGCGCCAGTCGCCGCCTTGGGAGACGAGTTCGGCGAGCAGGGAGGGTGACAGTTCGATGAACTCGATGCCGTGCCCGGCGAGGAAGGCGCGCAGGGCGTCCGGGTCGCGGCGCACCTCGTCGGGCACCAGGTGCAGTTCGTGCCCGGCGAACATCCACAGCATCGGCTGCCAGGAAGCGTCGAAGGCGGTCGGCCAGGCGTGCCCGATGCGCAGCGGCCGTCCGCCGGCGGCCGACGCGGCGGGGGTGTGCAGGGCCGCGTGGTGGGCGGCGTAGAGGTTGACGAGGGCACGCTGCGGGACGACGACGGCCTTGGGGCGTCCGGTGGAGCCGGAGGTGTAGATGACGTAGGCCGGGTGTTCGGGGTGGACGGGGGCGAGCCGGTCGGCGTCGGTGAGGTCGGTGGCGTCGGTGTCGGCGAGGCGCTGCCGGACGGCGGGGTCGTCCAGGCGGAGCAGCGGTACACCGGCCAGGGTGTCCTCGTCCGGGGCGGTGTCCGCGACGGCGAGCAGGGCGACCGGGCCGGCGTCCGCGAGCATCCCGGCGATCCGCTCGCCCGGCCAGGCGGGGTCGAGCGGCAGATAGGCCGCGCCCGCCTTCTGCACGGCGATCAGGGCGGTGACGGTGTCCGGGGTCGGCGGCAGGCAGAGGGCGACGATCCGTTCGGGACCGGCCCCGAGGCCGACGAGCAGCCGGGCGAGCCGGTTGGCCCGCACGTTCAGCTCGGTGAAGGTGAGCCGCTGCCCGGCACCGACGACGGCGACCGCGTCCGGGGTGGCGCCGGTCTGTGTCTGAAGCACTTCGGGCAGCGTGCCGTGGGCGACCCGCGGTCGCGCGCCGGTGCCCAGCGCCAGCAGCGCCGCCCGCTCCGCGGGCGCGAGGACGCCGAGGGCGGCCAGCGGCAGCCCGGGGTCCGCGACGACGGTCCGCAGCAGCCGCTCGAAGCGCTCGGCGATCTCCTCCACCCGGCCGCGGTCGTAGCAGTCGGGCCGGAACTCGAAGACCAGGCCGAGCCGCCGCTCGGCGAGCACGGCGAGGGTCAGCGGGTAGTGGGTGGCCCCGGATCCCCTGACGTCGGCGATCCGCAGCCCGGCCCGCTGCTCGGCCGCCGCGAGGGACGCCTGGTCGATCGGGTAGTTCTCGAAGACGAGCAGGGTGTCGAAGAGGTCGCCCGCGCCGGCCAGCCGCTGGATCTCGGTGAGGCCGAGATGGTGATGGTCCATCAGCCGGGCCTGTTCGTCCTGGAGGCGGCGCAGATAGGTGCCGGCCGGTTCGCCGGGCGGCACCCGGACCCGCACCGGTACGGTGTTGATGAAGAGGCCGATCATGGTCTCGGCTCCGGCGAGTTCGGCGGGCCGTCCGGCGACGGTGGCGCCGAAGACGACGTCGTCCCGGCCGGTGAGCCGGGCCAGCAGCAGCGCCCACAGGCCCTGCACCACGGTGTTGGCGGTGACGCCTTTGCTGCGGCTCAGCTCCCGCACGGCGTCCGTGAGGTCCTCGGTCAGGCGCAGTGTGTGCAGTTCGGGCGGCACCGGTACGACCCCCGCGGCCACGGGCGCGAGCAGGGTCGGTGCGGCCCCGGCCAGCGCCTCGCGCCAGGCCCGCGCCGAGGTGTCCCGGTCGCGGGAGGCGAGCCAGGCGAGGAAGTCACGGTAGGGGCGGACCGCGGGCAGCGGCGGGGCGGCGCCCGGTTCGATCCGGGCGGCGTAGAGCTGGAGCAGTTCGCGTACGAGCAGCGGGACGGACCAGCCGTCGAGGACAAGGTGGTGGTTGGTGAGGATCAGCAGGTGCCGGTCGCCGCCCCGGGCGACGAGGGTGAAGCGGAGCAGCGGTGGGTCGGTGAGGTCGAAGCGGGCCGCGGCGTCGGCGGCGGCCAGGGCGGTCGCCTCGGCGGCATCGCCGGCCTCGGTCTCCTTCCAGTCGACGGGCACCTGTTTCAGGACCGCCTGGACCGGTTCGTCCAGGTCCTCGTGGAGGAAGGCGCCGCGCAGACTGGCGTGCCGGGCGAGCAGTTCCTCGGCGGCGGCGCGCAGTTGTCCGGGGCGCAGGCGTCCCTCGATCTCCACCAGGGTCTGCATGGTGTAGACGTCCTGGGCGCCTTCGTCGAACAGGGCGTGGAACAGCAGGCCCTGCTGGAGCGGGGACAGCGGCAGCACGTCCTCGACCAGGGAACCGTCGTCCACGGGCTCCTCGCTCATCGGCTCCTCCACCTCGCCTTGACGTTGTCGAGCTGCGCCGGGCTCAGGGACACGAGCGGCGCGGCGGTCGCGGTGTGCTCCTCGGCGGCGGGGCCGGGTTCGTCCGGTGCGGCCGCCGCGAGGCCGGCGGGGGTGCGCCGGGTGAACACGTCCCGGGGGGTGAGGGCGAGTCCCGCTCTGCGGGCCCGGTCGGCCAGTCGCACGGAGACGATGCTGTCCCCGCCGAGTTCGAAGAAGTCGTCGTCGACGCCCACCTGTTCCAGGCCGAGCACTTCGGCGAACAGCGCGCACAGCACCTTCTGAGGTGCGGTGCGCGGCGGTGCGCAGCGGTGCGCCCGGGCGAGGTCGGGGGCGGGCAGGGCGTTTCGGTCCAGCTTGCCGCTCGGGGTGAGCGGCAGCGCGTCCAGGAGGACGACGGCGGAGGGTACGAGGTGACCGGGCAGCCGCTCGGCGAGCGCACGGCGCAGGGCGAGGGCGTCGGGTGCGGCGGGCGGTTCCGGTACGACGTAGGCGACGAGCCGACGCGGTCCTGGGCCGTCCTCCCGGGCCACGACCGCCGCCCGTGCCACGCCCGGCAGGGCGCGGGCCGCCGCCTCGATCTCGCCGGGTTCCACCCGGACGCCCCTGATCTTGACCTGGTCGTCGGCCCGGCCCAGGAACTCCACGGTGCCGTCGGCCCGCGTCCTGGCCAGGTCGCCGGTGCGGTACAGGCGGCTGCCGGGTGGGCCGAACGGGTCGGCGACGAAGCGTTCGGCGGTGCGTCCTGGCCGGCCGAGGTAGCCGCGGGCGAGTCCGTCCCCGGCGAGATACAGTTCGCCGCGCGCGCCGACGGGGGCGGGCCGCAGGAACGGGTCGAGGACGTGGACGCGGGTGCCGGCGACGGGCCGCCCGAGGGGGACGTCGCCCGCGGCGCCGTCGTACCTGTGTACGAGGCTGTCGCCGGCGGCCTCGGAGCAGCCGTACAGGTTGACGAGCCGGGCGGCGGGCCAGCGGCGGGTGAGCGCCCCGGCGAGTTCCGCGGAGAGCGGTTCGCCGCTGGAGATCCAGGTGCGGACCGTGTGGAAGGAGCCCGGCGGGGCCGCTTCGAGGAGGGCGGCGTAGAGGCTCGGGACCGCGGTGACGACGGTGGCCCGGTGCGCGTCGGCGACGGCGGCGAGAGCGACCGGGTCGCCGTTCGCCGCGTCGTCGGCGAGGGCCAGGGTGTCGCCGTTGACCAGGGCGTGGAGGACTTCGACGAGCCCGTCGACAAAACTGACCGGGCTCTTGGCGAGGCGGACGCCTGGCGCGTCGCCGCCCTGGAGTTCCCGCCCCCACAGCAGCCGGTTGGCGAGGGCGCGCTGGGTGCCGAGGACGCCCTTGGGCCGGCCGGTGGAACCGGAGGTGAAGATCAGGTAGGCCGGGTTGTCGGGTGACAGGGGCGGCCGTGGTCCGCGCAGGTCGGCGGTCGCGTCCGGCGGGCAGACCGCGTCCGGGTCGATGTTCAGCCGCCGTGCCGTGTCGGGCTCGCAGATGACCAGGCGGGGCTCCGCTTCGCCGAGCATCAGGGCGATGCGCTCGACGGGGTGGGCGGGGTCGACGGGCATGCATGCGGCGCCCGTCTTGAGCACGGCGAGCAGCGCGATCACCAGGTGCGGGCTCCTCGGCAGCGCGACGGCCACGACGGACTCGGGTGCTGCGCCGCGTGCGGTGAGGGCCGCGGCCAACCGTTCGGCGCGGGCGTTGAGTTCGGCGTAGGTGAGGGTCCGGTCGCCGTGGCGGACGGCCGGGGCGTCGGGGGTGCGGGCGACCTGTGCCTCGATGAGGGCGCGGACCGCGGGGTGGCAGGCCGGCCCGGCGGCGGGCGGCAGGTCGGACGCGGGGCTGGTGAGCCGGGCCACGGGGCGCTCGGGGCGGTGCACGAAGTCCTCGATCAACAGGCGCAGTTGCTCGGCCATGCGGGTGATCGCCGGCTGGTCGAGGACGGCCGGCTGGTGGCTGAAGGTGAGGGTGAGACGGGGGCCCGGCAGGGCGGTGAGGGCCAGCGGGTAGTGGGTGGCGTCCCGGACCGCGACGTCCGTCATGCGCAGCCCGTCGAGGGCGCGGGCGATGCCGTCGTCGTCGATCGGGTAGCTCTCGAAGACGAGCAGGGTGTCGAAGAGGATGCCGTGTCCGGTGGCACGCTGCACATCGGCGAGGCCCAGGTGCCGGTGGTCCAGCAGGGCGGACTGCTCTTTCTGGACCCGGGCGAGCAGGTCGGCCAGCGGTTCGTCGGGCCGCAACCGCACCCTGACCGGCAGGGTGTTGATGAACAGGCCGATCATCGACTCGATGCCGGGCACATCGGCGTCGCGGCCGGAGACGGTGGCGCCGAGGACGACGTCCGTGCGGCCGGTGTGCCGGGCGAGCAGGATCGCCCACAGGCCCTGGAGGACGCTGCTCATGGTCAGTCGGTGGGTACGGGCGGCGCGGTTCAGTGCGGCGGTCTCGTCCTCGGGGAGTTCCACGACGAGCCGTTCGGGTGGGGCCGCCGGGTGCTCGGGGGCGCCGGGCGCGATCAGTGACGGTTCGTCAAGTCCCTTGAGGGCGGCGGACCATGCCCGGGCGGCTGCCTCGCGGTTCTGGCGGGCGAGCCAGGCGAGGTAGTCGCGGTAGGGCCGGACGCGGGGCAGCGCGGAGGGGTCGCCGCCTGCGGTGTACAGCTGGAACAGCTCCCGTACCAGGAGGGGCGCCGACCAGCCGTCCCACAGCAGATGGTGGGAGGAGAGCACCAGCCGGTGGTCGCGGGCGCCGAGCCTCGCCAGTTGGAACCGCAGCAGGGGCGGGCGGGCGAGTTCGAACCGCCGTTCCCGGTCCTCGGCGAGCAGCCGCTCGAAGGCCGCCTCGCGCTGCCGTTCCGGTAACCCGGTGAGGTCGGTGACCTGCCAGGGTGTGCGGACCTCGGTGCGGATGACCTGGACCGGGCGGCCGGAGCGCTGGGTGCGGAACGCGGCGCGCAGGTTGGCGTGCCGGGCCACCAGCGCCGCGGCGGCCGTCCGCATCCGGTCGGGGTCGAGGGGGCCGTGGAGGCGGGCGGTGAGCTGCCCGGTGTAGAGGTCCGGGGCGTGATCGTCGTAGAGCGCGTGGAAGACCATGCCTTCCTGCATCGGTGACAGGGGCAGCACGTCCGCCACGCCCGTGCGGGCCGGCATCAGGCCCCGGTCCTGCGCATGGCCTCGGCGAGGCTGCGGGGGCGCATGTCCGTCCAGTGCCGGTCGATGTGGTCCAGGCAGGCGGCCCGGGTGTCGGGGCCGTGGACGCCGGTCCAGCCGGCCGGGACGGGCGCGAAGTCCGGCCACAGCGAGTACTGGCCCTCGTCGTTGACCAGGACGCGGAAGACGCCGTTCTCGTCGTCGAACGGGTTGGCCATGGGTCAGTTCCTCTCCTGGTTCGGCGGGGTGGCGATCTCGTCATGACGCGGCTCGGCGAGGGCCCGGTCCCGGTGCGGCTCGCCGAGAGCCCGGTCCCGGTGCGGCTCGGCGAGAGCCCGGTCCCGGTGCGGCTCGCCGACGGCTCCCGGGAGCTGGTCCGGCGCCCCTGGCACCGGCTCCGCGGGATCCGCGCCGAGGGCGACGACCCGGTTGGTCTTGTCGACGTGCACGACCCGGGGCCGGTGGGCGGCCCGTTCGGACTCGTCGAGCACGGCGAAGGACATGATGATCACCAGGTGTCCGGGGTGGACGAGGTGGGCGGCGGCGCCGTTGATGCCGATGACGCCGCTGCCGCGTGCGCCGGTGATGGCGTAGGTGCTCAGCCGGGCGCCGTTGTCGATGTCGACGACCTGGACCATCTCGCCGTCGACGATGTCGGCGGCCTCCATGAGGTCCTGATCGATGGTCACGGATCCCACATAGTGCAAGTCGGCCTGGGTCACGGTTGCTCGGTGGATCTTGCCGTTGAGCAGGGTGCGCTGCACCAGTACCCCCTGAGTAGATACTTAGGTGAGGCTAACCTAATTTAATCTGGTCGGGTGTGGAAGAACTCCAGAAGCGCGCGGTTCACCTCGTCCGGTCGTTCCAGGTAGCCGTAGTGGCCGCAGTCCTCGATCTCCCGGTAGGCGGCGGCCGGGATCGCCTCGGCCACCTCACGGGACAGCTGCGGCGGCAGGGTCACGTCGTCGGCGAAGCCGATCACCAGGCAGGGCGTCCTGATCCCCGCGTAGGCCGCCAGTCTCCCCTCCGGCACCACCAGTTCGAGCTGGGCCCGCACACCGGGTCCGGCCGGCGGCGGGGAGAACTCGAAGAGCTCCAGCCAGTTCTGGACGGCCTCTTCGTCGTTGAGGGTGGCCGGTGACAGGTTCTCCAGCGCCCGTACCCAGGCCGCATAGCCGGGCGGCAGCGCGACCCCGCTGTCCAGCAGGGCACGTTCGGCGGCGGACACGGCCGCGCGCAGCGGATCGGTGCGGCCCCGAGTGGCCATCAAGGCGCCCTGGACGACCAGTTCGGGCCGGGCCAGCATCAGCTCCTGGACGACGTACGCGCCCATGGAGACCCCGACGAACCGGCACGGCGCGATGCCGAGGTGTTCGACGAGTGCGGCGGTGTCGGCGACCAGATCGTCGATGGTGAACCCGCCCGGGCACTCGTCGGTGGGCGGGACGCCCCGGTTGTCGAAGGTGACCACCCGGTGCCCGGCCGCCACCAGCGCGGGTACCTGGTACAGATGCCAGGCCCGGCCGGTGGCGCCCTGGCCCATCACGAGGACCACGGGGTCGCCCCGGCCCGCCACGTCGTAGTGCAGCCGGATTCCGTTGACCAGCGCGCTCGGCACCGGTGTCTCCCTTCCGGGTCGGGGCGCTCAGTCCGCTGCCCGCGAGGGCCCGGCGGGCAGTTCGGCGTCCTGCCCGGCCGGCGGGCCGTGCAGGGTGGCGCGGCGCAGTGCGGGCACGGCCAGCGCGACCGTGGCGACCCCGGCCAGGCAGACCAGACCGCCGACGGCCGCGGCACCGGCCGAGGAGCCGAGCGCCCGGGCGACCAGGCCGGCCTCCAGATTGCCCACGGAGGGGCCGGCGGTGGCCTGGGCGAGCCACAGGCTGCCGACCCGGCCCTGGAGCCGGTCCGGTGTGTAGTGCTGGAGCAGCGCCCGGCGCAGGATCTCCGACGCCGTGTCACCGAGGCCCGCGAGCCCCAGGAAGGCCAGCGCGATCCACAGGTTGGGGCTCAGTCCGAAGCAGGTGATCGCCACGCCCCACACGGCGACCGCGCCGATCAGCGCCCGCCCGGTGTGGTGCACCCGGCCGGTCCAGCCGCTCGCCAGCGCTCCGCAGAACGAGCCGACGGCGGGCGCGGTGTAGAGCAGGCCGACGGTGGACGGGCCGCCGCCGAAGTGCTCGGTGCCCAGTTCCGGGAAGAGCGCGTACGGCATCGCGAAGACCACCGCGCACACGTCGATCAGCAGCAGCCCGGCCACCACCTGGTTCCCGCGCAGGAACGCCAGCCCCTCCGCCATGGCCTTGAGCGGGTGCTGCGGCTGCGCCGAGCCGTCCGGCGCCAGCTTCGGCAGCGGCGCGAGCAGCGCGAGGCCGACGACGTAGATGGCCGCGTCGATCGCGAAGCACCAGGCGAGCCCGGGGCCCGCCGCGATCACTCCGGCGAGCGAGGGGCCCACCATGCCGCCCAGCTGGGCGGTGAGGGTGGTCAGCGCGCCCGCGGCAGCCAGCTGGCCGGGGGCCACCAGGGCGGGGGTGGCGGCCATCAGCGCGGGGCCGCCGAGCCCGCTGGTGCCGCCCGCCAGGACGGCGGCCACGAACACGAACCACTCCCGCGGGTTCGGCAGGGCCGCGTTCACCGCGAGCCCGGCGACCACCACCGCGGTCACGGCCCGGGTGACGAGCACGACCCGGCGCCGGTCCACCCGGTCGGCGAGGACCCCGCCCATGACCAGGCCGACCAGCAGGGACATGCCGAGGACCAGGCTCATCAGACCGACCTGGACCGAGGATCCGGTCAGCTCGTAGATCTGCAGGCTGGCCGCCACCGAGGTGAGGTGGGTGCCCAGCATGGAGATCGACTGGGTGACGAACACCAGCCGGAAGTCCCTGCTCGACCGCAGCGGCGCGACATCGACGACCACTTCTCCCAGACGCACGTGGCCCCCTAGCCCCGCGCAGCCGGCTGGGCCGGGACGACATACGGGGCGACGCTGCGCAGTTTCTCGCAGGTCTCCTCCAGCTCACGGGCCGGGGTGGAGCCGGCGAGGATGCCCGCGCCCGCCCGCAGCCAGCTCCGGCCGTCCTCCTCGAAGACGCTGCGCAGCACCAGAGCCGCGTCCAGCGATCCGTCACTGGACGCCTGGACGACCGCGCCGCTGTAGATGCCGCGGTGACCGCTCTCCAGCCGGGTGATGCACTCGTAGGCGGGGAGTTTGGGGATGCCGGAGGCGGTGACCGCGGGGAAGACGGCGCGCAGCACGTCCCAGGCGGTGGCGCCGTCGGCCAGCAGCCCGTGCACGCTGGAGCCCAGGTGCTGGACGCTGCCGCGCCGGCGCACGCTGAGCAGGTCGCGCACCGAGACGGTGCCCGGCCGGCACACGGTGGCCATCTCCTCCTCGGCGAGTTTCACGGACAGCACGTGCTCGGAGATCTCCTTGGGATCGGCGAGGAGTTCGGCGCGCAGCCGCTCGTCCTCCGCGCCGCCGAGGCCGCGGGCGCGGGTTCCGGCGAGCGGCTGGGTGACGACCTCTCCGTCCGCGCTCACCTCGGCGACGGTCTCCGGGCTGAACCCGGCGACCCGCCGCCCGCCGAGGTGCAGCAGGAAGGATCTGGCCGGGGTGTTGTGCCTGCGGCCGTGGACGTACGTGGCCACGAAGTCGACGGGGAACGGCACCGGGACGGACCGGGAGAGGATGACCTTCTGCAGGTCCGCGCCGCTCCTGATCTGCTCGATGGCCCGGGCCACGAGCCGCGGGTAGCGGCCGGAGACGTCCGAGATCTCGATCGGCCGGGGAGCGACGGGGGTAGGGCTGACGGGTTCGGCGAGCAGGTCCAGCACCGCGTCCAGCGTCTCCCGGTCCGCTCCGCGCAGCTCGGCATGCCCCTCGCGCAACCGCACCTCGGTGTGCGGGACGGCGAGATGGAGCAGGTCCGCCTCGCCCGCCCGGTCGGGCCGGTCGGTGTACAGATGGGAGAACTCGAACGCCATCCAGCCGTGGGCTCTCCAGCCCTCGGCGTCCAGCTGCGCCAGTTTCTCCCCGACCTGGCGCAGCGGATGCCGGCCGAGGGGTTCCACGATCTCCTCGGAGAGCCATCTGCGCCGGATCCCGGAGCGGCCGACGACGATCTCGCCCAGCGCGCCTCCGGCGAAGCAGTACTCACCTTCACGTTCGTAGACGACGTACTGGTCGAATAATCCCGACTCCGCCAGTTTCGCGACCCGCAGGAGGGGATCTCCGTCCGCCGGCAGTTCCGTCTCCGCGCTCCGATAACGCAGCAACGAGCTACCTCCCTGAACTTAGGTTAACCTAACCTAATCGCGAGAGGAACCTAGCCGCCGGAGCGAAGGTCCGTCCAGGGCCACTTCGGATCACGCCCGGATCTCAACCGCCGGCCCGCCCCTGGATCCGGCGCGCCACCATGCCGGATCACCTGGGCAAACGGCATCAGGGACAGGCCGCGGACTTGACCGTGATCTCAAATTAGGTAAGCCTCTCCTAAACAACAGCTGGGAGTTGAGCATGCTCGACGGGTGGGTGCCCTGGCCGGAGTCGTTCGCCCGGCGGTATCGCGCCGCCGGGTACTGGGAGGGCCGGCCCCTTGACCGGCTGCTGCGCGAGCGGACGGCGGCCGATCCGGACCGGATCGCGCTCGTCGGCGCCGCCGGTGACCGCTGGACCTACGCCGAACTCGACCGGCGCGCGGACCGCCAGGCCGCCGGTCTGCGGCGGCTCGGCATCGGCGCGGGCGACCGCGTGGTCGTCCAACTCCCCAACACCGACGCGTTCGTGGTGCTGTTCTTCGCACTGCTGCGGGCGGGCGCGGTACCGGTCCTGACGCTGCCGGCACACCGGGAGAGCGAGATCGTGCACGTGGCCGAGACGGCCGGCGCCACGGCCTATGTGATCCCGGACGTGCTCGACGGCTTCGACCACCGCGCGCTCGCCCGGTCCGCGCGCAGGGCGGTACCGTCCATCGAGCACGTCCTGGTGGCCGGCGAGGCCGCCGAGTTCACCCCGCTCGCCGATGTCGACGCCGAGCCGGTGCCGCTCGCCGAACCGGACCCCGGTGACGTGGCGCTGCTCCTGCTGTCCGGCGGCACCACCGGCAAGCCGAAACTGATCCCCCGCACCCACGACGACTACACCTACAACGTCCGTGCCAGCGCCGAGGTCTGCGGCTTCGACAGCGACACGGTCTACCTGGTCGTGCTGCCCACCGCGCACAACTTCGCGCTCGCCTGCCCCGGACTGCTGGGCACCCTGATGGTGGGGGGCACAGTGGTCCTCGCCCCCACGCCCAGCCCGGAGGACGCCTTCGCGTTGATCGAGCGCGAGAAGGTCACCGCGACCGCCGTGGTACCGCCCGTCGCCCTGCTGTGGCTGGACGCGGTCGAGTGGGAGGAAGCCGACCTGTCCTCGCTGCGTCTGCTCCAGGTCGGCGGCTCCAAGCTGGGCGCCGAACCGGCCGCCCGGGTCAGGCCCGCGCTCGGCTGCACCCTCCAGCAGGTCTTCGGCATGGCGGAGGGCCTTCTCAACTACACGCGCCTGGACGACCCTTGGGACCTGGTGATCCAGACCCAGGGACGGCCGCTGTGCCCCGACGACGAGATCCGCGTGGTCGGCGAAGACGGCCAGGACGTCACGCCGGGTGCGACGGGCGAACTGCTCACCCGCGGCCCCTACACGCTGCGCGGCTACTACCGGTCGCCCGAGCACAATGCCCGCACCTTCAGCGACGACGGCTTCTACCGCACCGGCGACCTGGTGCGTGTCCTGCCCTCCGGGCACCTGGTCGTCGAGGGGCGGGCGAAGGACCAGATCAACCGGGGCGGCGACAAGATCTCCGCCGAGGAACTGGAGAACCACATCATGGCCCACCCCGGTGTGCACGACGCCGCCGTGATCGGTGTGCCCGACGCGACGATGGGCGAACGCACCTGCGCCTGCCTCGTCCCGCGCACCGGCCGGCCGGCCCCCGCCCAGCGGGAGTTGGCCGCCTTTCTGACCGACCGCGGGGTCGCCGCGTACAAACTCCCCGACCGGGTCGAAGTGATGGACGCGTTCCCCCGCACCTCGGTCGGCAAGACGGACAAGAAGGAACTCGGCCGCAGGATCGCCGGGCAGCAGCGCACGGAGGACGGCGGTGGCCACTGACATCGCCACGACGGCACCCGACCAGGACAGCACGGGCCGCAGCCCCGGACGCCGGACGTCGACGCGCTCACTTGCCGTGCTCGGCGCCCTGCTCCTGCTGCTCACCGCCGTCGCGCTGAGCCTGGCGATCGGGTCCCGCTCCCTCGCCCTGCCCACGGTCGTGCACGCCCTGCTGCACGACGACGGGTCCACGGCCGGCTCGGTGATCTGGGACGTCCGCGTGCCCCGTACCCTCGCCGGCATCGCCGCCGGCGCCGCGCTCGGCGTCGCGGGCGCGCTGATCCAGGCGCTCACCCGCAATCCGCTGGCCGACCCCGGGCTGCTCGGCATCAACGCGGGCGCCGCCACGGGCGTGGTCCTGTCCATCACCGTACTGGGGCTGACCAGCCTGTGGGTCTCGGTGTGGTTCGCGATGGCCGGCGCGGTGATCGCCGGCCTGCTCGCCTACTCGCTGGCCTCCGGCGGACGCGGCGGTGCCACCCCGGAGCGGCTGGCGCTGGGCGGCGCGGTGATCGCCGCTGCCTTCACCGGCTTCGCCCAGACCCTCATGCTGCTCGACGCCCAGGTCCTGGACCAGCTGCGGTTCTGGAGCGTGGGCTCGCTGGCCCGCGCCGACAGCGCGACACTCACCGCCATCGCGCCGTTCATCGGGGTCGGTCTGCTGCTGGCCCTCGCGCTGGTCCGCCCGCTCAACGCCCTCGCATTGGGCGACGACGCCGCCCGCGCGCTCGGCGCCCACCTGGACCGCACCCGCTTTTTGGGGCTGCTCGCGGTGACGCTGCTGTGCGGTGCGGCGACCGCGGCCGTGGGCCCGCTGGTCTTCGTGGGCCTCGCCGTCCCGCACATGGCCCGGATGATCGTCGGAGCCGACCAGCGCTGGACGCTGCCGCTGTCCATGCTGCTCGCCCCGGCGCTGCTGCTCTTCGCCGACGTCCTCGGCCGGGTCGTCGTCCGTCCCGACGAACTCGACGCGGGCGTGGTGACGGCCGTCGTCGGCGCGCCCGTGTTCATCGCGCTGGTACGCCACCGCAGGACGGTGTCCGCATGACCGGCCCCCTGACCGCCTCCCCGCGCGTCCATGTGGTGCGCAGCCGCTCGCAGCGGCTGTCGCTGCGGGTGGACGTCCGTACCCTGACGGTCTGTCTGCTGATCCTCGCGGCCACCTTCGCAGTGGGTGTGCTCGCCCTCGGCACCGGCGAGTTCGCCGTCTCCCCCGCCGATGTGGTGCGCACCCTGCTCGGCAACGGCAGCCCCCGCACGGACTTCGTCGTCAACGAACTGCGGCTGCCCCGCCTGCTCACCGGCGTCCTGGTCGGCGCCGCCCTGGGCGTGAGCGGGGCACTGTTCCAGAGCCTGTCCCGCAATCCGCTGGGCAGCCCCGACATCGTCGGCTTCACCTACGGCTCCGCCACCGGCGGCCTGCTGGTGGTGCTGGTCGCGGGCGGCACCGGCGGACAGATCGCCTTCGGCGCGGTGGGCGGCGGCCTGGCCACCGCCTTCCTCGTCTACGTCCTGGCGTGGCGCCATGGCATCCACGGCTACCGTCTGGTCCTGGTCGGCATCGGTGTCAGCGCGCTGCTCCAGGGCGTCAACGCCTATCTGCTCGCCAAGGCCCGCTTCACACAGGCCGCGCAGGCGATGGTGTGGCTCAACGGCAGCCTGAACGGCCGGGACTGGGGCGATGTCCGTCCGGCCGCCGTCGGGCTGGCCCTGCTGCTGCCCCTGGTGGCGCTGGTCGCGGGCCGGCTGAGGATCCTGGAGATGGGCGACGATGTGGCGGGCGGGCTCGGGGTGCCCGTGCAGCGCACCCGTCTGGCGATCCTCGTCCTGGCCACCGCCGCGTGCGCGGTGGCGACGGCCGCGGCGGGCCCGGTCCCGTTCGTGGCACTCATCGCGCCCCAGCTGGCCCGCCGCCTCACCCGCGCCCCCGGCCCGAACCTCGCGGCGGCCACCTGCACCGGCGCCCTTTTGGTGGTGACCGCCGACTTCGCCTCCCAACGCATCCATGAGACGGCCCAGTTGCCGGTGGGCGTGGTGACGGCGATGGTCGGCGGAGTCTACCTGGGGCTGCTGCTGCGCCGACAGCGCCGGACGGGCCGGATCTGACCGACGCGGGGTCAGAAGTGCTCCCACGACGTGTCATCCCCCGCGGTGCACGGGCCGCCGTCGTGGCACCGCAGCCGGCCGTGCGCCAGGTCGAGGCTGACCGTCAGCAGGGTCCGCCACTGCTGGTGGGACGGCAGCCCCGGCTGCGGATGGCAGCACACGGGGGCGCCGTCGCTGTCGTGTGCGTGCAGCAGTTCGGTCCAGCGGGCCGGATCGGGGCAGGCGAGCAGTTCCCTGCGGGTCGTCAGGTGTTTGAGGCGTGCGTAGGTGCTGCCGGTGGGGGCGGCCAGCTCCCCTTCGGCCAGGCGGGGGTCGAGGAAGTGGTTGGTGTGCAGGAGGTAGCCGTCCGGGTCGGGGCGCAGTACGGCGGTGCCGGCCGGACTGAGTTCGATGCACGCGGCGTCCCCGTACCGGCCGTCGAAGGTGACGACGGTCAGCACCGTGGACGCCGACACGTCCGCCGAGCGTGCGATGTCGACGGCGTCGGCGAGGGTGGCCGCCTCGTCGAGGATCCTGCGGGCCACGACGTGCACGGGTACGCCGATGCGCGCGCCGTCCGCTGTGTGGCTGAGGATGTTGAAGTGCAGCCCGAGTCCTGCCGAGTTGAGGCCGATCTTGCCGAGGATGCCCGCTTCGGTGAAGGTCCGTGCCTCGCCGACCCGGGCCGCCCGATACCGGTTGAGGGTCTTGGTGTCGGTGAACTCCTCGTGCCAGTCCCAGGTCTGAATGGTGTGCGGGGCGCCCCTTTCTGCGACACAGACGGCTGTCGAGCACTCGCCCTCCGCCGTCGCGCCGACGGTGGCGAGTATCTCCGTGCGGGCGTTGAGCATGCCGAGCTGCCACAGGTCCACGCCCGCGGCCCCGGCGAGGGCCGCGAGTTCCCGGTGCAGGGCGGGCGCCCAGCGGTGTATCTCCTCACTCGCCTGCTCGCCGTAGGGGCGCAGCAGCTCCGGAGGGACCCGTACGGCGTCGAAGAGCTGCCGGTATGCGGCGATGCCCGCCCGTATGCGTGGTCCGTGTGCGGTGCCGAGGGCGCGACCGCGGGCCGTGGGGTCGGCGGCGTCGGTGTGGTGGCGGGCGATCACCGGGCGCTGCTCAGGATCGCGTCCCACATCACTTCGCCGGCCACGGAGCCGAGTCCCGCGGAGTTCAGCGCGTAGGCGCCGGTGCGCGAGGGGGTGGTCGGCAGATCGACCTCGGCGGTGGTGAGCGTGAAGAGAGTGTCGCCGTCGAGGTTGGTGTGGAAGGGCTGGATGCCCCGGTGCATGGAGCCGTGCACCTGCCGGCCCAGCTGCTCCAGGGCCCGGTCGTCCAGCCGCACGTTGGTGATCAGCACCGAGATGGTGGTGTTGCCGTACCCGGTGGTGGGGCCGTCGCCCGCGAACGCGGCCTGGTAGTCGAGGTGCGGCAGCCGGCGGGTGCCGGTGGCGGGGTCGTAGTTGCCGCGTACGACGGTGCCGTCACGGTCCACGATGACACCCACGGCGTTGACCACCGTCGCCGCGAGGATCTTCACGTCTCCGAACTGCCGGAACGCGGCGCCCTGGCCGGCGAATTCGCAGCGGGACCAGTCGATCTTGCCGACGGAGGCGCTGACCCCCGCGCCTGCCCGTCCGACGGGGAACCGGCCCGGTGCGGCCGTGCGGAGCGCGGCCCGGCCGAGGGCGGCGTCGGGCACGATGGCGTTGTCGCGGGCCGCGAAGTCGTAGATGATCGCGCCCGACACACATTTCAGATCGTTCCAGCCGACCCGGTTGTCCACGCGGGCCCGGAGTTCGTCGGCGACTCCGGCGCAGGCGCCGAGCCCGTAGAGGGATCCGCCCGACAGGCAGATGGCGTGGGCGTACTGCTTGTCGCCGTAGGACAGGCCGATGGCGCCGCCGCGTTCGTCGATGAACATCCGGGCGCCGGCCGGGACATGGACGACGGTGACGCCGGTGGGGCCCTCCGGGTACTCGGCGGTGCCGACCTCAACACCGGGGAAGTCGAAGGCGACGCTCCCCTGGCCGGGGCTCGGGCGGGGCACGAGGGAGAAGTCGTCGTTACTCTTGGCCGGCCCGAACGACGGGGCGGGGATGGTCCGGCCGGGGTGTCCCGTGTGCTCGGTCGTGGTCATAGCGTCTCCAGGAGCTGTCGCGAGTAGGGGTGCTGCGGGGCGGAGTAGAAGCGCTGGGCGTCGGCGAGTTCGACGATCCGGCCGGTGTGCATCACCGCCACGCGGTGGGCGAGGTAGCGCACCGCGGCCAGGTCGTGGGAGATGAACAGGGCGCCGAAGCCGTGTTCGCCCTGCAGATCGTGGATCAGGTTGAGGATGTGTGCCTGGACGGAGACGTCCAGGGCGCTGACCGCCTCGTCGAAGACGATGAAGCGCGGACGGGTGATCAGGGCCCGTGCGATGGCCACGCGCTGGCGCTGGCCGCCGGAGAGTTCGTGCGGCAGCCGCCGCGCGAAGGAGGCGGGCAGGCCGACCCGGTCGAGGATGCGCAAGGCCGCCGGGTGGTGCGAGCGCAGTCGGCCGCCTTCGACGGCGGCCCGTGGTTCGGCCACCGAATCCGCCACGGTCAGGCGGGGGTTGAGGGACCAGTGGGGATTTTGCAGGACGGCCTGGACCGCTCCGGTGTGCGCACCGCGCGGACGGCGACCGCGCTGGACGGTGCCGAGGAAGCGGACCGTCCCGGAGGTGGGCCGGCGCAGGCCGAGGGCGACTGATCCGGTGGTCGTCTTGCCGGACCCGGACTCGCCCACCAGGCCGAGGGTCTCGCCCTCGGCGATGCGGAAGCTGATGCCGTCCATCGCGGTGACCGCGTGGCCCCGGCCGCGTTTGAAGACCATGCGGACGTCGTCCAGTTCGAGCACCGTTTCGCTCATCGCGCGTTCTCCTTCGGCGCCGGCAGGGTTACGGGTGTGCCGCCCGGGTGGTGGCACAGCACCGCCCGTCCGGCGACCGTGCGCGGCGAGGGGCGGACGGTCCGGCAGTCGCCGGCCGCCGACCCACATCGCGGCGTAAAGACGCACCCCGGCGGGTCCTCGGTGAGCACGGGCGGGGTGCCACCGATGGCGAGCAGCCGGGTGCCGCCCTTCGCGCGGGCTGGATCGGCGGCCAGCAGGGCTGCGGTGTAGGGGTGTTGGGGTGCGGCGAGCACATCGGCGGTCGTGCCGTCCTCGACGACCCGGCCGCCGTACATGACGGCGATGCGTCCGCACCAGCGGGCCACTCCGCCCAGGTCATGGCTGAGCCAGAGCACGGTGGTGCCCCGCTCGGCGGCGAGGGTGAACAGCAGCCGCAGTACCTCCTCGCGCACCTGGCTGTCCAGGGCGGCGGTGGGTTCGTCGGCGATCAGCAGGGCGGGCTTGCGGGCCATGGCCGTCGCCACGGCGACACGCTGGGCCATACCGCCGGAGATCTGGTGCGGGTAGAGCCGCAGCACATGTTCGGGGTCACGGATGCGCACCTGGTCCAGCAGGGCGACGAGGTCGACGGGTGTGTCGCGCAGGGCCAGCCGGAGTTGCCTGCCGATGCGCAGGGTCGGGTCCAGCGCGCCGATCGGGTCCTGGGGCACATAGGCCAGGCGCTCGCGGCGCAGGCGGGCCCGGCGGTCCGGCGGCAGGTCCAGTACGGACTCGCCGTCGACCAGGACCCGGCCGCGCGGACAGCGGGCGCCGGACGGCAGCAGACGCCCGGTGAGCAGTCCCAGGGTGGACTTGCCCGAGCCGGACTCGCCGACGATGCCGACACTCTCGCCGGGCCCGGCGGTCAGGCTCGCGCCGTCCAGGGCCCGCACGACGTCCGGGCCGGTGCGGTACTCGGTGACGACGTCGTCGATCACCAGCAGGGGGGACGTCTTCGCGGTCATACCAGCGACCTCGTCTCTCGCGGTTCGAAGCGGTCGCGCAGGCTGTCCCCGACGAGGTTGATCGCCATGATCGCGGCGACCAGGACGACGCCGGGCGCGATGATCAGCCAGGGGGCGCCGACCATGTAGAGGCCGCCTTCCTGGATCAGCAGTCCGAGGGAGGCGTCCGGGAGTTGGACGCCGTAGCCGAGGAAGCTCAGGCCGCCCTCGACGAGGATGCCGACGGACAGGGCGTAGGTGCCCTGGACGGCGACGGTGCCGGCGACGTTCGGCAGGATGTGCCGCAGCATGATCGTCGGGGCGCGCACGCCGCTGATCCGCGCGGCGGTGACGAACTCGCGCCGGGCGACGGCGCGGGCGGCGATGCCGACCATGCGGGTCATCAGCGGCACGGTGACCAGGACGATCGCGGCGAGCGCCGTCGTACGGCCGGGGCCGAGGACGGCCGCGACGAGGACGGCCAGCACGATCGCGGGGAAGGCGTACAGCACGTCCCCGGTCCGCAGGATCAGCTCCGCCGTCCGGCCACCCCGGTAGCCGGCGACGACACCGAGAGCCGTGCTGATCACCGCCGTGCAGGCGACGGCCAGGGCCGACAGCAGGAGGGTGGTGCCGATGCCCTGGAGCAGGCGGGGCAGCAGCGAGCGTCCCAGGTTGTCCGTGCCCAGGGGCCATCCGGACCCGGGCGGTGCCAGGCGGGGGCCCACGATCGCGTCCGGACGGCCGCCGGCCCCGGTCAACTGGCCGAGCAGGGTGGCGAGTACCAGCGCCACGAGGACCCAGACCGCGCCGCGCAGCAGTCCGTCCCAGGACCTCATGGCCGGCGTCCGACGGACGCGGGCGGCCGTTGCCTTCATGACCCGGTTCCCTTCGCCAGCACGCTGATCCGCGGGTCGATCAGCCCGCTGACCAGGTCCACCAGCAGGTTGGCGGTGATGAACACCACCGCCGCCAGCAGCACCCCGGCCTGGATGACCGCGTAGTCGCGGCGGTCGAGCCCGTCCACGACGTACGAGCCGAGCCCAGGGACGTTGAACAACCGCTCGACGATGACCGCGCCGCCCAGCAGATAGGCGCTGAGGGTGGCCACCAGGGTGAGGACGGGGACCGCCGCGTTGCGCAGGACGTGGTGGCGCACGATGAATCCCTTCGGTTCGCCCCGGGCGACCGCGGCGGCGATGTGCGGTTCCACCAGCACACCGAGCACGGCGTCACGGGTGGTGCGGGCGGTCGCGGCGACGCAGAACACCGCGAGGACGCAGGCGGGCAGCAGCAGTGAGCCGATCGAGCCGAGCGGATCCTGCGACCAGGGCACATAGGTCCCGACGGTCAGGCCGAGGCGGTAGCGGGTGAACAGGAACACCACCAGGCTGCCGAGCGCGAACTCCGGCAGGCTCATGCCGAAGGCGCTGACCAGCCGGCCCAGCACTCCCCCGCGCCCGCCGCTGTCCCGCGTCCCGGTGTACACGCCGAGCGGGATGCCGATCAGTACGGTGACGGCGAGGGCCAGCGCGGTGAGGGTGACGGTGACCGGCAGCCGGTCGCCGAACTCGGTCGCGACCGGGGCCCGGGTGACCAGCGAGGTGCCGAAGTCGCCGGTGGCGGCGTTGCGCAGCCAGTGCCCGTACTGCTCCACCACGGGCTGGTCGAGGCCGAACCGGGCGGCGGCGGACGTCTTCTGCTCCGGTGTGGCGAGCGGTCCGAGCACCAGGTCGGTGTAGCTGCCGGGCATCGCGCGGACCGCGGCGAAGATCAGCACGGACACCCCGAACAGGGTGAGCGCGGCGGTGGCGATACGGCCCACAAGCCAACGGATGTGGTCCACGGCGGGCTACTTCGCGTCCGGGAGCGTGTAGTCGGCGATGTCCCGCAGGATGTTCCCGTAACCCTCGGCGGCGCGCAGGGTGGGGCTCACCCGGTCGGTGCGGTAGCCGATGACGGACGGGCGGGTCACCAGGGGCAGCATCTGGGCGCCGGTGTCCACGCGTGCGCACAGCTCGGCGAGTGCCTTGGTGCGGGCGGCTCCGGCCGGTGCGCGGCCGGCGGCGTCGATCAGGCCGTCCAGCGTCGCGTCGTCGGTGAGGAAGGTGCTGGAGAAGCCGGCCAGCACCGGGTTCCACCAGCGGGAGACCATGGAGGCGTCGACGTATCCGGCGAACCAGCCGATGGCCAGGTCGAAGTCGGGCCGCTCGCCGAACACCTTGCTCGTGTACGTCGTGTCGTCGTACTTCTCTATCCTGACGGTGACGCCGGCCTTGGCGAGCTGCTGCTGGATCACCTGGGCGATCTGTCCGACGGCGGGCTCGGAGGTGTACACCGCCAGCCGTAGCGTTCCCGCCTTCTTCAGGGCGGCCGGGCCCGAGGCCCCGGCGGTCGCGGCCGGCAGCTTCCCGGGGTCGCAGGCGCCGGGCAGCGGGCGGGGAGTGACCCCGGTCGGCTCGGCCTGGCCGCCGAGGGCGACGGAGGCGATCTCCTCGCGGTTCAGCGCTCTGTTGAGAGCGAATCTTACCTTTTGGTCGGCCAGTGGGGAATCCGGGTTCTTGGCGTTCTCGACGAGGTAGTAGAAGTCGCTGTTTGCCTGACTCACCACTTCGGCGTCGCGGGTGCCGTTCAACTGGTCCATGGAATCGATGTTGTTGAAGTTCACGAACGCCGCGCTGCCATTGCGCAGCGCGGCGAGCCGGGCCGCTTCCTGCGGCACGATCTCGATCTTCAGATCGGTGATGCGGACATGCTCGGCGTCTCGATAGGACGGATTGCGCGTGAAGTTCCAGTACTGGTCCTGCTTGTGGTTCCTGACCACGAACGGGCCGGTGCCCAGCATTTCCTTCTTGATATCCAGCGAGCCGTCATCGATCTCCTTCATCGGGAGAATGGCGGCAGGGGTGTTGGCGAGCGCCGCGAGGAACGGGGTGTGCGCCTTGGCAAGCCGGACGGTGACCTGGTCAGGCCCGCTGGCGGTCACCGACTTCACCGGGCCGAGCTGGGCGGCGTAGGCGGCCTTGGACTTCAGCAGCCGCTTGAGGCTGCCGACGACGTCGGCGGGGGTGAGGGCGCGCCCGTTGGCGAACTTCACGCCCTTGCGCAGGCTGAAGACGTACTCGGTGGCGCTCGGCTGGGTCCAGGAACTGGCCAGCAGCGGCTCGACCTCGAACTTCGGGCCTATGGTGACGAGCGGTTCATAGACCAGGGACTCGATCGACCAGGACCGGGCGGTGGCGGCGGTCTGCGGGTCGAGGCCGCCCGCCTCCACGGTGTCGTAGTCGAGTTGCACGGTGAGCGGCCCGCTGCCCTTGAAGGACGCGTCGGACGCCGCGAGATAGCCGGACTTCGGGGCCTTGCGTGCTGCGTCCGTGTCGGTCGCGGCGGGTGCGGAACAGGATGTCACGGCGGCCGACAGAACGACGGAGCACCCGACGATGATCGCTGATCCTCGCATTCCCGCTCCTCCTTTCCGGGGAGTTTGCCGGATCGTTCCGGCATGTGCAGCGCGGCTCCATCCATGACGACACATGCCCGAGTTTCCAGGGCGCCCTCGAACTGGTCGGGCGCCGCTGGACGGGCTCGGTCCTGGCAGCCGCCCTCCAGGGCGCCCATCGCTTCGGCGAGTTCCGGGCCCTGATCGACGGCATCTCGGACCGGCTGCTCGCGCAGCGGCTGAAGGAGCTCGAAGCGGAAGGACTCATCGAGCGGACCGTGGTCCCCAGCACCCCGGTGCAGGTGCACTACGGCTTGAGCGGAGAGGGCAGGGCCCTGATGGCCGCCCTGCAGCCGCTGGCGCAGTGGAGCGTCCGGCGCGCCGCCCGGCGGACCGGCGATCCCGAGGCCGAGGCCGGCGACCACCGCTGACACCTGCCGGCGGAAGCCGGTGTCGCCGACGAAGCCGCCCTGCCGGAAAGGGAGTTGCCGGGCCTGTTCCAGGAGCAGGCCGAAGACCGTGGCCGCGAGTGCCTTGAACTGATGGCCGGCGCACCCGTCACCGACGCCGGCCGTCACGCGAAGCCGCGCGGGCGACGGCAAGACCGGCTGGGTCGAGCAGACCGTCCCCCGCGCCCGGAGTGAACGTCGCCCTGCGGGCCTCCGGCGGGCGTCACCCACTTACTTTTCATTAGTGACTAATCGGCTCCTGGTGTCGACCGTGCCCGCGGAGCACCGTGGACACGTGCTGCCCTGCCGGCGGCCACGAAAGATCACGCATCACGCACCTGGAGTTCCCCATGGCAACCCTGCTCCACCTCGATTCCTCCCTGCACCCGGGCACCGATTCCAAGTCCCGCACCGTGGCACTGAAGTTCCGCGACGCGTGGCAGGAGCAGCACCCCGGCGGCACGGTGGTCCACCGCGACCTCGCCGCTGACCCGCTGCCCCATCTGGATGTGCACGATGTCTCCGCGGCCTTCGTGGACGCGGATTCCCGGACGCCGGTGCAGGCCGCGGCGTTCGCCAGGCGCCTGACGCTGGTCGAGGAGCTGGAGCGGGCCGACGCCGTGCTGCTCGGCGCCCCGATGTACAACTTCACGATCCCCTCGACCCTCAAGAGCTGGATCGACCATGTGCTCATGGTCGACCACACCACGGGTGACGGCTCCAGCGTCAAGGGCGTCCCGCTCACCGTCGTGGCCAGCCGGGGTGGCTCCTACGCGCCGGGCACTGCGCGGGAGTCGTCCGAGCACGTCCAGAACTACCTGCGGTCCATCCTCGGCGAGTACATGGGCTTCGACATCGACTTCATCGTCCCCGAACTGACCGCCGCCGCCGTCAATCCGGCCATGGCCGAACTCGTCCCCCTGGCCGAGCACTCCTGGGCCAGGGCCCTGGAGGACGCCGCCGCCAAGGGCAAGGACGTGGCCCAACGGGTGGCCGCGGCCTGAGCCGAACCGCTCAGCGGCCTCGCGCCGCCACATGATACATATCAGCTACGCAATAACTTCTTGATGCTGTCATACACGCTATATAGCGTGTTCCTTCCCTGTAGGCGATGGTTGTTTCACCAGCGGAACAGGGAGGGCATCAGGTGCATCCAGCGTCCACGAAGGCCGTCGTCACGTCGGCGAATCAGCTCGCCACCGCCCTGCGCACCGGCGCGAAGATCGTTGTCCTTGAGGTCGGCCAAAAGACGGCGGACGACGTCGGGGCACGGCACTCCTATCTGGCGGGACACATACCCGGCGCTCACTTCGTGCCGTTCGACAACGACCTCGTCGGGGAGCGGACCGGGACCTCAGGCACCGGCCCGCTCCCCGACCCGGGCCAGCTGGAGGAACGGTTGCGCACCTGGGGCGTGGACGACGACAGCACGGTCGTCGTCCACGCACGGCACAGCCCGGCCGTCGCCACCCGTGCCTGGTGGGTTCTTCGCTGGGCCGGCGTGGCGAACGTGCAGTACCTGAACGGCGGCCTGTCCGCCTGGCAGGAGATCGGCGGACCGCTCGACGCCCGTGTTCCGCCGCCGGCCGCCGGGACGGCCGTCGTACGGCCGGGTTCACTCTCCGTGCTCACCGCGGAGGACGCCGGACGGCTTGCCGCGTCGGGGCATCTCATCGACGCGCGGGCCCCGAAGGCGTATGCCGGCGACCCGCGGCGGACGGGGACCGGTCACATCCCGGGCGCGCACAGCATCCCCGGCTCGGACAACTTCACCGACGGCCGACTGCGCGACGCCGCGGCGCTGCGTGCCCTGTACTCGGCGCACCTGGACGGACAGGAGATCGGCGCGTACTGCGGCAGCGGGGTGTCGGCGACGACGACCGTGCTGGCGCTCGCGCACCTGGGCGTCGAGGCCGCTCTGTACCCCGGTTCGTGGTCCGCCTGGATCACCGATCCCGCGCGGCCGACCACGACCGGGGCACAGCCGGGTGCGCACCCGCCGCCGGCGGGGTGAGCGCCGGTGCCGGGGGCCCGCGTCCCCGGCACCTCAGCCGCGGTCCACCACTCCGGGGCCGCCCGACAGATCGCCGGTGAACAGGCCGCGCAGTTCGGCCTCCTCCTCGGCGGTGGGGACCCATCGGGAGGCCAGGACGTTCTCGTCGACCTGCCCGGGCACGGTCACCCCCGCGATCACGCTCGTGACCGTCGGCTGGGCGAGCAGCCAGCCGAGTGCCGCCGCGGCGGGCGTGATGCCGCGCTCGCGCGCGAACCGTTCGAACGTCGCCAGCGCCTCCCAGGGCGCCGCACGCAGCAGGTAATGCTTCAGGTTGGTGATCTTGGCGTCGGCCGGCGCGTGCTCCGCGGAGTACTTGCCGGTGAGCAGCCCGTTCTGGAGGGGGAAGTACGGGATGAAGCCCAGGCCGTGCCGGCGCAGGGCCCAGATCAGCTCCTCCTCCGGCTTGCGCCACAGCAGGCTGTACTCGTCGGTCGTCGACACGAACCGGGTGAACCCCTGCGCCCTGGCGACGTGTTCCGCCTCGACGATCTGCCACGCCTTGAAGTTGGACGCGCCGATGTACCGTACCTTCCCCGATCTCACCAGGGTGTCGAGTGCCGACAGGGTTTCCTCGACCGGGGTGAGGGGGTCGGGGAAGTGGATCTGGTAGAGGTCGATGTAGTCGGTGCGCAGCCGCCGCAGTGACTCCTCGACTGCGGCGATGACGTACTTGCGGGAACCAGGACGGGCGTAGGCGGCGCCGCGTTCCCGGCTCAGGTTCAGCCCGAACTTGGTGCCGATGACGACCTGTTCACGGCGGCCGCGAAGCGCGGCGGCGAACAGTTCCTCGCTCTGTCCGGGCCGGTCACCGTAGCCCTCGGCGAGGTCGAAGTAGGTGACGCCGAGGTCGATCGCGCGGTCGACGATCGCGGTGACCGCCTCCTGGCCGGTCGCTCGCATGCCCGACCGCCCGAAGGTGCTGGCACCGATGCCGATCTCGGACAGGACGAGGCCCGAGGCGCCGAGCTGACGGTGCCCGTCGGGGAGTTGCACAGCAGATGGCACGGTTGTCCGCACTCCTCAGTAGACGTCGTCGGTGTCCAGCAGGCCCTGGAGCGTCGGGGCCTCGTACTCGGTCCGGAAGATGCCACGGCGTTGCAGCTCCGGGACGACGAGGTCGACGAACAGGTCGGCCGGTCCGCGGTGGTACGGGGGGAACAGCTGGACTCCGTCGAGCACTTCCTCGTCCAGGTTCTCCTCCAGCCAGTCGGCGATGGTCTTCGCGTCGCCGACGACGGCCGGCTGCTGTTCGTGCCGGGACCGCTGGACGTAGTGGTACAGCTCGCGCAGGGTCGCGTCCTCGCCGATCTGGGTGGCGAGGATCTGCCGCAGCAGCTCCCGGTCGTTCTTGGCGTCGCGCGCCCGGTCGCTGATCAACGGCCTGAGCGCATCGTCGCCGACGGCGTCGAAGTCGACGACGTCGAGGACGCGTTCGCTGTCGCGGACCCTCGACAGATCGATGCCGAGGGCCTCGGAGAACGCGGCCGGCAGTGCCTGGGTGAGCTGGAAGGCGTTGATCTCGTTGAACTTGGCCCGGGCCTCCCGGACGGTGCCCCCGAGGTGGAAGGTGATCCCAGGGATGATCTTGAACTTGTCGGGATCGCGCCCGTTGGCCGCGACGCGCTCCTTGAGCCTGCGGTACTCCTCCTTGCCGCGGCTGATCCCGAAGTACGGTGAGAAGCGCAGCTGCGCGAAGTCGGCGCCGTAGCGCAGGGACTCCTCGGAGAGGCCCACCTGGACGATCGGGATGTGGCGCTGCACCGGCGGCGGGACGTTCAACGGGCCGCGGACGTCGAAGTGTTCGCCGTGGAAGTCGATCCGGTGCCAGGACCCGGGCCGCACCAGGGTGCCGGCCGCCTTGTCGTCCAGGAGGAGATCGTCGTCCCAGCTCTCGTACAGCAGCCGGTTGACGACCGTGGTGAACTCCCGGGCGCGCGCGTACTTCGTCTCCTCGGTGGGCACCGGGTTCTTGCCGTAGTTGCCGATCGGGTCGCCGTCGCGGTCGATGCCGAAGACGACGTTCAGCGCCGTGCGTCCCCGGTTGAAGTTGTCCAGGGTCGCCAACTGCCGGGCGACGGCGTAGGGATGCTCGAAGGAGGAGTTCACCGACATCACGAACCCGAGGTTCCGGGTGATCGCGGCGGCGTGGCCGGCGTACACGAAGTTGTCCCACCGGAAGATCCGGTTGAGGCGGTCCGGTTCGCTGCCGAGGGCGCTGCCGGCGAAGACGTAGTCCAGTCTGCCGCGCTCGGCGACCCGGGCGATGTCCAGGATGACGCTGGGGTCGCGCAGCCCGAAGTTGGTCGCCTCAGGCAGCCGCCAGGCGTCCAGGTCCCAACCGGTGCCGTAGGCCGCGAGTCCGAGGCGGAGTGCGCGTCGGCCGCTCATGCGGATCGTTCCTCCCGGCCCGTGGTGGCAAAGCTGTTGGGGGGTGTGTCCAGGCCGAAGTGGCCGCGGAAGGTGTCGCTCGTGTACTCGCTCCGGTACACGCCGCGTTCTTGCAGGATCGGGACCACCTCACCGGTGAAACGCTCCAACTGCTCCCACAGGAAGGGTGTGCTCACGTTGAATCCCTCGGCTGCGCCCCGGTCGAACCAGTCGATCAGGGTGTCGGCGACCTGAGCGGCCGTGCCGGTCACCAGGGGGAAGTTCCCGGCGATCGAGGCGCCCAGCAGGTCCCTGACCCGGACGCCGCCGCCCGCCACGGTGCGGTCGGTGCGCTCGGCCAGCGCCGTGAGCAGCCGGCGGCCATACGCGTTGAACTGTTCCGCCCGGTCCGGCTTGACGATGCCGTCGATGCCGAGCGGCCGCAGGTCCACGCCGATCCGCTCGGACAGGGAGCGCACGCTGCGCACGCCCTTGGGCAGCGGGGACCGTGACCCGTTGATCCGGGCCCACTGCGGACCCGACCAGTACGACTCGTCCTGGTCGCCCTCCACGATGTCGTCGTCGAACGGCAGCAGCGCGTTCAGCTCCTCGTACAGCTCGACCGCCGCCGCCCGTGTGTCACCGATGAGCGGTGTGATCCCGGGCAGGAAGAAGATCGGGTCCACCCTGCCGCGCAGGCGTTCGGCTCGCTGCCGCACATCGGTGTTGAACGCGATCGAGTCCTCCGGTGTGGCGGGGCCGGTGAAGTTGATGTCGGCCCACTTCGCGGTCAGCTCACGGGAGAGTTCGGAGGCACCGGCGTACAGCAGCGGGATGTGGCCCTGGGGCGGACGCTCCAGTGGCAGCGTACCGGCGACCTGGAAGTGCCGGCCCTTCCATTCGAGCCGGTGGACCAAGGTGTCGTCGACGTAGTGCCCGGTCTTCTTGTCCTGGAGGTAGGCGCCCTCCTCGATGCTGTCCCACAGCCGCTGGACGACGTGGATGAACTCGTCCGCACGCTCGTAGCGGCCGGCGCCGCCGAGGTCGGGCAGGCTGAAGTTGCGGGCCGCCAGGTCGGAGGCGCCCAGCACGACGTTCCACGCCAGCCGTCCACCGCTGAGGTGATCGAGGGATGCCGTCAGCCTCGCCAGGATGTACGGCTCGTAGAACGTCGGGTGCGCCGTCACGACGAGCCCGATCTTCGAGGAGGCGAGGGCGAGTTGGGAGGCCAGGGTGAAGGGTTCCAGACGTCCGGTGTTGTGGGTGGTGATCCACTGTTCCTCGGCGATGTCACCGGGCAGGGTGTCCCCGAGGAAGAAGAAGTCGAACTTCGCGTCCTCGACGGTCCGCAGCGCCTTGACCGCGTAGTCCAGCTCGAACGCCTGCGCCGTGGGCGCGTCCGGGTGCCGCCAGCCGCCCCAGTGTGTGCCGTTCAGCCAGTGCATATAGCCCAGATGGAGCTGTCGCTCGGGCATGGGGAAGTCCCACCTTTCAGGGTTGTTGCGGATCTACGAGGTCAGGGCCGAGCGGGGCGTGACGGCACCGGGGATCGATGTGAGCAGCTGCTTGACGTAGTCGGTCCGCGGCTTGGTGAGGATGCCCAGGGCGGGGCCGCGCTCGACGATGTGTCCGTGGTGCAGGACGACGATCTCGTCGGACATCTCGGCGATCACGCCCAGGTCGTGCGAGATGAAGAGGTAGGTCAGCGCCAGTTCGCGTTGCAGGGAGTCGAGCAGGTCGAGGATCTGGCGTTGCACGGTCACGTCGAGGGCGGAGACCGGCTCGTCCAGGATGACGACGTCCGGGCGCGGCGCCAGCGCGCGGGCGATGGCCACCCGCTGCCGCTGGCCGCCCGAGAGTTCGGCCGTGTACCGGTCGGCGAGCGACGCGGGCAGGCCGGTCACCTCCAGCAGCTCCGTGATCCTGCGGGCACGTTCCGGCGCCGGGCCGTACTTGTGGCCCTTGAGCGGTTCGTCGAGGATCGCGCGGACCGTGGACCTCGGGTTCAGGGAGGCGAAGGGGTCCTGGTAGACCATCTGCACCGTGCGGTAGAGGCCGGCCTGCCCGGCGCCCCGGCGGTGATGGACGACGGGTTCGCCGTCGATCTCGACCGTCCCGGTGTCCGCCGGGGTCAGGCCGGCGAGGATGCGCACCAGGGTGGTCTTGCCCGAACCCGACGCACCGACGATGCCCAGCGTGGTCCCCTTGCGCACCCGGAACGAGGCGTCGGACACCGCGGTGACCGTGTCCGGGCCGCGGCGGGACGTGAACGTCCTGCCGACCCCCTTGGCCTCGACCACCACCGGGGAGGTTGCGGGCACGGTGCGGAAGTACTCCAGTCGGGCGGTCGCGGCCCGCCGGCCGGAGAAGCCAAGCGAGGAGGACCGCAGCAGGTTCTCCGTGTACGGGTCGCCCGGGTCGGCGACGACCTCGCCGGTCCGTCCGCTGCGCACGATCCGCCCGTCCTTCACCACGGCGATGTCGTCGGCCCGCTCGGCGGCGACCCCCAGGTCGTGGGTGATCAGCAGGATTGCGAGGTCTTCGCTCTCCACCAGGCCCGACAGCAGGTCGAGGATGGTCTTCTGCACCGTGACGTCGAGTGCGGTCGTCGGCTCGTCGGCGATCAGCAGCCGGGGCCGTGTGCTCATCGCGGCGGCGATGAGCACACGTTGGCACATTCCCCCGGACAGCTCGTGCGGGTAGCGCGCGTACAGACGCTCCGGGTCGCGCAGCCCGACCTTCGCGAACAGGTCGATGACCCGTTCGCGGCGCTCCGCGCGGGAGGCCAGGCCGTGCGCGCGCAACGGTTCCGCTGCCTGGACACCGACGGGCAGCAGCGGGTTCAGGCCGAGCAGGGCGTCCTGGGGTATGTAGCCGATCTCCCGGCCCCGCACGGCCCGGTAGTGCCGTTCGGACAGCCCGGTGAGCGGGCGTCCGCCGAGGACCACCTCGCCCGCGGTGATGCGTCCGTTCTCGGCGAGGGTCCCCGTGACGACCCGGCCGAGGGTGGACTTGCCCGATCCGGACTCGCCGACGACGGCCCGGATCGATCCCGCCGACACGTCCAGGCTCACGCCGTCGAGCACGGGAGTCGCGGCGCGTCCGGGCAGCGCGAACTCGACGCTCACGTCGCGCATGCGCAGCAGCGGCGTGCCCGCGGGGTCAGGCGACGACACGTGTCCTCCCTCGGTTGAACGATCTGCCGATGCGGTAGACCGCGAGCACGGTCGTCACGATCACCAGGCCGGGCAGCAGGCTCAGCCACCACTGGACTCCGATGAACGTGCGCCCCTCGGCCACCAGAAGGCCCCATTCGGGCGTCGGCGGGGGCGCGCCCAGTCCGAGGAAGCTCAGCGCGGCGACGGTCAGGATCGCCGTGCCGATGTCCATCGTCGCCGCGGCCAGCACCGAGCGGGACGCGTTCGGCACGACATGTCTGAACAGCCGGCGGACATAGCCGTGCCCGGCGAAGACCGACGCCTCGACGTACGGGGCGTTGCTGACCCTGAGCACTTCGGACCGCATCAGCCGGGCGAACCCCGCGGTGCTGTTGATGCCGATGGCGACGGCGATGTTGAGCGTTCCGCGTCCCAGGGCGGAGATGATCGCGAGTGAGACGATCAGGCTCGGCACCGCCAGCATGATGTCGACGATCCGCATCAGGACGCTGTCGGCCCGGCCGCGCAGCGCGCCGGCCACGAGCCCGATCGAGGAACCGCTCACCAGACCGATGGCCACGGCGATCAACGCGGCCTGGAGCGAGAGCCGTGTGCCCCACACGGTGCGGGTGAACTGGTCGCGGCCGAAGTCGTCCGTGCCGAACAGGTGGCCCGAGCCGGGTGGGAGCAGCATCTGCGAGGCGTCCTGCCGCAGCGGGTCGCCGGGCGCGAACAGGCCGGGGTGGACGGCCGCCGCGAGGATGACGGCGACCCACAGGCAGGCCGCGAGCAGTCCGGGCGAGCGCAGCAGTTCGGCCGCATGCCGTCCGAGCGCCCGGGAGCGGGCCGGCGACGGCGTGGATGCCTTCGCTTGAAGAACCGTCATGTCATCCCTCCCATCGGATCCGCTTGTCGAGCAACGGGTAGAGGGCGTCGACGACCAGGTTCACCACGACGAAGATCACCGCGCTGATCGTGACCGCGACCAGGACGACGGGCATGTCACGGCCGTTCACCGCGTCGACCACGAGCCGGCCCACGCCGAGCCGGGAGAACACCGTCTCCGTCAGCACCGTCCCGCCGACCATGACGCCGACGGTGGTGCCCAGCGAGGTGAGGACCGGCAGCGCGGCGTTCTTCAGGGCGTGCCGGACGACGATGTCGAACCGGCTGAGCCCCCAGTTGCGGGCGGTCTCGATGTACGGCGAGGTCAGCGCGGCGCGGAGGTTGGCCGTCAGCAGTTGGGAGATGCTGCCGCCGCCGGCCACCGCGAGGGCCACCGAGGCGACGAGCAGCCCGCCGAACCCCTGGTCGCTGACCGCCTTGATCCAGTGCAGTTGGAAGGCGAACACCTGGAGCAGCACCAGCCCGACCAGGAAGGGCGGCAGCGACACCGCTATCGGTGGCAGCGAGATGAGCAGTTCACGCGCCCACTTCCAGTCGGTCAGCTCGATGACCACGGACAGCGTCACCCCCAGCACTGCGGCCAGGAGCAGTCCGAGGAGGGCCAGTTGGAGTGTCTGGGGGAAGGATTCGACGTACACGTCCACCGCCGGCCTGCGCTGGTAGACGCTCTGGCCGAAGTCCCCGTGCAGGGCCCCGGTCAGAGCGTCCCAGTACTGCACGTACACCGGGCGGTCCAGGCCCAGCAACTCACGCTGCTCGGCCAGGAGTTGCTTGACGTCGCCGCCGTCGGCGCCGGCCGTCAGACCGCCCGCCGCGTCGCCGGGCACCACGTACAGCAGGAAGAAGGCTCCGGTGAAGGCGCCCCACACCACGATGACGCCGTGAAGGAGCCGAAGACCGTATCGTGCCATGGCTCTACTTCTTCGCCAGCCAGGCGTTGATCAGGTACTGGTCGAGTCCGACGGGCTCGATGTCGTGCAGCCGGGGCGAGTAGGCCCAGATGTCGACGTCGTTGGACACGGGGATCTCGTAGGCCCGCTCGACGAGGATGCGGGACGCCTGGTCGACCAGCTTCTGGCGCTTTTCCTTGTCGACCGTCTGGTTCTGCTCCTGAAGGAGCCGGTCGAGTTCCTTGCCGGTCTTGTCGTCGTCGGCGATGAAGCTGCGGTCGGAGCCGGTCGTCTTCCCGTAGTTGGCCCGCAGGACGTCCGGGTCCGGCGAGGACGCGTACCAGTAGGCGATGTCGTACTCGCCGCTGAGCAGTTTCTCGTTGGCCTCGGCGGCCAGCGGCGGGTCGAGAACGAGTTCGACGCCGAGCTTCTTCCACTGGTCCTGGAGCACCTGCCAGCCCGCGTCGTCCTCCGGTGCGCGCAGCGACAGCCGCTCGCCCTCGGCGTCGACCCGGATGCCGTCGGAGCCGGTCCTGGCCCAGCCCGCCTGTTCCAGCAGGGACTTGGCGCGCTCGGGGTCGTACTTCAGCAGCGCGCTCTGATCCGAGTAGTAGGGGTTGTCCTTGCTCAGCGGGCCGGTCGCGGGCTGGTCGATGCCGCCCGAGTCGATCTTCACAAACTCGTCCCGGTCGATGCCGATCTGCAGTGCCTGCCTGACCCGGACGTCCTTGAGGAACTTCGACGAGGTGTTCACCGGCAGCTCGGTCCCGGTGGCCGGGTTGAGGGTCTTCGAGATGGTCAGCCCGGCGCTCTGGAGCTGGGGGACGTACTTGGCGTTGACCCAGTAGACGAACTGGAGTTCGTCGCCTGCGACGACCGCGCCGTTGCGGACCGAGTCCTCGGGGATGATCTTGTAGACGACCTGGTCGAGATAGGCCGGTCCCGTGTGCCGGAAGTACGCGGGTGCCCAGTGGTAGTCGTCGCGCTTCTTCAGCACGATGCGCTGGTTCGGGACGTACTCCTGGAGATAGAACGGGCCGGAGCCGTCGAGCCACTGCTGCCGCTTCTCCACCGGGAGCCTGGCGGTCTTCTCCGAGACGATCCCGACGTACGCACGCGACAGGGAGGTCAGGAAGGCGGCGTTGGGCTGCGCGAACTCGACCGTGATCTCGTGCTCCGAGGGCGTCTCGATCCGGCTGATGCCCTGCACGATGGTCTTGGCGCTGGAGTGGATGCCCGGCCGGTTCAGGCTCTCCAGGTTGGCCTTGACGACCTTCGAGGTGAGGTGGGTGCCGTCGTGGAAGGTGACGTCGTCGCGCAGCTTGAACGAGTACACCCGCGCGTCGTCGCTCATCGTCCAGCTCGTGGCGAGCCAGGGCTCGACCTGCTTGGTCCTGGGGTTGTAGAACACCAGTGAGTCGGCCAGGGCCCGGGCCACCGTGCGCCAGACCTGGTTGACCACGGCGGCGTCGACACCCCCGGGGTCCGCGCTGAGCCCGATGTTGAGGGTGCCTCCGTAGCGGTCCTTCTTGGCGACCTCGGCTCCGGCCGCGCTCTGCTCACCGTTGCCCGAGCAGGCGGCGGTGGCGAGAAGCGACAGCGCGGCGACCACTGCGGCGAGCCAGCGCCACCGGCGTGAACTGGACACGACTTGTTGTTCCTCTCGATCGGCTCGGGGTGAGCGGTCGGCCACCGGACCGCCGTGCGCGGCCAGGCAGCGACAGGCGGTCTGCGGCCGCGTCGGGCGACGCGATACTCGCGATACCGCGGTACATAAAACTTCTGATATGGACCGCTACGTCTTACACGAGGTGCGACTCGTTCGACTCTGCGTCGTCGACCGCCCTGCTCCGGCATCGTCCCTGGTCGATCCGCTGTCCGGCGCAGTCCGGACGGTGGTTCGAAGAGACAACGGGATCAGGTCTGGGTTACGAGCGCCTCGTAGCCGATATGTTGTCACGGGTGTCCTTGAAGTATCGTGACAAGAATGTTGCAGTCTCCTGAACGGGGAAACCGGCATGGTGTTTGACCGGAAGTACAGCGACGAGATCCGCCGGCGGGCGGTCGAGCGGGTGCTCCAGCGGCGCCGCGACGAGCCCGAGAACCGCTCGATCGTCCGTGAGGTCGCCGAGGAGTTCGAGGTCGGCCCCCAGTCGCTGCGCAAGTGGCTCACGCGCTACGACGACGGCAGTTACGACTACGACTCCCCCGACGGCCACGGCGACGGCTGGGAGCCCGGCACTCCCCCGCCGGCCGCGCGCGGGCAACGCAGACCGAGCCAGCGTGAACTGCAGGCGCGCATCGAGGAACTGGAGCGGCGGATCGCCGTGCTCCAGGAGGACAACCGCTCACTCACCCGCGTCGTGTCGCTGCTGGCCGACCAACTGCGGGTGGCGACCACGACCGGCGCCCAGACTCCGGACTCCACGACCGGTCACCCGCCGCGCCTCTAGACTCCTACGATGAGCGACAAGACAACCGTGACCAGCAATCTGCACGGGCGGACCACCGACGTCCGCGGCCGCTACAGCATCGGCGGCCCGGGGTTCGAGATCCTGTCGGACGGCTCCGTACGCAGCGGCGGCCCGGGCGAGGAGGCCAGTTCACTCGACCTGCTCGTCGCCTCGCTCGTCTCCTGCGCGCTGAACGCGTTCCGGTACGACTTCGTCGAGGACGGTCAGCCGGAGCGCCAGGTCGAGATCTTCGCCCGGATCGAGCGCAAGGTCGAGGGGGACTACCTGGGCACGCTCATCATGGAGTGCTTCATCGACGGCGCCGACCATGTGACCGCCGACCAGCTCGTCGCCGAGTACAAGAAGCGGTGCCGCATCTACAACGCCCTCAAGGACAGCCTTCCGGTGGTGTTCGTCCCGCACACCACCGGCGCGTTGCGATGACGCCGGCCGGTGCGGCCCCTGTCATCGACGCCCCGAGGGCATACGAACAACGAGACCGGTTCGTGTTCGTGGAGGTCGCGCCGTGGCGGGCGATGGCACCGGGACCCGACCCGATCACGGGCAGCATCCCCGGTGCGGTCCGGACCTCGGTCAGGTCCGACTTCGCCGGCACCCCGACGGCGACCAGCGGTCATCTCCCGCTGCCGCGGCGCTCCGGTGTGCGTGCCGCCCTGCTGGCCCGCGGGGTCACGCCGGGTGACGACATCGTGGTCCACACCCGCCGGATCGAGGAGTGGTCGTCCGCCACCCGCGCGTGGTTCACGCTCACCTGGGCCGGTTTTCCCTCGGTACGTGTCCTGGACGGCCACCTGCCGGCCTGGGTCGGTGCGGGCGGCCCGACAACCCTTCGCCAGGAGCCGCCGTCGCCCGTACCGGTGAGCGACGGGTTCGCACCGCAGCCGCCGCCCGGCCTCGGCCGACGCGTCCTCACCACCGCGGACGTCCTGGAGATCGCGCGCTACGGCACACTGCTCGACTCCCGGCCCGCCGGCTCGTACAACGGCGCGCCGGACGACCCGAGGTCCGGTCACATCCCGCATGCGGTCCACGCGTACTCGGCCGAACTGATCGCTCCCGACGGGCTGTTGCGACCGCCCACGGAACTGCGCAAGTGGTTCCTGTCCCGGCGGGCGATCGGCGGCCACGAAGTCGGCGCGTACTGCGGCGGCGGAGTGTCCAGTTCGTTGCTGGTGTTCGTCGGGGCCCTGCTCGGGCAGCAGGTGGGCATGTTCGTCGATTCCTGGTCGGCCTGGGAGCGCGATGCGTCACTGCCCGTCGAGCAGGGCGCGGCCGCAAGCCGTTCCACCGCCGTCGACACCGACTGTGTGGCGTGACCGCGTCGCACAGCTCCACCCCGAGATCCCGCAGACACCGCCGATCATCCGATGACAGAAACCGGGGACTCTCCGTGGATTGTCCGTGTACCCTGGGTAACACTTGGTGGCGGCCTGCCTCACCGACGAGCACACACGGGCCGCAGGCACCCGAACGTCCGGAGGTGCGGCAATGGCCGTCTGTACCCGTTCCGAAGCCGAAGCACAGCACGACGCGGACACCGGCCGGCCCGGCCTGTGCTCCTGGTGCAAACGCCTCGCCCAGGACATCCGGCTGATCCACGCCGTGGAAGCGGGCTCGGGCCCGTGCCCGGGCGGAAGCCGGTTCGCCTGCCGTCCGTGCCGTGAGACCCATCGGCTGGTCCCGCTCGCCGGCCGGCCATGACACCGCGGCACCGGCACGGTGCGGGTCAGCCGATCGGGAGCTTGTCGAAGGCCAGCAGTCCCATCCCCGAGGCGTTGACGATCCATGAGGTGGCCGGGGTCGCGGAGACGGTGGCCGCACCGGGGTGTCCGGTGTGGGTGATCCCGGTCAGGCCCGTGCCCGGGCCCGTCAGGGCGAGGCTGAGGCGGCCGGGGCCGCAGATGACGCCGGCCACCCGCGCGGCCGTGCCGTGCAGGATGAAGTCGGCCCGGGCTCCGGCAGCGCAGCGCAGCGTCTGCGTGGCGTCGGTGAGGTCGATCCGGATCCTGGTGTGTGCCGTGTCCTCCCACCTCGCGCGCAGCGGGTTCGGCGGGTCGGCCGGTGTGGCGGGCCGGACACCGTGCAGGTCACGGAGGATCTGAAGGCTCAGCCAGTCGGCGAGTTGGCGGTATCCCTGCCGGTAGGCGTAGTGGCAGCCGTCATGGCCGTCCAGGCCCATGGTGGTCATCACCGATGTATCCGGAAGTCCGGCGAAGCGGCGCTGCACCTCTTGTACGGCGGTGCTCCTGACGGACCGGCAGTGGTTGCGGATCTGCACGACGTAGATGTGTTCGAGGCCGGTGAAGTCGGCACGCCAGCCGGTCATGAGGGCGCGGACGTGGGCGTCGTGCTGGGCCGCCGTGGGGTTGCCGGACAGGCCGGTGTCCGACTCGCCCTGGTACCAGATGACGCCCCGCACCGCCCCGGCGAGGCCACCGTCGGCGACCCGGCCGAGCAGCCGGCCGTAGTTCGTGGCCGGGTCGGCCGGGAGGTCGTCGGCGCGCCGGAAGAAGCCGGAGGGTCTGCCGCCGTCCGCGCCGTTGAGGATCGCGACCGGGATGCCGGTCCGGTCGGCCAGCAGCTGCCCCAGTCGCATTCCGAGCTGCCCGATCGCACCGCGCTGCGAGGTGTGCCGGGGTTCGAAGCCCTCGCCGGTGGCCCGGTACCAGCTGCGGTCGTGGACGGAGCGCACCGGGTCCGCGCTGCTGTGGCCGAACGTGCGCACCCAGGGTGACGCGTCCTGGGATGCGGCGGTGCCGGCGAACCCGGCGCCCGCGGCCACCGCGTTGGACTGCCCCTCCATGAGGTACACGTCGCCCGCGACCACGTCGCTCGCGCGGCGGACGAGGGTGCCGCCCGTGGGCCGCTGCGCCCACACCTCCACCGTGTAGGAGGCGCGCTCGGCGGTGATCGGGACGCTCAGTGAGCAGAACTCCGCGGCCGGCACCCGCCGGGTCGTCACCAGCGTGCCCTCCCGGTAGACGTTCATGTCCACGGCGGTCACATCGGGGTCGGTGACCCGGCCGCGCACCTCGACCGTCGCCGTGTTCGTGGCCCGGTCGCGGGGATACAGCTGCGCGTCGACCGGACCCGCGGTGAGGTCCACACCGGCCGGCTTCACATAGACCCGCAGATGCGGTCGGGTCCACCCGCGCGCGTTGCCGGCGAACGTCCAGTCCGGCGCACCGCCGGGTGCGGTGCCGACACCGATGTCCACACGCGTCTTGGGCAGATAGGCCCAGCCGTTGACGGCGAGCACCGTCTGCCGGTGCGTCAGGTCATGGACCTGGAACGACCCGTAGCCGCCCGCGCCCGGAACGGGCCGGGACGACGGGCGGGGGTTGTCGACGATGTCCCATGCGCCGGCGCTGCCCCCGGCCGGTGCGTCGGGCGGACGTTCCCGCCCGTACTGGTTCGGCCAGAACTCCAGATATCCGGTGCCGTGGTCGGACGGAAGCACATCAGAACCCCGCACGGTGAGATCCGCGACGCGTCGCCGGGTCGTCCCGGACATGGGCACACCCAGTTTCTTCAGGTCCTGGGTCCAGGCGTCCATCGCCGCGTAGGCCCAGGCCGCAGTGGTGCCGTAGACGCCGTCCAGGCAGTAGGCGACACGGGAGACCGGCGTGCGAAGCGTCTCGGAGTTGTCCACGGCGTACCTCACGCCGCCCGCCCAGGACGCCGCGGTCCTCGGGATCTCCGCGTCGTACAGCAGCCGGTAGTCGGCCAGTTCGCCCACCGTCTGCTCGCACGTCGTCGCGTTCGGCGTGGCCGGCTTGACGTACACGGTCAGCGTGGCCGAGGCCAGCGTCCGCGCCGACTGGGAGAACGTCCAGTCCGGGTGACCGGTCCGCTGGTTGCCCGTGCCGATGTCCAGGTACCGGCCCTTCTTGTGGCTCCATCCGTTGAGCGCCAGTACGGTCTCCCCCGCGGCGGTGTTGTGCACCTGCATGGCCCCGTACCCGGAAGCGGAACCGCTCGGCTTGCCGGTTGCCGCGTTGTGGGTGCCGGGCCAGAACCTGACGTACCCGCCGTCCGCGCGTTCGACATGTGTCACCTTGCTGCCCCACGTCGTCAGGGCCTTCACCGGCCGTGCGGTGGTGGTGTTCGGCACGCCCAGCGCCCTGGGGTCGTTGGTGAGGGCGTCGAACGACGCGTAGGCCCACTCGTGACGGCCCGCCCGGCTCACCGTGTCCAGGCAGTAGGCCACCCGGTCCAGGTACGGTGCGCTCGGCTGCCTGTCCAGCTTCAGCGACCTGTTCAGCGAGTAGGGAACGCCGGTGCCCTTCGGCCAGTACGCCGTCCGGGGCACGTCCAGCTCGTACAGCGGGACATACCCGGCCAGTTCGTCGACCGTCGCGCAGCCGGTCGCGGCGACGTGGACCGCCGACGCCGTCGGGACGGCGGGCGTCACGGTCGTGCCGGCCACCGTGACCACCAGGGCAATGAACCGCGCGGCACCACACAGCACATCACGCATACATATAAGACGAATGACGGGGCGCGCTATGACGCGGGGGCCGCGGGCGCCGTGAGAAGGCCCTCGGCCGGCCGGGAGACCCGCGGGCCGCCGTCCCGCGCCGTCGTGGCGCGGACGACGGCGCGCAGGTGCGCCCCGGGGCAGGTGTCGGCGTAGGCCCGGCCGTCACCGGACGTGTACGCCGACGCGAGCGCGTCGCCGAGCGCTTCGGCGTGGGCCTCGGCGAAGGCCCGGACGCCCGCTTCGCTGCTCAGCCGCGCCTACGCGTCGGCCTCGGCCGCGGCGAACCCGTTGGCCGGCGCGTGGTCGCGGGCGTTGGCATGCCCTTCGGCGTAGCCGCTCGCCCGGTCGTGGGCGGCGGCGTGCGTCCACAGCAGGACCTGACCGAGCGCCGCCCTCCAGGTGGTCATGGGACACCTCCGCTTCCGTCGGGGGGGGCCGGTCAGGCGTCCAGACGCGTGCCGTCGATCGCCACCCGGCGGCCCTCGCGGGTGTGCGGGAAGTAGTCCCACACGGCGTGGTGCTGGACGCTGCGGTTGTCCCAGAACACGAGGGTGCGTTCCTGCCAGCGGACCCGGCAGTGCAGCAGCGGCGTCCGGGCGATGTGCGCGTACAGCAGCCCCAGCAGGGCGTCGCTCTCGGCTCGGGACAGCTGGGTGATGTGCGAGGTGTAGGGGGCGTTGACGAACAGCAGCCTGCGGCCGGTCTCCGGATGCCGGACGACCACGGGGTGGACGGTGCGCGGCACGTCGTACTCGAGCGGCGGGTACTGGCCGGCCGCGGTCCACGGCAGGGCACCGTCGTGCAGTGCGGTCAGGCCGTCCAGGAAGCCGCGCAGGGCGGGCGAGAGCAGTTCGTAGGCGAGGTGCATGTTGGCGAAGAGGGTGTCGCCGCCGCTGCCGCCCTCGGGGATCGTGGTGATGTACAGCATCGAGCCGAGCGAGGGCTCGGCGTCGGCGGTGCCGTCGGCGTGCCAGCCGTTGCCGGCGACGGACCGGGACTCCTTGGTCGCCTTGATCTCCAGGATGTACGGGTCGGAGCCCTCGGGCGCGAGGGCGACCGGGTGCAGTGCGCCGAAGACGCCCGCGAACCTCTTGTGTTCCTCGGGGGTGATGTCCTGGTCGCGGAAGACCAGGACATGGTGGGTGTGGAAGGCGTGCCTGAGTTCCTTCTCCTGCTGGGGCGTCAGCTCCCGCGACAGGTCGAGGCCGGTGACCTCGGCGCCCAGCACCGGGGTGAGGGGCGCGACGGTGATGGTGTCGTAGGGTCCGGCGGGGCGGGTGGTGAGCCGTTCGACGGCCCGCAGTGCGTGGTCCTCCATGAGGGACCTCCCTGGGATCGAGTGGGCGGGGCGGAGTCACAGTCCGCGGTCGAGGAGTTCGGCGACCACGAGGCGGGCCGAAGGCGAGGTCGCCGTGGATCGTGTCGTCGGCCCGGCAGAAGGCGGACCGCTGCCGTCCCGTGCCGTCGGTGACACGGGCGCGCAGGTCGGTGCTGTGCGGGGGGGGGAGTCCGGGGGGCGGCGGCTCGGCGTCGTACCCGTGCAGGCCCTGCTCCAGGAGGGCACGGCGGATGTGTCCGGCAAAGCAGGAACCGGCGGTGACGACCGGATCGTCCTGGCCGATGGCGAACTTCGGGGTCCACAGGTCGGTGATGTCCGCGGGTCCTGCTTCGGCGACCGCGGTGCGCCAGAAGGACCGCGCGGGCAGGCGCAGACAGGGGTGCCGCACGCAGGTCGCCTCCTCAGGGCCGTCCGGCCGGGTCCGCCACGTCGGGCGGTGCCGCCGCGAGGACGGCGGCGATGTCCCGGACGTGGGGCTCGGTGACGAGTGCGTAGTGGTCGGCGTCGATGCGGTGGACGCGCAGCGGCCGGGGCAGACGGTCGTCCCAGTCCTCGGGTGCGGTCGTTTCCGGCGCGAGGTGTCCTTCGGCGACCGGGCGTCCGGCGAGCCACAGGGTGGTGGGTGTGGCGTCGAGGCGCGGCACCCGGTGCTCGGCCATGGCCGCGAGGTTGGCGCGGCAGCAGCGCGCGAGGCGTTCGGCGTAGCCGCGGCCGGGCTCCGTCAGCCGTCCCGTGCCGTTGCCGCTCAGTTCGCGGGCGAAGACGGCGCGCACCTGTTCCTCGTCGTAGCCGGCGAGGCGTCGCCCGGCGCCGGGCGGGGGCGGGTCGAGCAGGAACAGGGCGTCCACGGGACGGTTCTCCGACTCGGCCCGCGCCGCCATGGACAGGGCGGTCCAGGCGCCGAACGACCAGCCGGCGAGCCGCAGTCGCCGGCCGGGGCCGGGAAACGCGTCCCGTAGGGCGGTCAGATAGCGTTCGGCGCGGTCGGTGATCGACCAGGGGGGCAGCGTGGGGTCGCGCAGCGCCGGGTCGGCGATCAGACAGACCGTCAGGTCGCCCGGCAGTGCCGCCGCCAGGGGGCGGTAGGCCTGGATGTCGCCGCCGACCGGGTGCACCAGGCACAGCACGTCCCGGCCCGCGCCGGGCTGCCACACCTCCACGTCCACGGCGTGCGGCGGCCGGGTGCCGGTGCCGAGGTGGCCGAGGATCTCGGCGAGACTCACCCGGTGGCTGAGGCGGGACAGTTCGATGTCGGCGCCGAGACGGCGCTTGACCTCGTCGAGGAGTTCCAGGAGGGTCAGCGAGTCGGCGCCCAGGTCGTACAGCGCGGTCCGCGGATCGATGGTCTCCACGCCGAGCAGGTCGAGCAGGATGCCGGTGAGTTCGGCGGCGGGGTCGGCGACCGCGGGGGCCGGGCGCGCGCCGGCTGCCGGTTGGTGGCCGGCCGGGGGCGCCGGGCGGGTCTCGGGCGCGGGGCGGGTCTCGGACGGCGGTTCGTAGTGGGCCCGTGCGGTGGTCAGGTCCGTGGTGCTGACCATCAGGTGCGGCAGTTGCAGATGCAGGGCACGCTCGAACACGGCCGCGCCCTCCGCGGGCGTGAGCGCGACCCTCAGGTGCGCCTGGTGACGGGCGTCGCCGCGCAGCGCGTCCGTCGCCATGCCGACGTCCCGCCACGCGTCCCAGCCGACGCTCGTCCGCACGGTGGTGTCGCCGCCCGGGGACGCGTAGTGGGCGTAGGAGTCCAGGCAGGCGTTGGCCGCCGCGTAGTCGAACTGGCCGACTCCGCCGAACCGGGCGGCCATCGACGAGCAGTAGAGCGCGTAGTCGGGACGGTGCCGGGCGATGAGGACTTCCACGAGCAGGGCGCCGCGCAGCTTGGCCGCCGTGCCGCGGCGGGCGGTGCCGGGCTCGCGCCGGGCGAGCAGGCCGCCCGCGCCGGTCCCGGCGGCGTGGACGATGCCGGTCAGCGTGCCGAGATGCGGTGCCAGCCGGTCCGCGACCGCTTCCGGTTCCTCGGTGGCGAGGTCGGCGGGGACCAGGGTGACGCGGTCGGCGAACGCCGTGAGCGCGGCCGGTGTGTCGGTGCCGCGCGCGACGAGCACGACGCGGTTGCCGGGGTGTGCCAGCAGGCGTGCGGCCAGGGTGCCGCCGATGCCACCGGTGCCGCCGAGCACCAGGTGGGTGCCCGTGGCGGCCGGGCGGAGCGCGTCCGCCACGGTGTGCGGCGCGGGGACGGGCTGGATGGTGCGGTGCCACCAGAACCCGTCGCGCAGCGCCGTCGCCGTCCCGGCCTGGGCAAGGCCGGTGTCGAGGAGCAGATCCGGCAGCCGGGCCGCCCAGTCGGCGGGCCGCGGCCCGGGCAGGTCGGCCCAGCGCAGGGACACGCCCAGTTCCTGCCGGGGCACTTCGAGGGCCGCGGCGAGCAGGCCGGCCTCGGGGGTGCGGACGGCGCCGGTGACCGGCTGCGCCTGGTGGGACAGCAGCCAGGCGTGCGGCCGTCGGCCGTCGGGGACGTCGGCGAGTGCCCGGGCGAGCGCGGCGACGGTGTCGAGGCAGGCCCATTGGGCCGTCTCCAGGGCCGGGGTGCGCGGGCGGCCGTCCAGGGCGAGCGGCAGCGCGTGCAGCCAGTCCACGTCGGGTGCGTCGGGGCCGGTGACGCGGGCCAGCAGGGCGGCGAGGTGCGCGGGCTCGGCCGGGTCGGCCTCGTAGCGGTCCTCGTCGAGGCGGACGAGTCGGTCACCGGCGCGCACGGTCACGACGCGGGCGTAGTGCGGTGCGAGGGACCGCCACGACTCGTCGTCCGAGCCGGGTGCGGTGACCACCACGGCGGTGCGGCGGGGTGCGCGGGCGGCGACGCGGGCGCGGCGCAGCCGCGTCCACAGCGGCTGGTGCAGCCAGTGGGCCGCGGGCAGCCGGACCGCCGCATCGGACCCGGGTGTTCCGTCCGGTACGCGCGCCGTTGGGACGGGGTGTGGCCGGCGGGGTGCGCGCGGGAAGTCGTACTGGGCCGTCTCGAAGGCGGGCGGCGGGAAGTCCCAGGGTGCGCAGGCAGGGCCCGCGGGCCATACGAGGTCCTGTCCTGCCGTCCATGCCGCGGCGAGGGTGTGCGCATCGAGGCCGTCGACGGGCAGCGGGGTGGAGGACGGTGGTGCGGCGGTCGTCGTCAAGGAGCGCAGCCAGACGACGGCGGACGCCGCGTCCGGGCAGACGGCCGCCGCCCGGTGGCCGAGCGCGGGCCGACCGGCCTGGAGGTGGCGCAGCACCCGCGGATAGGCGTCGGGGTGTGCGTCCAGGTAGTCGGCGATGCGGCGGGCGTCGGCGCGTACGGCGGCCGCGGAGCCACCCGACAGCGTCAGGCAGGGCACCGTCTCCGGCACGGGCGGGGTATGGGTGTCCCGCGGCTGCTCCAGCAGCACATGGGCGTTGGTGCCGCCGATGCCGAAGCTGCTCACGGCGGCCACCCTGAGCCGGGCCGCCGGCCAGGGCTCGGCGGCGACCGGTACCCGGAACGGGCCGTCGTCGATCTCGGGGTTGAGCCGGTCGAAGTCGGCGGTGGGCGGAACGACCCCGTGGTGCACGGCGAGCACGGCCCGTACCAGACCGACCACGCCGGCCGCGGCGCCCAGGTGTCCGATCTGGCTCTTCACCGACGACAGCGGCACACGGGCGTCGTCCGCCAGTCCGTAGGCCTGGCGCAACGCGGCGGCCTCCACGGGGTCACCGAGCCGGGTGCCGGTGCCATGTGCCTCGATGTAGCCGAGGTCGGTGGCGTGACGACCGCTGCGTGTCAGGGCGGCACGGATGGCGGCCCGCTGTCCGGCGAGGGCGGGGGCGCTGTAACCGAGCTTGCCGGCACCGTCGTTGTTGACGCCCGATCCGGTGAGGACCGCGTACACGGTGTCGCCGTCGCGGCGGGCGGCCGAGAGCGGTTTGAGGACGACGACGCCGGTGCCGCTGGCCGCGACGGTGCCCTCGGCGTCCGCGCTGAAGGGCCGGCAGTGTCCGTCCGGCGAGAAGATGTGCTGCGGCCGGTAGGTGTAGCCGTCGGTCAGTTCGGTGTCGACGAGGACCCCGCCGACGAGCATCACGTCGGCATCGCCCTGCCGCAGCATCCCGGTGGCGACGTGCACGCCAACGAGGGAGCTGGAGCACGCGGACTGGAGGGTGAACGCCGGGCCCGTCAGTCCGAGGTGGTAGGCGGCCTTGGTGGCGAGGAAGTCCTTCTCGTGGTGCTGGCCGAGGCGGAAGGCGTCGGGCAGCGCGTCCGGATCGGCCTCGCGCAGCATGCGCTGGAAGTAGGTGTTCTCGCCGCAGGAGGCGATGATCCCCACCCGCCGGGTGGCCGGGTCGCCGAGTCCGGCGTGGGCGAGTGCTTCGACGCAGTTCATCAGCAGGTGGCGTTGCTGGGGGTCCATCAGCCGGGCCTCGTGCGGGCTGATGGTGAACCGGCCCGGGTCGAAGTCGAGCAGGCCCGCCATCTGGCTGCGGGCGCCGGTGCGGCCGTCGGTCGCGGGAAAGTGCTCGATGCCCCGGCGGCCGGTGGTGACCAGCTCCCAGAAGGCGGCCAGGTCGGGCGCGCCGGGCAGCCGCACGGCCATCCCGACGACGGCGACGGCGTCGGCGGCGGTGTCGGCGGCGGTGTCGGCGGCGGGTCCGGCCGCTCGTGCCGCGGCCGTCGCACGGGCCGAGGTGGCGGTGGACCCGTCCGTGACGACCCGGGCGAGCGCGCGGAGGCTGACATGCTCGAACAGGTCGGGGACGGTGAAGGGGAGGTCGCCCTCTGCCGCGCAGCGCAGTTGGAAGCGCATCAGGTCCAGGCTGGTCGCCCCGGCGTCGAAGAACCGCTGGTCGACGCCGGCCGTCCTGCCGGTCGTCGTCTCGAACAGTTCGGCCAGCCGTCGTTCGAGGGGCGAGAGGGTGTCGGACGTCGCGGTGGCCGGCAGCAGGTCCCGGCCCGGTGCGGTGAGCGCCGCCCGGCGGTCCAGCTTGCCGCTCGGTGTGCGGGGCAGCCCGGCGAGCAGACGGAAGCGGGCGACGCGTACGTGGGCCGGGAGCAGGCCGGCGAGGTGTGCGGCGAGGCCTGCCGGGTCGGGGTCCTCGCCCCGGCACTGGAGGACGGCCAGCAGCCGGCCGTCCGCCACGGCGGCGACGGCGCCCGTCACCCCGGGGTACTGGAGGAGTGCGGCCTCGACCTGTCCCAACTCCAGCCGGTGGCCGCCGAGTTTGACCTGACCGTCGTCGCGGCCCGCGTAGTGCAGCAGGCCCTGCCGGTCGAAGTGGGCCCGGTCGCCGGTGCGGTAGAAGGTGCCGAGGTCCGGGTCCTCGACGAACCGGTCGTGGTGTGCGCCGTCGTCGCCGAGGTAGCAGCGTGTGGCCATGGGGCCGCCGATGAGCAGTTCGCCGGTGACGCCGGCGGGGGCGGGGAGGCCGGCCTCGTCGGCCACGCGGAGCACGGCCCCCGCCACCGGGCGGCCGATCGCGGGGCGGGCCGGCCAGTCGGCGGGGTCCCCTTCGAGGCACAGGCCGCTGACGACATGGGTCTCGGTCGGGCCGTAGTGGTTGAACAGCCGGGCGCCAAAGAGCCCGGCGAACCAGCGGCGTACGGCGTCGGTGCACACCAGTTGTTCGCCGGCGGTCACGACGTCACGGAGCCGGGAGGGGAACCGCCCGAGGCGCACGCCGTGTTCGGCGAGCAGTTGCAGGGCCACGTACGGCAGGAAGATCCGTTCCACCGCCCCGTTCTCCAACTGCTCCAGCAGGGCCGGCATGTCCTGCCGCCAGGCCGGCTTCACCAGGCGCAGTTCGCCGCCCGAGCACAGGGTGGTCAGGATCTCCTGGAAGGAGACGTCGAAGGACAGCATGGAGAACTGCTGGGTGACGGCGGGCCCGCGCAGTGCGCCCTCGGCGCGCTGCCAGGTCAGCAGGTTGCACAGGGTACGGTCGGGGACCTGGACGCCCTTGGGGATGCCGGTGGACCCGGAGGTGAACAGGGTGTACAGCGGGCGCAGCCCCGCATGCCGGTGGGGTACGCGACCGGCCCGGGGGGTGTCGGTGCGGGTGACCGTGTGCCGTGGCAGGTGGGGCGGCGCGATGGCGTCGAGGGCGCCGGTGTCCTCGGGGGCCACCACGACACACAGCGGATCGGCCTGGTCGAGCACGTGCCGCAGCAGGGCCGGCGGATAGGCGGGGTCGAGGGGGACGATGGTCAGGTTGAGCCGGGCCGCCGCCAGGAGGGCGACGATGTGTTCGACGGAGGGCCGGAGGTAGAGAGCCACGGCCGCCGGTGCGGCGGGATCGGCCGGCCGGTGGACGCTGAGGACCGAGGCGAACTCGTCGGCGTGTGCGTCGAGTTCGGCGTAGGTGAGGGTGGTCCCTTCGAGGGTGACGGCGGGCGCCTTGGGGGTGCGGGCGACCTGGCGGGCGAATCCGTCGGCCACGGTGGCGAAGTCCGGCTCCGACTCGGCTCCGCGGCCCGCACCGGCCGTCGTACGGCGGTAGGGGGCGACCAGTTCGCGCAGGGTGATCCCGGTGTCGGCGCTCAGGTGGTCGAGGGTGTCGCGGAAGAGCCGGGCGGCGGCCTCGGCCCGCTCGGTGCCGATGTCGTCGCGGTACTCCCACAGGCAGTCGAAGCCGGATTCGTGCTCGATCACCGACAGGGTGAGGGCGCACTTGGCGCCCGTCGGCTGCGGCCAGTACGGACGGACCTCGCAGCCGTCCAGGCGCAGCCGGGAGAACTCGGTGTTCTCCAGCACGAACAGGTAGTCGAACAGCGGGGTGCGGTCGTGGAGGGCCGGGTCGGCGAGGACGTCGGCGAGGGCGACCTCCTGTCCTTCCAGGACGGCGCGTACGGTGTCGGCGTGCTCGGCGAGTTGGGCGCTCAGGGTGTCATGCGGCCGGACGGTCGGATCGAGGAGCACGGTGTTGGCGAACATGCCGACCGCTTCGGCGAACTCGGGGCGGGGGCGGCCCGCGACCGGGGCGGCGACCAGCGGGCGGGTCTGTCCCGTCACCGCGTACAGGGCCGCGGTGAACGCGGACACCAGCAGCTGGAACCGCGTCAGGCCGGTGGCCGCGACGCGCCGGTCCAGGGCGGTGCGGCGGACCAGGTCGAGGGAGGTGCGCAGCAGCCTCGCCCGCGGTGGGCCCGTGCGCTCCGCGGCGGGCAGGGCGGGTGACGGCGGTGTACCGCCGCCGTAGTGGGCGAGCAGCCGGGCGCGGCGGCGTGCGTAGCCGTCGCTGGTGTGCCAGGCGCGTTGCCAGCGTGCGAAGTCCAGGGGTGTGGTCTGCGGTGCCGGGCGGTGGCCGGCCCCCGCGTATGCCTCGCTGAGGTCGCGGAGGAGGAGGTTGAGGGACCAGCCGTCCACGGCCACGTGGTGCAGATGGAGGAGCAGGAGACCGCCGTCGGCCCGTGCGGCCCAGGCGGCGCGGAGCATCCGGGGCTCGGTGAGGTCGAAGCGGTGGGCGAAGAAACGGTCGGCGGTGTCCTGCCACCGCTCCCCCGGCCGGCCGTCGAGCAATCGCCAGGGGTCGTAGGGCTCCTCGACGCGCTGGAGCAGCCCGTGCGCGGCGGGGATGAGCCGGGTGCGCAGGGCGGGGTGCCGCTCCACCAGGGAGCGCACCGCACGGTGCAGCGCTTCCGGGTCGGCGCGGCCCTTGATCCGGAAGACGAGCGGCACGTCGTAGGAGCGGTCCTGCGGGTCTCGTACGTGCAGCAGCCAGAGGCGTTCCTGCTCGCCGGTGGCCGGTGCGACCGGCTCGCCCGCCCCAGGCGGCACCGGCGGGTGTTCGCCCGCGGGGGGTCGCGGGGCGTGGACGGCGTCCGCGAGGGCGGCGAAGTCGGCGCGCAGCACCAGGTCCTGGGGCAGGTCGACGGCGAAGCGGCTGAGGATCTCGAAGCGGAACCGCAGCGCCTGCAGTGAGTCTCCGCCGCTCGCGGCCCAGCGGTCGTCCGGGCGCAGTCCGGGGACGCCGAGGATCTTCTCGGCGACGTCCAGCACCGGCCGCTGCTCGGCGCTGATGTGTGCGGCGCCCGTTCGGGTGCCGCGCCACGGTGTTCCCGCGGCGCCGAGCAGGGCGGCCCGGTCGATCTTTCCGTTGCCGGTCAGCGGAAGCGCGGTGACCAGGTAGGTGTGGTGGGGGCGCAGGTACGGCGGCAGGGCGGTGGTGAGGTGGCGTTCGTAGGCGTCGAAGGCGAGGCCGTCACCGGGGACGAGGAAGGCCAGCAGTTCGTTGCGGTCCGCCGCGTCGCGCCGGGTGCACACATAGGCCTGGCGGACGGCGGGCAGGGCGAGGAGCTGCCGTTCGACCTCGCCGGGTTCGATGCGGAAGCCGCGCACCTTGACCTGTCGGTCGGCCCGGCCGACGTAGGTCACGCGTCCCTCGGCGTCGGTGCGCACGAGGTCGCCGGTGCGGTACCAGCGGCGTGTGGTGCCGCTGCCGTCCGGCAGTTCGACGAAGCTGCGCGCGGTCTGCTCCGGCAGGTTGCGGTAGCCGCGGGCCAACGCCGGTCCGGACAGCAGCAGTTCGGCCAGTTCGCCCGGCTCCGCGGTGCGGCCGTCCTCGGTGCGCAGCAGCAGGCCGGTGCCGGGCAGTGCGGTGCCGATCGGGACCGAGTCGCCGTCGAAGTCCCGTGGGATGGGGTGGCACAGGGCGAACGTCGTCGCCTCCGTCGGCCCGTACACGTTGTGCAGGACCGTGCCCGCGCCCGGGTTGGCCGCGTACCAGCGGCGTATCACCGCCGCGTCGAGGCGTTCGCCGCCGACGAGGACCTGGGCGGTATCGGCGAAGCAGTGGGGGGCCTTCTCGACGACCGCGTTGAACAGGGCCACCGTGATGAACAGGGTGTCCACGCTGCGCTCGCGCAGTGCGGCCGTGAGCCGGTGCGGGCTGTGCACCTGGGTGTCGTCGAGTACGACGCAGACGCCGCCGGTCAGCAGCGGGGTCCACACCTCGAAGCTGAGGGCGTCGAAGGCCGGGTTGGCCAGGCAGGCGTAGCGGCTGCCCGGTTTCAGGTCGATGTAGCCGGGGCGGGCCAGTCGCAGCACGCCGGCGTCGGTGACCTCGACGCCCTTGGGGCGGCCCGTGCTGCCGGAGGTGTAGAAGACGAAGCCGGTCCCCGTGGTGCCGTGGTGCGCCGGTGCGGGCCCGGCGTCCGGCTCCGGGGACAGGAGTTGGTCGACGTGGAGTCCGCCGGGGTGAGTGCTGTGTCCGTCGTGGACCACGCTCACGGCGCCGGAGTCCTCAAGGATGTGCCGCTGCCTCACGTGCGGGCTGAGCCGGTCGAGGGGGACGACGGTGGCGCCGGCCCGGCGGATGCCGAGCAGTACGCAGACCAGCCGCCAGGAGCGGGGCAGGCAGACGGCGACGGCCTGGCCGGGGCCCGCTCCGTGGCGGCGCAGACGGACGGCCACCCGGCCGCTGAGCCGGTCGAGTTCGGCGTAGTCCAGGACCCGGTCGCCGTCCTCGACGGCGGGGGCCGTGGGTGTGCGGCGGGCCCGGTCGAGCACGGCCTCGGCGAGCGAGGCGGACGCCGGGAAGGCAGGGGTGTCCATCACGCCTCACCCACCGGCGCTGCGACGGCGTCCGGCCGCGGTGTCAGCCGTGGGTCGTGGTGGGCGAGTTCGGCGGCCAGCAGCGCGGCGATGCGGGCGCTGGTGGCGCCTTCCAGGATCTCCCAGTGGTCGCAGTCCAGCGTCTCGACCCGGAAGGCGCCCTGTGCGCGGCGTCGCCAGAACGCGCGGACCTGGGCGTGGAAGGGGGTGTCGGTGCCTCCCGGCACGGCCTGGGCGAGGACGAGGCGGGCCGGGGAGACGGCCGGCACATGGTCCCGGGCGGTGAGCCTGTTGTGGTTGTAGAGGCGGAAGTAGCGGTCCACCTGGGTGTCGTCGATGCCGGGGTACATTCCGTTGAACCTGACGAGTTTGTCGCGGAACTCGGCCGCGTCGACGGCGGTGATCGCTTCCCGGGCCGCGGCGTCGTCGGTGGCCTGTGTGTCGAGCAGGACGACACTGACGTCACCTCGTCCGGCGCGGCTGAGCAGGCGGCCCATCTCGTGGGCGACGAGCCCGCCGTAGGACAGGCCGGTCAGCACGAGCGGTCCCTGGCCGAGCGGTTCGAGCAGGCGCAGGTATTCCTCGGCCATGGCCTGCACCGTGGGCAGGACGTCCTCCCCGGGGTTCACACCCGGGGACTGGATGCCGTACAGACCGGTGTGTTCGGGCAGGTGGGCGGCGAGCGGCAGGTAGCAGAAGGCGGTGCCTCCGGCGGGGTGCACGCAGATCACCCGGGGGCCGGTGCCCCGTCGGAACTCGATCAGGCTGCCCGGCGCGCGGTGGGTGCCGTCCTCGCGCAGCAGCGCGGCGAGCGATTCGATGGTGGGACGCATCATCACCTCGGCGACCGGCAGCCGGCGCCCGAAGGTCTCGCTGACGTGGTGGGCCATCTTGATGGCGGACAGCGACGTGCCGCCGATGGCGAAGAAGTCGTCGCCGACCCCGATGGCGGGGTGCACAAGGACGCGCTGCCATATCCGGTACAGGGCGTGTTCGACATGGTCGCGTGGGCTGGCGGTGTTGACCTGGTCGGACGTCTGCTCGTGGGCGAGCCGCACCAGTGCGGGGCGGTCGAGTTTGCCGCTGCGGTTCAGCGGGAGGTCCGCCAGGTCGAGGACCACCGCGGGGATCATGTAGTCGGGCAGGGTGCGGGCGAGTGGGGTGCGCCAGTCGGCGCGCGGCGGCGCGGTCCCCCGGCCGACGCCGGCGATCAGCCGTGGCCGGCCGACCGGGTCGTGGTCGGCGAGGACGGCGGCCTCACGCACGCCCGGCAGGCGCAGCAACGCCGCCTCGATCTCGGCGGGTTCGATCCGGAAACCGCGGAGCTTGATCTGGTCGTCGGCGCGTCCCGCGTAGTGGGCCTGGCCGTCGTCGTCCCAGCGGGCGAGGTCGCCGGTGCGGTACAGGCGGGCGCCGGGGACGAACGGGTCGGGCAGGAAGCGTTCCCCGGTGAGGTCGGGGCGGTTCAGGTAGCCGCGGGCCAGGCAGGCGCCGCCGAGGTAGACCTCGCCCACGACGCCGGGCGGCACCGGCTGCATCTGGGCGTCGAGCAGGTAGAGGCGGGTGCCGGGCAGCGGCCGGCCGATGGGGCAGGGGCGTTCCAGCGGGCGGGGCCGGTAGTAGGCGGTGCTGTACAGCGTCGCCTCGGTGGGGCCGTACCCGAAGCAGACGCGCAGGCCCGGCAGGTGCTCGGTCATGCGGTGCAGTGCGGCCTCGGTCAGCGACTCGACGCCGGTCAGCAGCTTGCGCAGGGGCAGGCCGCGCAGGCGCGTGGCGGGATCCTCGTCGATCCACCGGACGTAGGCGGGCGGCAGGAACGCCTGTGTCACCCGGTGTTCGCGCATCCACTCCAGCACGGCGTCCGGGTCGGCGCGCAGTTCCTCGGGAACGATGTGCAGTTCGCCGCCGGTGGTCAGGGGCAGCAGCAGTTCGTGGACGGACGCGTCGAAGGCGATGCTCGACCAGGCCGAGCCGACCTCGCCCACGGCGGTGCCCATCCGGTCGTGCCAGACCGTGAAGAGGTTGAGGACGCTGCGGTGCTCGACGGCGACACCCTTGGGCCGTCCCGTGGACCCGGACGTGAAGATCACGTACGCGATCCGGTCCGGGGCGCGGTCGACGCCGGACGGCGGTCGGTCCTGCCTCGCGCCCTCGGCCTCCACGGCGCTCAGGTCCAGCCATGGCTCGGGGCGCTCCCCGGTGGCGTGGTCGCTGAGGACGACGGGGCAGCGGGCGTCCTCGACCATGGCGGCGAGGCGGGCGAGGGGCTGGCCGGGGTCGAGCGGGAGATAGCCGGCCCCCGCCTTGAGGATGCCCAGGATGCCGACCACCAGGTCATGGGTCCGTCGCGCGTGCAGTCCCACCACATCGCCGGGACGCACGCGGCGGGCGGCGAGGGCGTGCGCGAGCCGGTTGGCGCGCCGGTCGAGGGTCGCGTAGTCCATCGCGTGCGCGTCGGCGACGACGGCCGTACGGGCGGGGTGTTCGCGGGCGCGGGCTTCGAAGAGGTCGGTGATTCCCGTGGCCGTGCGCAGGGCGGTCGCCATCGGGTCGCCCGGTGTGGCCTCGCCCGGGTGCTGTGCCGCGTCTCCCTGGCCGATGAGTCGCAGGCGCTCCGGCGCCGCCATCAGTTCCAGGGTGCGGATGCCGCGGTCCGGCTGCCGGGCCATGCCGGTGAGCAGATGGCGCAGGTGTCCCGCCCAGCGCTCTACCGTGGTGGCGTCGAACAGGGCGGTGGCGTGGTCGAGGTGTCCGGTCAGGCGTCCCCGGGACTCGGTCACCGACAGGGCGAGGTCGAACTTGGCCGGGGCGTGTGCGATCGGCAGCGGCTTCGCCGTCACCCCGGGCAGCCGCAGCAGGTCGTGACGGTCCGGCACCCACGCCAGCATGGTCTGGAACAGCGGGGTGCGGGAGGCGCTGCGCGGCGGATTGACCAGCTCGACGATGCGTTCGAAGGGCAGGTCCTGGTGGTCGAGTGCGGCCCGGACGACGGCACGGGTACGGGCCAGCGCCTCGGCCGCGGTGGGGGAACCGCCCAGATCGATGCGTAACGGGAGGGAGTTGACGAGGAAGCCGATGAGACCGGCGGCACCGGGTCCGCGCCGGCCCGCGGCGGGGCTTCCGACAACGATGTCGTCCTGCCCGGACAGCCGGGACAGCAGGACGGCCCAGCCGGTCAGCACGGCGACGAACAGGGTGGCCCCCCGGGACCGGGCGAGGTCGCGGAGCGCGGCCGTGACGTCGGCGTCCAGAGCGAACTCGACGCGCCCGCCCGCATAGCGCTGTTCCGCCGGGCGCGGTCCCCGGGTCGGCAGCTCCAGCGCGGGCGGCGCATCACCCAGCACGCGTTTCCAGTAGTCCTCCTGAGCGGCGAGGGCCCCGCCGAGAACGGCCTCGCGCTGATGCTGCGCGTGGTCCGCGTACTGCGCCCCGAGTTCCGGCAGATCGGCCGTGCTGTGTGTCACGGACGCCGTGTACAGGAGGGAGACCTCCTTCATCATCACGTTCATCGACGCGCCGTCGTAGATGCTGTGATGGAACGTCAGCAGCAGCACTTGGCGCTCGGCGTCCAGCGCGATCAGCCGACCGCGCCCGAGCGGTCCGGCGGACAGGTCGAACGGACGCTCCGCCTCAGCCCGTTGGCGCTCGGCCACGCGCTCGTCGGGGTCGGTGTGCGCGGTCAGGTCCTCGATGTCGAGGGTGAACCCGGCTCCCGGCGCATCGATGTGCTGGCTGACGCCGCCCGCCTCGGCCACCAGCCGTGTCCGCAGGCTCTCATGGCGGTCGGTCAGTGAGTCGAAGGCCCGCGCCAGGGCGTTCCGGTCGAGCGGGCCGGTGAGGGTGAAGGCGAGGGTTTCGTTGTACGCGGCGTTCCCGCCCGGGAGTTGGGCGAGGAACCACAGTCGCTGCTGGGCGAAGGAGGCTGGGCGGACACGGACGGGCCCAGCTGCGGGGACGGGGTGGGAGGTGTTCTGCACCGGCAAGACCTGGCCTCCTATGGGGGGTGGGACCGGGGGCGGTACGAAGGCGCAGCGCATGACGGCACCGTGCGGAGTGCCGAAATCGGGGAACTTCAGGGAAACTCGGGGAATTGAGGAAACTCGGGAAACCGGGGGAACTCGGGGAAGTGTCGTTCGGCGGGCGAGATGTGCCGGAGCGTGCGATGTATGGGGCTGGTCACAGCGATGCACTGGTCATGTGGAGTTGCTCAGGGGACTCCGTGACACACCTGTGATGGTCAGCCAGACCCCGAGGGCATGTCAACACCCGCCTTCCGCAGGTGAGTTGATGAGCAGTGCGGAGCGGTCGGCCTCAGCTCTCCCTCTTCGTGGCCACGCCCGCGATCAGCGGCCTGACAATCGGGGGCATTCCACGCCACGACGCTTCCACCGCGTATTCGAGCTCCAGCCCGCACGCCCGGATCAGTTCACCGGTGGCTCGGTTGCAGTGGCAGCCCTCCGCGAACCGACGCCAGGGCCCGGCGAGGCGGTCCTGCCAACAGGCGAGTCGCGGTGACGGGGAACGGACGTGCTCAAGGAACAGCAGCCGGCCACCGGGGCGCAGCACCCGCCCGACTTCCCGCAGCGCCTGATCGGGGGCATCGACCGTGCACAGCACGAGCGTCGAGACGACCGTGTCCACCGTTTCGTTCGTGAACGGCAGCCGTTCGGCCGACGCGTCGAGCACACGCACCGGGCGTCGATGGTGACGCAGCCGCCGCGCCAGCCGACCGCGCATCGCGGCACCGGGTTCGGTGAGGATCAGCTCGTCGAGGTCGCCGGGGTAGTAGCGCAGATTCAGGCCGGTGCCGCTGCCCAGCTCCACGGTCCGCCCGTCGGCCCGGCCGAGCACGTCCTGCCGGAGGGCGCCCAGGCCGGCCCGCTCGCCCACCCACAGGAGCGGGTCATACACGAGCGCGAACACCCGCGCCCACGGATTCGAGCCCTTCGCCACTGCCTGCTGCACGGTGCCACTGCCCACGTATTCGCATGCCGTTGCCCATGTGCTGGAGCATCGGTGCCGTGCTGCAGTGGTAGAGCCATGCACCGGCCCGGTCGGCGCGGAAGCGGTAGACGAGCCGCCCGGCGGGCTGGATGGTGCGCATCGCCCGGTCGGGGGCCAGGGATCCGGGGTGGAAGTCGATGCCGTGGCCCATGGCGGGGTCGTCGTTGACGAGAGTGACCTCGAAGACGTCGCCCACCTTGCCGCGCAGGGTGGGGCCGGGTGCGGTGCCGCCGAAGGTCCACATCTGCTGCCGCACGCCCGGGGCGACCTCGACCGTCCGGCGGACGGCACGCAGTTCCACCTTGTGCACGGTGCCGGCGGGAGCGGGGGCCAGGTCCGCGTCGCGGGGCCGCCACCCGTGGGAGAAACCGGCGGAGAGGTCCAGCGCGCCGGTGCCGGTGCCGGTGCCCGTGCCGGACATGTCGTGCCCCGCCATGGTGCCGCCGGTGCTGTGCCCGACGACGATGTCGAGGGTCAATCCGGCGGCCCGGTGTCCGGGCAGGGTGCACCAGGCGGTGCGGTTCTCGGTGACCGGCCCGAGATCGAGGGTGCGGCTCTCGCCGCGGGACAGCAGCGGGGTCGCCGGGCCGCCGTCCACCTTGAGGTCGTGGCGCTGCACGTCCTTGTTGGTGACCCTCAGCCTCAGTCCGGTGCCCGCGCTCACCTCGATCCGGGCGGGACGGACGCGCATGTCCGCCAGGGTGACGTCCACGCTGCGTGTGACGGTCGCGCCGCCGTGCTCCGTCCCCGCGGCGGCGGCCGGCCGTTCGGTGGAGCCGCCGCTGCCCGCCACCAGCACGGCCAGCACGATCAGTACGACGCCCCCCGCGCTGCCCAGCAGGACCGGCCGCCGGGACGAGCCGCCCTCGCGCACCCGGCCGCTGCCTCGGGCGAGGACACGGACCGTGCGGACGATGAAGGCCGCGCCCGCCGCCGCGGCCAGGGCCATGCCCGCCGGGCCGGCGGGAGCGGGCAACGGCAGCGCCAGCAGCACGACGCCGGCGTTGAGGACCGCCGAGCGGATCTGCCAGCGCCCCTCCAGCACCGCGCGCAGCGCGGCGCGTTCCTTCGGGCCGGCCGCGAGCACGACGGGCAGCAGATACGTCAGTGCGCCGATGAGGACCTGCGCGACGAACCCGGTCGGGCACGGCCTCGGCGCGGCAGTGCAGGCAGGCCAGGGGGCAGGCCCGGGTGGACTCCCAGATCACGATGAACGGCTTGTCCGCGACGTTCTGGTGCTGTCGGCGGATCACTCGGGCGGCGCTCACCAGGCCCTCCGTGCGCGATGGGTGCGTATCGTACGTCCGGCCGCCCGGGAGTCAGGGCAGACGTGGCGGGCGGCCGGACCGTGACCGGCCCGGCCCGTGCGCAGCACCCGTGTCGGGGGACGGCCGGGTGGACGGCCGCATGGATGCCGGTTGCAGTGGTGCACGGGATTCCTCCGGATCGGTCGAGAACCAGCATTCGGCATCGGACGCCCGGGGCGCGGCGGCCGATGCGCCCCTCGGTATGGGCCGAGGGTCCCTCGTTCCAGCGGCCGCGGCAGGGCCGGACGGTCCGTCGGGAAACACGTCGCAGGACCGCGATGCGCAGTCTTCCCACCTCGTCAACTGCCGCCGCCGGAACGGGACATGCTCAGGCAAGCCGATGCCCCCGTCGACGTGCGTGGGCCGCCGGCCTGTCGGTCGGCGGCCCGCTCGGCGAGCGCGGACGGGACCGGGCAGATCAGGGGTGGTGCCGGTCCGCGCCCAGGGCGTCGGCCGTGGCGAACAGCGCCGCGCCGAGGCCGGTCAGCGCCCCGCCCAGGCCCATGACCAGCGTGGTGAGGTGCCATGCCTGGTAGGCGGACAGCAGGGAGCCGCGCAGGGTTTCGCCCATGAAGGCGGTCTGGCGCAGCTCGGCGAGCTTTTCGTCGTCGTTCCCGGTGGCGTGCAGTTCTTCGGTGATCTCCGCGTAGGTGCGGCCGCCGGTCGCCTGGACGACATGGTCCTTGATCAGCTCGGCGTATGCGTGGGCCTGCGGGCCGGTCTCCACGCGCTGCCCGGTGAAGGGGGCGAGATGGGCCGGCAGCCCGTGCCGGGGGAAGGTGATGTTCTGGGCGGCCAGTTCGCTGCGGATCTCCTTGCGGCCCTTGCCGCCCCGCAGCAGCATGACGGGTCCGGCGGCGACCAGGGCCGCGCCGACCGCCCTGACCAGCGTGCCGGTCCGGTGGTGTGCTCTGTCCATGACGTGCCTTCCTGTCCTCTCAAGTGATGGCGCCACGGCCATGTCCGCGCACGCCGGTGCGTCCGGGTCCGGCGACCCGGCAGGCGGGCGCCGCGGCGCCGGGTCAGCGACGGCTGAGGCTCAGCCGCCAGGCTTCGGGACCCCGCTGCAGATACTCGACCGCGAAGCGGCCGGGTGTGCGCTGTTCCATCTGTGCGAGCAGCGGCAACGGGTCGTGCGGCGCGATGAGCACCATGGCCCGTCCGGCCTCGACGGTGTCGAGCGCGCCGAAGGCGGCGGCGTGGCGCAGTGAATGGGGCACTGACCGCAGGTCCAGTTCGGGCACGGTCGTTTCCTGTGCACCGCCGCATCCACAGCCTCCGCCACATCCACAGCCTCCGCCGCGGCCGCCGCTCTCCTCGGCCTCTTCGCCGGTTATATCCGTATCCGTCCCCAAGTCCCGGGATCCGAACGTGCCGCCGGCGGCCGTGTCCTGCGCGAGCCGGGTGTGCAGGTCCGCGAGCAGCGCGGCGAGCCGGACGCCGGGTGCCACGGCGAGCAGCGGCAGCACCAGGCCGTTCTCCTTGGCGACATGTTCTTCGAAGAGCACCTGCAGGGCCCGGGCTTCGGCGGCGGCCGCGGTCGGGCCGGGCGCGGTCCGCACGGCGTCGACCAGCGCGACGAGGCAGCCGTGCTCCGCGATCAGGCTCTCGATGAGCAGACGGCTGTCCGGAAGACGGCGCGCGACGGGGTAGAGCACGGACTCCTCGGCGGCGGCATGCGGCAGCAGTTCACGGTCGCAGAAGGCGACGAGGGCGGCGCGGATCTTCTCCGCGGCCCGCGGATCGCGCTCCACGGCGGTGCGCAGCACTGTCACATGCCCGCTCAACTCGCCCGCGAGACGGTCATGTCGACCGGTCGCGGCGTCGAGAGCCGCGGCGTCCTCGGGGGCCGACGCGAGGGTGAGAGCACTCATGAAGGTCTCTCCAGCGGTTCACGGCCGGACCGGCCGGCCAGTACGGGTAGAGGCGGCTCGTCCGCCACGCCCCTGACGCGAGCGGCGTCCCAGGCGGCCGGGCACAGAGAAGGACACCGGACGCGGGGGACGTGGCGGACGACCGTCCGGCCGCGGCAACGGCACGGGCACGGGGCCGGACGGTGACCGGACCGGGAGTGCGCCGCGCCCGCCGCGGCCGTGGACACGAGAAGACGTGGCCGGACGGGCCCGGACCCGACGGTCCGTGCACGCTCCGGGCCGGTCACGGGCCAGCATCGCCGTGTCGCGGCCGTCGGCACGTGGGCCGACCGGTCCCGCCGCACCGCCTACCGGCCCCTGATCGCGCTGGGGAACAGGGCCGAACGGCCGTCCGCGGCGGGCGGACCCGAAGCATGGTCCGCTTCGGCCGAGCGCGCCGCCCCTCCCGCGCGGTCCGGGCCGGCCCGGCGGCGGGGGACCTGGGTCCCGGTGGGGCCGGTGCGGTCCGGGCCGGAAGGGCTGCGGGTCAGGACCGTTCGGCCCCGAGCCCCGGGCCGGGTCAACGCCTAGCGTTCCTGACCATGGAGAACGACAAGATCGTGCGGCCGGCGCAGCGGCGCGCGGACGAGGGGTGGCCGCTGGCCGCCCGCAGGCTGCTGACCCGCCGCGAGGTGTCGGCCGACGGACGCGCCGTCTTCGGTGAGGGCGACCCGAAGTGGGAGGGCTTCTACCGGGACCGCTGGGCGCACGACAAGGTGGTGCGGTCCACGCACGGCGTCAACTGCACCGGTTCCTGCTCGTGGATGGTGTACGTCAAGGACGGGATCATCACCTGGGAGCACCAGGCCACCGACTACCCGTCGATCGGCACCGACTGCCCCGAGTACGAGCCTCGCGGCTGCCCGCGCGGGGCGTCGTTCTCCTGGTACACCTACTCCCCCAGCCGGGTCCGTTACCCGTATGTGCGGGGCGCGCTGCTGAAGCTGTGGCGCGAGGCCAGGCGCCGGCTCGGCGACCCGGTGGCGGCCTGGGCCGAGATCACCGGCGACCCGGCGAAGGCCCGCGCCTACAAGCGGGACCGCGGCAAGGGCGGCCTGGTGCGCGCCGACTGGGACGAGGTCACCGAGCTGATCGCCGCCGCCCATGTGCACACCATCAAGGAGTACGGCCCCGACCGGGTGGCGGGTTTCTCCCCCATCCCGGCGATGTCCATGGCGTCCTTCGCGGCCGGTGCCCGCTTCATGTCGCTCTTCGGCGGGACGCTGCTGTCCTTCTACGACTGGTACGCCGATCTGCCGGTCGCCTCGCCGCAGGTCTTCGGCGATCAGACGGACGTGCCCGAGGCGGCCGACTGGTGGAACGCGGGGTATCTCGTGATGTGGGGCTCCAACATCCCGGTCACCCGCACCCCTGACGCCCACTTCCTGACGGAGACCCGTTACAACGGGACCAAGGTGGTCGCGGTCAGCCCCGACTACGCCGACAACGTCAAGCACGCCGACGAGTGGCTGGCCCCGCACCCCGGCACGGACGGCGCGCTGGCGATGGCCATGGGGCATGTGATCCTGCGCGAGTTCCTGGTCGACCGGGACGTGCCGTACTTCCGGGACTATCTGCGCACCTTCACGGACGCGCCGTTCCTGGTGGCCCTGCGCGAGCACGAGCGGGGACTGGTCCCGGACGGGTTCCTGACCGCCGCCGACCTCGGGCACGACACGGAGAACGCCGGGTCCAAGACCGTGCTCCTGGACGCGGCCACCGGTGAACCGGTCGTGCCCAACGGCTCGCTCGGCTTCCGCTGGGGGTCGGCCGAGCAGGGCCGCTGGAACCTCGAACTGGACGGCGTCACGCCCGCGTTGAGCCTGCTGGACAGTGCGCGGGACACGGCCGCCGTGGCGCTGCCCCGTTTCGACGAGGGCGGCACGGAGGGCGGTTCGGTCATGGTGCGCGGTGTGCCCGTGCGCAGGATCGGCGGGCGCCTGGTCACCACGGTGTTCGACCTGATGCTGGCGCAGTACGGGGTGCGGCGTCCGGGTCTGCCGGGCAACTGGCCGGCCTCGTACGACGACGCGTCGCAGCCGTACACACCGGCGTGGCAGGAGACCATCACCTCGGTGCCGGCCCAGCAGGCCGCCCGTATCGCGCGGGAGTTCGCCCGCAACGCCGAGCGCACCCGGGGCCGCTCCATGATCGCCATGGGTGCGGGCACGAACCACTGGTTCCACTCCGACACCATCTACCGCGCCTTTCTGGCGCTGACCACCATGACCGGCTGCCAGGGCGTCAACGGCGGCGGCTGGGCGCACTACGTCGGCCAGGAGAAGGTCCGTCCGCTGACAGGCTTCCAGCATCTCGCCTTCGCCTTCGACTGGCAGCGGCCCACCCGGCACATGGCGGGCACGTCGTACTGGTACCTGAACTCGGACCAGTGGCGCTACGAGGCGTTCGGGCCCGAGGAGCTGGCCTCACCGCTCGGTGACGGGCGGTTCGCGGGCAAGGGGTTCGCCGACTGCCTGGCGCAGGCGGTGCGGCTGGGCTGGACACCCGGACACCCCGGTTTCAACCGCAACCCGCTCGACCTGACGGACGAGGCGGCGGCCAGGGGCCGCCAGGTCGCCGAGCACATCGTCGACGAACTCAAGGCGAACCGGCTGAAGTTCGCCGTCGAGGACCCCGACGACCCGGCGAACTTCCCGCGGGTCCTGACGGTGTGGCGGGCGAATCTGCTCGGCTCCTCCGGCAAGGGCAACGAGTACTTCCTGCGGCATCTGCTGGGCACGGACGCGGCCGTACGCTCCGCGCCGACCCCGCCCGAGCACCGTCCGAAGGACGTGGTGTGGCATGAGGAGGCGCCCGAGGGCAAGCTCGACCTGCTGGTCTGCATGGACTTCCGGATGACGTCCACCGGACTGATGGCCGACGTGGTCCTGCCGGCCGCGACCTGGTACGAGAAGGACGACCTGTCCAGCACGGACATGCACCCCTTCGTGCACGCCTTCACCCCGGCCATCGCCCCGCCCTGGCAGGCCCGCACCGACTACGACACGTTCCTGGGCATCGCCGACAGGTTCAGCGAGCTGGCCGCCGGGCACCTGGGCACCCGCACCGACGTCATCGCCGTGCCGCTCACCCACGACACCCCCGACGAACTCGCCCAGCCGGGCGGAGTGGTACGGGACTGGAAGGCCGGGGAGTGCGAGCCGGTCCCCGGGCGGACCATGCCGAAACTCGTGGTCGTCGAACGGGACTACGCGGCGACCGCGCAGAAGATGCGTGCCGTGGGCCCCCTGTTCGACACCCTGGGCACCACCACCAAGGGCATCACCGTCCACCCGGACCGGGAACTCGAGGAGCTGCGGCACCGCTGCGGGACCGTGCGGGACGGGATCGCCGCCGGGCGGCCCTCGCTGGCCACCGCCTCCGACATGTGCGAGGCGATCCTCGCCCTGTCCGGCACCACCAACGGGCGGCTGGCCACCGAGGGGTTCCGCGAGATGGAGCGGCAGACCGGGAGCAAGGGCCTTGTGGAGCTGGCCCTTGAACGTGAGGCCGAGCGGATCACCTTCGCCGACACCCGCACCCAGCCGCGCTCGGTGATGACCTCCTACGAGTGGTCGGGATCGGAGACCGGCGGCCGACGCTACTCGCCGTTCGTCATCAACACCGAGCACAAGAAGCCCTGGCACACGCTCACCGGCCGGCAGCACTTCTTCGTCCAGCACGACTGGATGGCCGAACTCGGCGAACAACTGCCCGCCTACCGGCCGCCGCTCAACGCGATACGGCACTACGGCGACGAGCATCTGCACGAGGACGGCCGGGCGGAGGTCACGGTCCGCTATCTGACCCCGCACTCCAAGTGGTCCATCCACTCGAACTACCAGGACAACAAGTACATGCTCGATCTGTCCCGCGGCGGCCCGGTGATCTGGATGTCCACCGCCGACGCCGCCCGGATCGGCGTCAAGGACAACGAGTGGATCGAGGCGTACAACCGCAACGGCGTCGTCGCCGCCCGCGCCGTGGTCACCCACCGCATGCCCGAGGGCACCGTGTACATGTACCACGCCCAGGACCGCACGGTGAACGTGCCGAAGACCGAGGTCAGCGGGAAGCGCGGCGGTATCCACAACTCGCTGACGCGGCTGCTGCTCAAGCCCACCCATCTCGCGGGCGGCTACGCGCAGTTCACCTACGCCTTCAACTACTACGGCCCGACCGGCAACCAGCGCGACGAGGTCACCGTCGTCCGCCGTCGCGATCAGCAAGTGGAGTACTGACATGCGTGTGATGGCCCAAGTGGCGATGGTGATGAACCTCGACAAGTGCATCGGCTGCCACACCTGTTCGGTCACCTGCAAGCAGACGTGGACCAACCGCACCGGCGTCGAGTACGCCTGGTTCAACAACGTCGAGACGAAGCCCGGCGTCGGCTACCCGCGCCGCTACGAGGACCAGGAGCACTGGAAGGGCGGCTGGACGCTCGACAGGCGCGGCCGGCTGGTGCTGCGCTCCGGAGGCCGGGTCAGGCGCCTGCTGTCCCTCTTCTCCAACCCGGACCTGCCGGGCATCGAGGACTACTACGAGCCGGTCACCTACGACTACGACAACCTGGTCAGCGCCCCGGCCGGCCAGGACGTCCCGGTCGCCCGCCCCCGCTCGGTCCTCACCGGGCGGCCCACCGCCATCACCTGGGGCGCCAACTGGGAGGACGGCCTCGGCGGCGCACCCGAGCACGCGGGCGGCGACCCCAATCTGACCGGCGCATGGGCCGAGAAGGTGAAGTTCGAGTTCGAGCAGACCTTCCTCTTCCATCTGCCCCGGTTGTGCGAGCACTGCCTCAACCCGGCCTGCGTCTCCGCCTGTCCGTCCGGCGCGATGTACAAGCGGGCCGAGGACGGCATCGTGCTCGTCGACCAGGACCGCTGCCGGGGCTGGCGGATGTGCGTGACCGCCTGCCCGTACAAGAAGGTGTACGTCAACCACGCCACCGGCAAGGCCGAGAAGTGCACCTTCTGCTTCCCGCGCATCGAGGCCGGACAGCCCACCGTGTGCTCCGAGACCTGCGTCGGCCGGCTGCGCTACCTGGGACTGCTGCTGTACGACGCCGACCGCGTCGGCGAGGCCGCGGCCACCCCGGACGAGCAGGACCTCCTCGACGCCCAGCGCGATGTGTTCCTCGACCCGCACGACCCCGGGGTGATCGCCGCCGCCCGTGCCTCCGGCATCCCGGAGGACTGGCTGGACGCGGCCCGCCGCTCCCCGGTGTACGCCCTGGTCACCAAGTACCGGGTCGCCCTGCCGCTGCACCCGGAGTACCGCACCCTGCCCATGGTCTGGTACGTGCCCCCGCTCTCCCCCGTCCTCGACGCCGTCGACGCGGCGGGCGGCAACCAGGACGATCCCGACCATGTCTTCGCGGCCGTCACCCGGCTGCGCATCCCGCTGGAATACCTGGCGGAGCTGTTCACCGCCGGGGACACCGACGTCGTCGCCGGCGTGCTGATGAAGCTGACCGCGCTGCGCTCGTACATGCGCGAACGCACCCTCGGCGAGGCCGGTGACGAGACCGTCCTGAAAGCGGTCGGGCTCACCGCCGGCGAGGCGGAGGACCTGCACCGGCTGCTGGCCGTCGCCAAGTACGCCGACCGGTACGTGGTTCCCGCCGCTCACAAGGAGGACGCGGCCGCCCTGACCGCGCTGGAGAACCGCTGCCCGGTGGAGACGTCCGGCGAACCGGCGGCGGCCGGCGGCCGGCGCGTGCTGCTCGGCATTCCCACCCTGCGCCGCGACACGACCGGAGGCCGTCCATGAGCCCGCTGCCCGCGACGATCCCCGCCATCGTCCGCACCCGCGTCCGCGCGGCCGTCCGCCGCCCGGCCCGCCGCACACCCGAGGAGGACGAGGCACGCACCCTGCTGCTGCGGCTGTGCTCGCTGCTGCTGCAGTACCCGGACACCGAACTCGCCGCCGCCAGGCCCGTGCTCACCGCGACGGTCGACGCGCTGCCGGCCTCCCCCGCCGCCACGCACCTGGCCGCCTTCACCGCCTGGTTCACCGGCCAGGAGCAGGAGGCGCTGGAGCGGCACTACGTCGCGATGTTCGACCTGCGCCGCAGGAGCAGCCTCTACCTCACCTACTACCTGCACGGCGACACCCGCCGCCGCGGCATGGCCCTGCTCACCCTGAACCAGCGCTACCGCGCCGCGGGCTGGGACATCGACGGCAGTGAGCTGCCCGACCACCTGCCGGTCGTCCTGGAGTTCGCCGCGCTGGCGGGTCCGGGGCGCGGCGAGGCACCGCTGCGCCAGCACCGCCGAGGGCTGGAGTTGATCCACCGCGCCCTGACCGACGCGGACTCGCCCTACCGGCACGTCCTGGCCGCGCTGTGCGCCCTGCTGCCGCCGCCCACCGAGGCCGACCGGGCGGCGGTGGACCGGCTCGTCACCGAGGGCCCGCCGAACGAAGAGGTCGGCCTCACCCCCTACGGCGATGGCGAGTTCGCCCCGCCGGGCACCTTCGTGCCACCGACGCCCGCCCCGCCGACCCGCGTACCGCCCGCCCCGACCAGCCGTACGGAAGGCCCCCGATGAACGCCGTACCCGACCCCCTGGCCGCCGCCTCGGCGAGCGGCACCGATCTGCTCCTGTGGGTCGCCGTCCCCTACATCTGCCTCGCCGTCTTCCTGGCCGGACACGTCTGGCGCTACCGGCACGACCAGTTCGGCTGGACCTCACGCACCAGCCAGCTCCTCGAACACCGGTGGCTGCGCTGGGGCAGCCCGCTGTTCCACCTGGGTGCCTTCATGGTGATCGCCGGGCATGTGGGCGGCCTTGTCGTGCCCGCGTCCTGGACCGAGGCGGCCGGCATCGGCGAGCACGCCTACCACACCACGGCCGTCTGGGCGGGCTCCGTGGCGGGCGTGGCCATGGTCACCGGCCTGGGCATGCTGTGCGCCCGCCGGCTGCTGACCCGCCGGATCCGGCTGGGCACCGACCGCAGCGACAAGCTCCTCTTCCCGCTGCTGTCCGCCACGGTCCTGCTGGGCATCTCCGCCACCGCCGCGCACAACGTGTTCGGCCCCGGCTACGACTACCGGCAGTCCGTGTCCGTCTGGTTCCGCGGCGTCTTCACCCTCCAGCCGCAGCCCGAGGCGATGGCCGGCGCGCCCCTGCTGTTCCAGCTGCACGCCCTGACCGCCTTCCTCCTGTTCGCCGTCTGGCCCTTCACCCGGCTCGTCCACGTGTGGAGCGCCCCGATCGGCTACCTGGCGAGGCCCTATCTGGTCTACCGGCGGCGGGCCACCCCGGCCGCCCCGGCCTCGACGCCCGCGCACCGGTCCCGGCCGGCCTCCACCTCCCGGCGCGCCGTATGAGCCACGGACCCGCGCTCGCGCCGGACACCATGTCCGGCCGGGCCGCGCCCGCCGTGGGAGCGAGCCGCCGCACGGGCCTGGTCATGCTGGTGACCGGGATCGTCGGCTGGCTCGCCTCCTTCGAGCTGACCGTGGACGACTGGCGGCTGCTGCGCGACCCCGCCTATCAGCCGCCGTGCAACATCAGCCCCGTCGTGAGTTGCGGCAGCGTCATGTCGAGCCCGGAGGGCCGCCTGTTCGGCTTCCCCAACATGCTGCTCGGGCTGGGTGGCTTCGCCGCCGTGACCGCCCTGGGCGTCGCCGTGCTGTCCGGGGCGCGCCTGCACCGCAGGCTGTGGCTGGCGCTGGACGCCGGGGCGCTGGCCGCGGTGGTGTTCGTGCACTGGCTGATGGGGCAGTCGCTCTACGGGCTGGGCAAGCTCTGCCCCTACTGCGCCGTCGTGTGGGTCAGCACCATCGCGCTGTTCTGGTATCTGACCCTGCACTGTCTGGAACGGGGGGTCGTCCCCGTTCCCCGGGCCGTGCCGGACTTCCTCCGGGACACGCACGGGATGCTGCTCACCGCCTGGTACGGGGTGATCGCACTGCTGGTTCTCACCCGTTTCTGGCCGTACTGGAGCAGCCTGCTGTAGCGGGCCACCGGCCGTGAACCGCCGAAGACACACCGCGCGCGGCCCTCGGTCGATGGCCGCGCAAAGGAAGGAACGATGATCGTGGACGACGTGTTGAAGCAATGGACGGCCGCCGTGCGGGCCGAGCTGGGAATCGACCTCGAAGTCGACCGGGACCTGCTGCTCGCCCTCGCGGGGAAGGCCGCTCACGGCGTGGCCCGGCCGGCCGCGCCGCTGACGACATTCCTGGTCGGCTACGCGGCGGGGCGTGCGGGCGGCGGGCCCGAGGCGGTGGCCGCGGCGGCCCGGCGCGCCACGGCACTCGCCGCCCGCTGGTCCGACGAGACCGACCACGGCCCCGGCTCGGAAGGCGCATGACACACAGCCGCGGTGCGCACAACAAGCAGGCCCTAAGCAGTAAGCAGTAAGCAGTAAGCAGTAAGCAGTAAGCAGTAAGCAAGGAGAAACCCGTATGACCGCCACTGTGATCCAGGACCTGGCAGCCGCGCTGCCCGTGCCGGAGGACGGCACGCTCAGCCGCGTCCTGTACCGGGACGACCGGCTGCGCGTCGTCGGCTTCGCGTTCGCCACCGGCCAGGAACTGACCGAACACACCTCGGCGCTGCCCGTGGTCATCCAGGTCGTCCAGGGCCGCCTCGACCTCGTGCTGGGCGGGCGGAAAACGGAGGCGGCACCGGGCAGTTGGATCCATCTGCCCGCCCGGCTGCCGCACACCGTCCGCGCGACCGAGCCCAGCATCATGCTGCTGACCATGCTGCCCGCGGGGAGCCCGGCCGCGCCGGACGGCGCCGCGGACAGCTGACCGCCGGGTGCCGTGCGGGTCTCAGCCCTCGGCGTGCGCCAGCCACAGGTCGGGGCCGAAGACCTCGTAGCGGATGCTGCGCGCGGGAATGCCGGACCGGAGCAGCTGGGCGCGGACGGCACGCATGAAGGGGAGCGCGCCGCACAGGTACACGTCGGCGTCGGCGGGCAGGCCCAGGCCGTCGAGGTCCATCAGCCCCGTACGGGAGCCGGGTTCCTCGCCCGCGTCCTGTTCGTACCAGAACTCCGCTCGGGCGTGCGGCAGTTGCTCCACCAGACGCCGGGTCTCGGCACGCAGGGCGTGGTCGGCCGGGCTGCGGTCGGCGTGCAGGACCCACACCGGCCGGGACGCACCGGTGGCGGTGAGGTGTTCGAGCATGCCGGCCATCGGGGTGCATCCGATGCCGGCGGAGACCAGCACCAGCGGGGTGTCGGCGTCGCCCAGGACCACGTCTCCGAACGGGGCCGACAGGTCGAGTTCGTCGCCGACGCGCACGGTGCGGTGCAACTGGTTGGAGACCTCGCCCTCGGGGGCGTCGGCGACGCTCGCCACCCGCTTGACGGTGATACGCCGCAACCGGTCGCCGGGCGCGTTGGACAGGCTGTACTGGCGGGTCTGGTGGATGCCGTCGGGCATGAGCGACCGGACGCTGACGTACTGTCCGGCGCGCGCCGGGGGCAGGGGGCCGTCGTCGGCCGGGCGCAGCAGGAAGGAGACCACGTCCGGTGTCTCCTCCCGCCGCTCCACCACGGTCCACGCCCGCCACGGCCTGCGCGGGTCCACCTGTGCCTGCTGGTAGAGGCGGGCCTCACGGGCGATGAGCGCGCCGGCCATCAGCCAGTACACCTCGTCCCAGGCGGCGGCCACCTCCGGGGTCACCGCCTCCCCCAGCACCTCGCCGATCGCGCGGAACAGGTACTTGTGCACGATGGTGTACTGGTCGTCGGTGATGCCCAGCGCCGCGTGTTTGTGGGCGATCCGGGACAGCAGCGCGTCCGGGCGGGCGTCGGGGTCGGCCAGCAGGGCCCGGGCGAAGCCCGCGATGGATCCGGCCAGGGCCTGGCGCTGCTCGCCGCTGGCCTGGTTGCCGCGGTTGAACAGGCCGTCCAGCAGCTCCGGCTGCTCGGCGAACATGGTGCCGTAGAAGCGCGCCGTGATCTGGTCCAGGGCCCCGCCGACAGCGGGCAGGGTGGCGCGGACGACAGCGGCCGACTCGGGCGAAAGCATGGAACTCCCCTGAGGTGTAGGCGGGTACGGGACGGCGCTCACCGTCACGGCCGGAACCCTGGGTGCGGGCCCGACCGACGCCTCGATCATCGCGTTGGGCCGCCGTCCGGGGTCAGGGCCGAACTTCCCTGGCGGCAGGGCCCATCGGTCCGGTCCCGGGAGCGGTCGGCACCCCGCGGGTGTCACGCCGCCTGAGGGCGGACGAGCGTGTTGTCGCTGGTGTTGCCGGCGAGGTGGTCCACGATGTTGGCCACGGTGGTCCGGGCGATCTGGCCGACGGCGTCCCTGGTGAAGTACGCCTGGTGCGAGGTGACCAGCACGTTGCTGAAGGTCATCAGCCGCGCGAGGCGTTCGTCGGTCATCACCTCCAGGGACTTGTCCAGGAAGAACACGCCGGCCTCCTCCTCGTACACGTCGAGGCCGACACCGCTCAGCCGTCCGGCGCGCAGCGTCCCGAGCAGGGCGTCCGTGTCCACCAGGCCACCGCGGCTGGAGTTGACCAGGATCGCGTCGTCCTTCATGAGGTCAAGGGCCTCGGCGTCGACGAGGTGATGGGTCTGCGGCAGCAGCGGCACATGGAGGCTGACCAGGTCCGCTTCGGCGAACAGCCGCTCGCGCGGCACGTACTGCATGCCGAGGGCGAGGCAGTCGGGGTTCTCCGCGACGTCCCAGCCCAGCAGCCGCATGCCGAACCCGTGGGCGATCCGGGTGAACGCGGCCCCGATCTTCCCGGTGCCCACCACACCGGCCGTGCGGCCGCGCAGGTCGCGGCCCATCAGCCCGTCGAGCCGGAAGTCGAACTCCCGGGTGCGTTGCGCGGCCCGTACGATCCGGCGGTCTACCGCGAGCGCGAGGGTCCAGGCGAACTCGGCGACCGAGTACGGCGAGTAGGAGGACACCCGGGCCACCGTCAGGCCGAGTTCCCGGGCGGCGGTCACGTCGATGTTGTTGTAGCCGGTGGACCGCTGGGCGATCATCCGGGTGCCGCCGTCGGCCAGCGCACGCAGCACGCCGGCGTCCAGGGTGTCGTTGACACTGCTGAGCACGACCTCGTGGCCCGCGGCGGTCGGCACGGTGTCCCGGTCCAGGAAGAGCCTCAGACAGCGCAGCTCATGACGGTCCGCGAACGCCCTGTCGAACTCCTCGCGCAGCAACGGCTCCTCGTCCACGAGGACGCCGTACGCGACGATCTCCACTTGCTCTCCTCCTGTCACTCGGGGTGATCTCCCCTTCCACCGTAGACGCGGATCACGGCCGCGACGCGGACCGATGGGCCCGGGGACGGTGCCCCGCCGGCCCTGGCTCCGGGCCACGGAGCCGGTGTGCTCGGCCGTGACGGGTACGCTCAGCGGTGCGGGACGACGGCCACGGGGCACCTCACGTGATGGACCACGGCGTGGGTGACGGGCCCCGTGCGCACCCGCACCGGCCGGTCGGCGAGGTAGCGGCCCACCACGAGCAGGCTCGCCCCGGAGGCGGCCCGCACCAGCGCGGTCGACGCCTTCTCCCGTACGACCGTCTCCAGGACCTCGACCTCGGGGTACTTGTCCCGCCACACCTGGAGCACGGCGGACAGGAAACCCCGCCACTCCTGCGCCCGGTACGGGTCGTTCACCAGGGCGATGTCGCCGGGGCCGAGGCCCAGCGCGGACGGTGGCTGCCAGGCGTGCACGACACGCAGCCGGGCCTGTCGCAGCCTCGCCGCCTCGAAGGCGAACTCGATCACCTCGTCGCACGGATCCGCGACGTCGAGTCCGAGGACCACGTCCCGGGTGCCGGTACGGGCCGAGGGGCCGCCGTCCGCCGCCGGAACGTGTCCGTCCTCGGCGTCCTCGCCCACCCGGACCAGGACGACGGGCGTGGTGGCCCGCGCCACCACGCCCAGGGCGACCGAGCCCACCAGGAATCCGGTGACACCGCCCAGGCCGCGCGAGCCAAGGACCAGCACCGCGGCCTGCTCGCCGGCCTTCAGCAGGGCCGCGGTCGCCGGACCCTCGACGGGCTCGCCGGTGACGCGGACACCGGGGACGGCGCGCAGCACCCGCTGCTCCGCCTCACGAAGGGCGCGCCGGCCCAGGTGCCGCTCGGCGGCGGGCGCGCCTGCCTCCTCGCGCGCGGCCGGCCGCTCGGGGAAGGACCCGCCGCCGCGGCGGGGGTGCCGGTTCCCGGCGTGCACCAGTCGCAGCGGCCGGCCGCGGCGCTCGGCCTCGCGGGCGGCCCACTCGGCGGCGTCAAGACTCTCGGCCGATCCATTGACTCCGGCGATGACGGGCCCGTGCATGGTGCCCACCTCCTGTATGGCGTCTGCTCGTTGGTGCCGCCGTCCGGCGGCTGCGGACGGCGGCCGGTCGGCGTGTCAGTGGTGCGCGACGACGGCGACGGGTGCGGTGACGTGGTGCAGGACGGCATGGGTGACGGTGCCGATGCGGGCGCCGAGCGGGGAGCGGCGGGCACGGCGGCCCACGACGACCAGCGAGGCCCCGCGGGAGGCGTCGATCAGCAGGGTCGAGGGGCTGCCGAAGCGGGACTCCTCGACCACCTCCGTGTCCGGGGAACTTCTGGCGCCACGGGCGCAGCACCTCGGTCAGGGCGGCCGCGTCGCCCTCGGCCAGCGACTGCTGGACTCCGGGATCCAGGGTCATGCCGTAGGCGAAGTAGGGCGGCGGGTTCCAGCCGTGCACGACCCGCAGCGGCGCCCCGCGGCGCGCGGCGGCCTCGAAGGCGAACCGGATCAGCGCCTCATCGGGGCTGTTGACGTCGAGTCCGAGGACGACGGACCGGAAGGGGGTCGTGGTGGACGGGGCGCCGGCCGGGTCCTTCTCGTGCTCGTCGGTGGCCTGCTCACCGGCGCGGACCACGACGACGGGACGCTCGGCGTGTGCGATCACGGCCAGCCCGACCGAGCCGACCAGGAAGCCGCCGAACCCGCTCAGCCCGCGGGAGCCGAGGACGAGCAGTTCTGTGTCCTTCGCCGTCCGGGCCAGGATCTCGGCGGGCCGTCCGGTGACATGCTCGGTGATCACCTCAAGGCCGGGGTGGCGCAGCCGCAGGCCCTCTGCGGACTCCCGGGGAATGCGCTCGGTCCAGTGCTGCTGGGTCTCGGCACCGAGCAGCGGTGCCTGCGCCATGGGCGCGGGTACCGGCTCCCAGACCTGGACCAGCTTGACGGGCAGTGCGCGCAGTTCCGCCTCGCGGGCCGCCCAGGCCGCGGCGGCACGGCTCCCGGGCGATCCGTCGAGGCCCACGGTGATGGTGCGGGGCATGATCTCCACCTCCTGCACCGGGTACCGCCGGTACCCGGTTGCGGCATCGTGTTCGGGGGTCTTTCGCGGCAGGGGCCGCTGGTCCTCGGGGCGGGCGACGGGCTCCGCGCACCGGCCTGCGGGGCGTCCCCGGGCGGGTCCGTCCCGGTGTGCGGTCAGCGCAGCCAGGCGCGGTCGCGGACGGCGGGGAGCTTCGCCCACAGGCGGCCCAGGCCCCAGGTGGTGCCCGCGCCCGCGGCCGCCACGGCGATCAGGGCCACCGCATAGATCACGTGGTAGTCGACGAACGGGTTCGCCGACATGGTCGGCGTCCCGTCCGACAGATGCCTGGCCGGCGGCCACTCGGCGATCCACATCAGCGCCATCATCGCGGTACCCGCCACCGCGGCCGGCCGCAGCGCCACACCGGCCATGACGGCCGCGCCGACGCCGAGCAGACCGAGCATGAACGACCAGTCAGCCCAGCCGGCACCGGCCCACGAGTGGAACGCGGACGCCATGGGCCCCGCGGCGACGGAGCTGAGGAAGCCCTTCGTCGGGGACCCGCCGTCGATCCAGCCCTTGCCGGACGCCGTGGCGTAACCGAGGCCGAAGGTCTTGTCGAGGAACGCCCACAGGAAGACGAACCCGGTCAGCAGGCGCAGGGACGCGAGGGCGCGGGCGGGCGCGGTCCGGGTGCCGAGGCGCGACGACACGGCGACCGCGGAGCCGGTCCGGTGTCTGCGCAGGGACAGATGGATGCCCGGGGTTCGGTGAGAGTGTTCGTGCACGGCCATGGCTGTGATCCCTTCGGGGACGGTCAGGTCGTGATTCCCTGACGCCTCTCACTCTCGTCCGGTGCGCGGGGATGTGCCGGATGCCGAAGGGCTTTGTCAGTGGGGCTGAACGTCCCTGTCCGCCGGGCCCGTTGGCCGGGAGCCCCCTTTTTTCGTCAACTCCGGCCTTCTCCCCGGGACATGGCGTACGAGGTCACGGGATCCCACCGGAGGGACGTCGCGGCGCTCGGCCTCCCGGGCGGCCCAGTCGGCGGCGGCGCAACCGCCGGGTGAGCCGTCCATGCCGACGGCGATGCTGCGGACCATGCTGGGCCTCCTGCTCGACTGCGCGCGGACGACCGGCACCGACGACCGGCTCGGATGCGGCGTGCCGCTTCGCTCACAGCGCCCGCAGCCCGTGCTCCCGCAGTTGTTCGCGCACCCGTTCCGTCAGCTCGGGGGCCGGGACGGGGGTGTCGCGCAGCGGGAAGTCGATGCCGAGGGCGTCGTACTTGTGGGCGCCGAGCTTGTGGAACGGCAGCACGTCCACCCGGTCGACGTTGCCCAGCCCGGCCAGGAAGGCGCCGAGGCCGTCGACGGCGGACGGGTCGTCCGTCCAGCCGGGGACGAGGACGTAGCGGATGTGCACGGGGACACCCAGCCGGTCCAGGCGGGCGGCGAAGCCGAGTGTCGGGGCCAGCCGGCCACCGGTGAGCCTGCGGTAGGCGGCGATGCCGAAGGACTTGATGTCCAGCAGTACCAGGTCGACGTCGGCCAGGAGGTCGTCGCGGGCACGAGTGCCGAGGAACCCGGAGGTGTCCAGGGCCGTGTGCAGTCCGGCCTCCTTGCAGCGTCGCAGCAGGGACCCGGTGAAGGCCGGCTGGAGCAGCGGCTCACCGCCGGTGACCGTCACCCCTCCCCCGGCCGCGGTCACGAAGCCCCGGTACTTCTCGATCTGCGTCATCACCTCGTCGACCGAGGTCTTCCGCCCGTCCCGCAGGCGCCAGGTGTCGGGGTTGGCGCAGTAGAGGCAGCGCAACGGGCAGCCGCTGACGAACAGGACGAACCGGGTCCCGGGACCGTCCACGCCGGTGGACAGGTCCCAGGAGTGGATCCGGCCGGTCGTCGTCCGCGCCGGCGTGGCGTTCACCGCGACCCGTGGAACGTCCGGCTGATCACGTCGAGTTGCTGCTCGCGCGTCAGCCGGACGAAGTTGACCGCGTATCCGGAGACCCGGATGGTCAGCTCCGGGTACTTCTCCGGGTGTTCCATGGCGTCCTCGAGCATCGCCCGGTCCAGCACGTTGACGTTCATGTGGAAGCCACCGGAGTTCATGTACCCGTCGAGGATGCCGACCAGGTTGCCCGCGCGTTCCGAGGGGTTGTGCCCCAGTCCCTCCGGGGTGACGGTCGTGGTCAGGGAGATCCCGTCGGACGCCTGCTCGTACGGCAGCTTCGCCACCGACAGGGCCGACGCGACGACCCCGTGCCGGTCCCGGCCGTTCATCGGGTTCGCACCGGGCGCGAAGGGCTGTCCGGCGCGGCGGCCGTCAGGGGTGTTGCCGGTGCGCTTGCCGTAGACCACGTTGGAGGTGATGGTCAGCACGGACTGGGTGTGCTCGGCGTCCCGGTGGGTGGGGTGCTCGCGCACCTTGGCCATGAAAGATCCCACCAGGTCGACGGCGATGCCGTCGGCGCGGTCGTCGTTGTTGCCGTACGCCGGGTACTCGCCCTCGACCTCGTAGTCCACGGCCAGCCCGGTGTCGTCCCGGATCACCTTCACCCGGGCGTACTTGACGGCCGACAGGCTGTCCACGGCGACCGAAAGGCCGGCGATGCCGCAGGCCATGTAGCGGTGCACGGGATGGTTGTGCAGGGCCATCTCGATCCGCTCGTAGGCGTACTTGTCGTGCATGTAGTGGATGACGTTGAGGGTGTTGACATAGGTCTGCGCCAGCCAGTCCAGCATCCGGTCGTACGCGGCCGACAGTTCCTCGTGGTCCAGGTACTGTCCGGTCAGGGCGGGCATCTCGGGTGCGACCTGTTCACCGGTCATCTCGTCCCGGCCGCCGTTGATCGCGTACAGCAGTGCCTTGGCGAGGTTGACGCGGGCGCCGAAGAACTGCATCTGCCTGCCCACCGCCATCGCGGAGACGCAGCAGGCGATCGCGGTGTCGTCGCCGGTGCGGGGGCGCATCAGGTCGTCCGACTCGTACTGAATGGAACTGGTGTCGACGGAGACCTGGGCGCAGAACTCCTTGAACGCTTCGGGCAGTCGGGGCGACCACAGCACCGTGAGATTCGGCTCCGGGGCGGGCCCGAGGTTGTAGAGGGTCTGCAGGAAACGGAAGGAGCTGCGGGTGACGAGGGTGCGGCCGTCGGTGCCGATGCCGCCGATGGACTCCGTCACCCAGGTCGGGTCGCCGGAGAACAGCGCGTCGTACTCGGGGGTGCGCAGGAAACGCACGATCCGCAGCTTGATGACGAAGTCGTCGATCAGCTCCTGCGCCCGCGTCTCGTCGATGCGCCCCTCGGCCAGGTCGCGCTGGAGGTAGACGTCCAGGAAGGTGGAGGTGCGGCCGAGGGACATCGCGGCGCCGTTCTGCTCCTTCACCGCGGCCAGGAAGCCGAGGTAGATCCACTGCACCGCTTCCCGCGCGGTGGACGCGGGGCGGGTGACGTCGCAGCCGTAGGAGGCGGCCATCCGTGTCAGCTCGCCCAACGCACGGATCTGCTCGGCCAGTTCCTCGCGGTCGCGGATGACGTACGGGGTGGAGGGCCGGTCGTCCAGCAGGGCACGCTCGGCCCGCTTGGCCTCGGTGAGCCGGTCGGTGCCGTAGAGCGCCACCCGCCGGTAGTCGCCGATGATCCGGCCGCGGCCGTAGGCGTCCGGCAGCCCGGTGATGATCCCGGCCTTGCGTGCGGCCCGCATCTCGGGTGTGTAGGCGTCGAAGACGCCGTCGTTGTGTGTTTTGCGGTAGGTACCGAAGACCGTGGTCACGAACGGGTCGGGCGCGTAGCCGTAGGCCCTCAGGCCGTTCTCGACCATCCGGAGTCCGCCGGCCGGCATGATCGCCCGCTTCAGCGGGGCGTCGGTCTGCAGCCCGACGATCAGCTCACGCTCCCGGTCGACGTAGCCCGGGCCGTGCGAGGTGATCGTGGAAGGGACGGCGGTGTCCACGTCGAGGACGCCCCTGCGCCGTTCCTCGGGGAACAGGGCGCTGACCTTCTGCCAGACGGCGCGCGTGCGTTCGGTCGGGCCGGCCAGGAACTCCGGACCACCCTCGTACGGCGTGTAGTTGGCCTGGATGAAGTCGCGTACGTCGATCCGGTCGCGCCAGCGCCGGCCGACGAATCCGCGCCATGCCTCGGCGGGCACCTCCACGTCCGGACGGGTTGCCACGGTCATCACTGCCTCCGCATCGTTCATGACACCGCTCCCGGTGGATACCGTGGGCGGCTCCGCTGACGATGTTCGTCGCCGCCCGCCGCCCGCGGCAGGGCCCGCGGGAACCTGTCCGCGTGCCGTACGGCCCCTCGTCACAGGGCCGTTCGGTCCAGGGCAGGGGGCAGGGGCCGCCGTTCAGGCCGACACGTGCAGGCCGTGGGTCGCGCGCCCGCCGACGAGTTCACACCCGGTGACCAGGTCGGGCCCGACACGCACGAAGACCTCCTCGGGTGAGGGAGCCCAGGAGCGCAGGCCGGTCCGTGCCAGCCGCTCGAGTTCCACCCGGTCGGTCACGACGGCCGCCCGGCCGGTCACGACGACGCTCCATCCGGAGCGTGCGTCGACGTCAACGGCGTCCGCCTCGAAGGCGACGACCTCGCCGTCGACGGCGCGCACCAGGTCCGAGGCCGCGGAGGTGCGCAGCAGCACCGCCCCGTCGCCGTCCAGGCGGAACGTGACCGGCGACACCGCGGGCAGGGCGTGGCGCGTGAACACGATACGGCCGACCTGTGCCGTGGCCAGCAGGCGCAGGCACTCCTGTCGGCCGAGTTCACGCAAGGCATCGTTCGCATCCATGAGTCGGCCCGCCCTTCGGCCGGTGGAGGGGGATCGCGCTCCATGCTGAGCCCGCCGCCGGGTGCGTGTGAGGGACCGCATGTCCCGCCCCCACCGGAGAGCGGCCCGCAGAAGCGGGGCGTCCGAGGGCCCCGGTCGGCCCTCCGCTTTCCCCGACGTGCCCGCTTCCTCCCGTCGCGGCCTCCTCCGGGCCGGCGGCGCTCTGTCCTTCGCCGGCGGCTTCCGTCCCTTCGCGGCGCACGCCGCACCACCTCGGCCGGCTCAGACGGACGTGGCCTTCGTCCCGGAGGACGTGGCGTGGATCGGCAGGGCGCCGTCGCGGAGCCGGTTGCCGCCGCGGCCGTTCTCCACGGCGACCAGTTCGGCGAGCACGGACAGGGCCGTCTCGGCGGGTGAGACTCCTCCGAGGTCGAGGCCGGCGGGGCCGGACAGCCGGTCGATCCCCGGGGTGCCGGCCAGGCGTCGCAGGCGTCGGGCGTGGGTGGCCCGGCTGCCCAGCACGGCGATGTGCCCTGCGTCGGCGGCGAGTGCGGCGCGGATGGCGGGGTCGTCGATGCGTGGGTCATGGCTGAGGATCACCACGGCGTCGCGGGTGCGAAGGCCGTGGCGGCCGATCCATTCGTCGGGCCAGGCACGGACGATGGTGGCGCTTTTCGGGAAGGCTCCGGATGTGATGTGCCGGGGCCGTGGGTCGAGGACGACGACGCTGCGGTGCAGCGGCTCGGCCATGACCGCCACGGCCGCGGCGAGGTCCGTGGCGCCGACGAGCACGAGCCGCCGGCGGCGTGGCAGCACCTCGGTGAAGCCCGGTCCGCCGCCGTGCAGTTGGCGGGTGCCGGGCGCGACGGACCATGCGTAGGGGGGTTCCAGGCCGACTCGGACCGCCAGCGGACGGTCGTCGGCGAGCGCCGCGGTGATCGCGGAATGGACCGGATCGGCCGGCGCGGGGGTCATCAGCACCCGTAGTTCGCCTGCGCACGCGGGTGTCTCCTCCCAGGGCAGAAGGTGTTCCCCGGGCGTCAGGGACATCAGGTGCGGCCCGGCGCCGTCGAGTACGCGGCGGGCCGCGTCGAGGATGCCCCCTTCGACGCAGCCTCCGGACAGGGAGCCCCGCCATGTGCCGTCGGCGGCCACGGCCATGGTGGCGCCCAGAGGCCGGGAGCCGGGGCCGTCGCGGCCCACCAGGCGGGCCAGGGCGACGGGCCGGCCGCAGCGGTGGTGCGCGTCGACGAACGGCCAGACCTCACCCAGCACGGTGCCCCTCCTCACGGTCGGACGATCGACGCGGTTCACCCGGCGGGCTCATGGCACCGGTTCGGCGGGTGTGCTTCGAGTACGCGGTCCAGTCGGATCGGGAGTGTCCGCTGCCGGCGCCCGGTGGCGTGCCAGACGGCGTTCGCGATCGCGGCGGCCGTACTGACGGTGCCGATTTCACCGAGACCCTTGATGCCCGAGGGGTCGCCGGGTTCGTAGTCGGGTACGAAGTCGGCCTCGATGTCCGGTACATCGGCGTGAGCGGCGATGTGGTAGCCGGCCAGGTCGGTGTTGACGTGACGGCCGGTGGCCCGGTCACGGACGCCTTCCTCGTGCAGGGCCATCGACAGGCCCATGATCATGCCGCCGGCCAGCTGACTGCGTGCGAGCAGCGGGTTGATCACGCGGCCCACGGCGAACATGCCGAGAAGGCGCCGCACACGCACCTCGCCGGTCGCCGGATCGACGGTGACCTTGCCGAACACGGCGCTGTAGGAGTGGCGTTCCATGAGGGGCAGCCGGCCGAGGGATTCCGTGGTGTCGCAGGAGACGGTCAGCGGCAGCGCGGCGCCGCCCGGGCGGGAGCGCAGCTGTGCCGCGGCCTCGGTGATCGCCCAGGACCAGGAGGTCGTGCCCCGGGAGCCGCCGGCGCCCCAGGCGGGGCCGAGGTCGCTGTCCGCGATCAGCAGCCGTATCCGCTCGGGAGGTACCCGCAGTGCGTCGGCGGCGACCGCGGTCAGCGCGGTGCGCGCGCCCGTGCCGATGTCACTGGCGCCGACGGCGACCGTGAAGGTTCCGTCGGTCTCGGCGGTGATCGACGCCGTCGAGGGCAGCGCTCCCGCTCCGAAGGAGGCGACCGCCGTTCCGGTGCCGACGAGCAGGTGTCCCTCCTTTCTCCTGCGCGGCCGGTGGTCGCGTGCGGCCCAGCCGAACCGGCGGGCGCCCTCGGTCAGGCACGCGATGAGATTGCGGCGGCTGAAGGGCAGCCCGGAGACGGGGCCGACGGAGGGCTCGTTGCGCAGCCGGAGTTCCAGGGGGTCCATCCGCAATCGCTCCGCCACCTCGTCCATGGCGGATTCCAGCGCGAAGGAACCGGGGGTCGCGCCGGGTCCGCGCACCGAGAACGGCGGCAGGATGTCGACCGGGACCGCGGTGCGGCGGGTACGGATCGCCCGTGCCGCGTAGAGCGTGTTGGTCAGTTCGGTGCAGTTCTCCAGGTAGTCCGCGATTCTGGAGACCTCGAAGGCCGCTGTGTGGTCGATGGCGCGCAGCCGGCCGTCGGCATCGGCCCCGATGCGTACACGCTGGTCGGTGGCGGGCCGCATGGAGACCGTCTGGAACACCTGGTTCCGGGTCAGGGTGACCCGTACGGGACGGTCGAGTACGGTCGCGGCCATCACCGCCAGGACCAGTTGGGGGCCGCACGCTCCTGATTTGGACCCGAAGCCGCCGCCGACATGCGCGGAGCGGACGCGTACGTGCTTCGGTTCGAGCCGGAACAACGTGGCCACGGTCATGGCCACCATGAAGGGCCCCTGGTTGGAGTCGATGATCTGCAGGCGTCCGTCCTGCCACCAGGCGGTCGCGGTGTGCGGCTCCATGGCGGCGCCGTGCACCTCGGGGGTGACGTAGCGCTCGTCGACGACCACGGTGCTCGCGGCCAGTTCCGTGTCCACGTCGCCGACGGTGGCGTCTTCGCCGAAGAACGATGTCGCCGGCCGGGCGTCCGGGTGTTCGAGGCGGAAGTCGACGTCGTACGGTTCCTCGTCGTACGTCACCCGCAGCGCCATGCCCGCCGCGCGGGCCTGCTCGGGTGTCTCGGCCACCACCAGGGCGATCGGCCGGCCGGAGTGGGGTATCTCGTCGCTCTGCAGCAGGTGGAGGCCGCCGTCGGGTCCGAAGAACGGTCCGGCCTCCAGGTCGAGCCGGGGCGCGTTGCGATGGTCGATCACGCCCAGGACTCCGGGCATGGCCAGCGCGGTGGAGGTGTCGATCTCGCGGATGCGTCCGCGGGTCACCGTGGAGGTGACGACCCAGCCGTGCGCCAGGTCGCTCGCCGGTTCGTCCGCGGCGTACCGCACCGCGCCGGTGACCTTGGCCGTTCCCTCCAAACGGGGCCGCGCCGTGCCGACGGCTCCCGGAGGCGGCTCGCTCGTGGTGGCCGTGTGAGCGGGGGCCGGGTGCCCGGCCGGTGCCGGGGACGGACCGGTCGAGGAGGCGGTCATGTGGTGATCTCCTTCAGGACGTGTGAGGGGACCCGTCCGTCACTCGGCCCGGTGGGCGAGTTCGGTCAGGACGGCCTCGATGAGGTTGCGGGCGAGCGTGACCTTGTACGCGTTGTCGCGCAGCGGCCGTGCGGCGGCCAGTTCGGCTTCCGCGGCGGCACCGAACCGGTCGGCGGTAGCGGGGGCGTCCCGCAGGGCGGACTCGGCGGTGCGGGCGCGCCAGGGCCGTGCGGCGAGGCCGCCGAGCGCGATCCGTACGTCGCGTACCCGGCCGTCCTCGACGTCCAGGGCGGCTGCGACGGACACGGTGGCGAAGGCGTAGGACGCACGCTCGCGGACCTTGCGATAGCACGATCGCGGACGTGCCGCAGCGGCCGGGAGACAGACCTCGGTGATCAGGGCGCCCGGGGGCAGCACCGTCTCCTGCTGCGGGGTCTCGCCGACCGGCAGGTAGAACGCGGACAGCGGGATCTCGTGCCTGCCGTCCAGGGTCTCGTAGTGCACGACAGCGTCGAACGCGGTCAGGGCCACGGTCATGTCCGAGGGATGGGTGGCCACGCAGTGCTCGGACCAGCCGAGGACGGCATGGTTGTGGTGCTCTCCGGTGAGCGCGGAGCAGCCGCTGCCGGGCTCGCGTTTGTTGCACGGCTGCGAGGGGTCGGCGAAGTAGCCGCACCGGGTCCGCTGCAGCAGGTTGCCGCCCACCGTGGCCATGTTGCGCAGTTACCCCGAGGCGCCCGCGAGCACGGCCTGGCTGAGCGCCGGATACCGGCGGCGCACCTCGGGGTGGGCCGCCAGGTCGCTGTTGGTCGTCGTCGCGCCGATGACGAGCCCGCCGTCGGGCGCCTCACGGACACCGTCCAGCGGCAGCCGGCGCACGTCCACCAGCCGGGTGGGCGTCTCGATGCCGTCCTTCATCAGGTCGACTAGATTGGTGCCGCCGCCGAGGAACCGGGCGCCGTCCTCGCCGGCGACCAGGGTCAGCGCCTCCCGGACCTCGCTGGGCCGCCGGTAGCCGAACTCCTTCATCCCGCCGCCTCCGCCCGGGACGCGGTCTCCAGCACGGCGCGCACGATCGACGGATACGCGCCGCAGCGGCACAGGTTGCCGCTCAGGCGCTCGCGCACCTCTTCGGCGTCCAGTTCCGGTGCCGGCCCCTCGGGTGAGACGTCGGCGGTGACCGCGCTGGGCCAGCCCGCCGCGTGCTCGGCGAGCATCCCGACCGCGGAGCAGAGCTGCCCGGGCGTGCAGTAGCCGCACTGGAAACCGTCGAGCTGCACGAACGACCGCTGCAGCGGGCGCAGTTCACCGTCCTGTGCCAGTCCCTCGACGGTCGTGACGTCCGAACCGTCGGCGGCGACCGCGAGCGTCAGGCACGACACGATGCGCCGGCCGTCCAGGAGCACCGTGCAGGCGCCGCACTGGCCGCGGTCGCAGCCCTTCTTCGGTCCTGTGTGGCCCGTGTCCTCGCGGAGCACGTCGAGGAGTGTGCGTCGGTGGTCGACGGTCAGACGGTGTGCCAGGCCGTTGACGCGAAGAAGTATCCCGCTGCGGGTTCCGTCCGTCATACCGCTTGCCCCTCCTCAATTCCGTGCCTTGACACAAAGCGTTGTCAAAGACTTCGGACATTCAATCAGCCCGCCCGGGGAACCGCTTTGCCCAATAGCGGCGAATCCTTGCACGATCCTCTCCGCGTCTCGCGCTGACCGGAAAGCATTACTGGACCGGTCGTCGCCCGCGGTGTTCTAATCGGCGCATGCTGCTCGACGAACTGCGGACCCTGCTGGCACGTCATGCCCGAGCCGACGGAACGACCGCCGTCGAGCACGTGCGGATCGGCCGCGAGGAGTCGCAGGCGCCCCATGCGTCCATGACCGGAACGGTCATGGCGTTGATCGCCCAGGGTGCCAAACAGCTCGCCCTGGGCGATCACGTGTACGAGTACCGTGCGGGCCAGTATCTGGTCGCATCCGTCGACCTGCCGGTCACCGGCCACTTCGTCCAGGCCACCGCCGAGCGGCCGGCTCTGGGCCTCGGTCTGCTGCTCCAGCCGTCGGACATCGCCGAGTTGATGGTCCAGTCCGCTCCCGACAGCTTTGCGCACCACGACACCGCGCTCCCGGCCCTCGCCGTCAGCGACGCCGGCGACGACCTGCTCGGCGCCGCCGTGCGACTGCTGCGCCTGCTCGACCGGCCGCGGGACAGGGACGTACTCGCCCCCCTCGTCAAGAAGGAGATCCTGTGGCACCTCATCACCGGCGAGCAGGGCGCGACGGTCCGCCAGATCGGGCTCGCCGACAGCAAACTCTCCCACATCGCACAAGCCGTGCAGTGGATTCGGGAGAATTACCGGGAGCCGTTCCGGGTGGATGACGTCGCGGACCTGATCGGAATGAGCACGTCCGCCTTCTACCGGAATTTCCAGGCCGTCACCGGGATGAGTCCCATTCAGTTCCAGAAGAAGATAAGACTCCATGAGGCCCGGCTGCTCCTGATGGCACATCCCAAAGACATCGCCCATATCGGATACCTGGTGGGATACGACAGCGCGTCCCAGTTCAGCCGGGAGTACCGGCGCCTGTTCGGCGTGCCGCCCAGTCAGGACGCCGTCAGATGCGTCGCACGGGCGCCCGGCCCAAGGAACTGACCGTCCGGAACACACGGCCTCGGACGGCCCGGACGGAGCACACCAGGGCGGGAGGCCCGGTTCGCCGGGGACGGGGAATACGGCGGCGACCGCACAGGCCGGCGCCGCGGCCTGCCGCACCCGGTGCCCGGGCTCAGGGGCGCGGAATGTTGCGCAGGTTGGCCCGCGCCAGATGGACGATGCGGCCCACCCCTCCGGTCAGGACCGTCCGGCTCGCGGACAGCGCGAAGCCGGTGAGCTGTTCGGTGGTGATCTTCGGCGGGACGGCGAGCGCGGCGGGGTCGGTGACGACGTCGATCAGCGCGGGTCCGTCATGGGCGAACGCCTCGCGCAGCGCGTCGCGTACCTCGGCGGGCCTCTCCACCCGGATGCCCAGCGCCCCGGCGGCCCTGGCGATGGCGGCGTAGTCGGTGTGCGGGTAGGTCGTGCCGTGCGGGGGCAGGCCGTCCACCATCATCTCCAGGTCGACCATGCCCAGGGAGGAGTTGTCGAAGACGACCACCTTCACCGGCAGCCCGTACTGGACGAGCGTGAGGAAGTCGCCCATCAGCATGGAGAAGCCGCCGTCGCCGGAGAGGGAGACGACCTGCCGGCCACGGTCCAGGAACTGCGCGCCGATCGCCTGGGGCAGCGCGTTGGCCATCGAACCGTGCACGAAGGAACCCAGGATGCGGCGGCGGCCGTTGGGGGTGAGATAGCGTGCCGCCCACACACAGCACATGCCGGTGTCGACGGTGAACACCGCGTCGTCGGCGGCTTCTTCGTCGATCACCGAGGCCACGTACTCGGGGTGGACCGGGGTGTGCTTGTCGACGTTGCGGGTGTAGGCGTGCACGGCGCCCTCGAGGGCGTGCGCGTGCCGCTCCAGCATGCGGTCGAGGAAGCGGCGCGAGGTCTTCTCGCGCACCGCGGGCGTGAGACAGCGCAGCGTCTCCCGGACGTCCCCCCAGACGGCCAGGTCGAGTGGGGTGCGCCGCCCCAGCCGCTCGGGCTGCACATCGACCTGGACCGTGCGCACATGGCGGGGCAGGAAGTCGGTGTACGGGAAGTCGGTGCCCAGCAGGAGCAGCAGATCGCACTCGTGCATGGCCTCGTACGCGGATCCGTAGCCGAGCAGTCCGGACATGCCGACGTCGTAGGGGTTGTCGTACTGGATGTGCTCCTTGCCGCGCAGGGCGTGGCCGACCGGGGCCTTCACCTTCTCGGCGAAGGCCATGACCTCGGCGTGGGCGCCTGCGACGCCCCGGCCGCAGAACACCATGACGCGTTCGGCGCCGTCCACCAGGTCCGTGAGCCGGGCGAGTTCCGTCTCGCTGGGGCGGATGGCGGGCAGGTCCAGGGGCATGGCGAGTTCGGGTGCCGCCTCCGGTGAGTCCTCGGCTGCGGTGTCGCCGGACAGGGCCACCACCGACACACCGCGCCGGCCCACGGCGTGCTGGATCGCCGTCTGCACCACACGCGGCATCTGGCGGGGCGAGGAGATCAGCTCCGAGTAGTGGCTGCACTCGGCGAACAACCGGTCGGGGTGGGTCTCCTGGAAGTAGCCGGTGCCGATCTCGCCGCTGGGTATGTGGGCGGCCAGGGCGAGGACGGGTGCCATCGAACGGTGGGCGTCGTACAGGCCGTTGATCAGGTGCAGGTTGCCGGGGCCGCAGGAGCCCGCGCAGGCCGCGAGCCGGCCGGTGAGCTGGGCCTCCGCGCCGGCGGCGAACGCCGCGGCCTCCTCGTGGCGCACCTGGATCCACTCGACGTCGTCGTGCCGTCTGACCGCGTCGACGACGGGGTTGAGGCTGTCCCCGACCACCCCGTACATACGGCGCACACCCGCACGCGCCATCAGGTCGACGTACTGCTCGGCGATGGTCTGCCTGGCCATGGAACTCCTCGGATCTCCGCATGACGGCGCGCGCCGGCCGGTGAGGGCACACCGGGGGCCGCCGCGCGACTCGGTCACGTTAACGAGCGGGGGGCGGCCCACTTGACCGTCCGTGCACGGGATCCGGTTCCGGAGCGACCTCGTGGGCGGTGCGCTGACGGGCAGTCGGGTGTGCGCTCCCGGGCAACACGGCCCACGGTCCGGCCCCTAGCCTCGACCGCGCACGTTCGGCACCACATCGCAGGAGGCACGTCATGACCACCGGTTCCAAGCCCACGGGCAGCCAGCCCTGGCTGCACCAGAAGGGCGCGGTCATCCAGGAGTTCGGGACCGTCAAGCAGTTCCCCGTCGCCCTGTCCTACGAGGCACGCATGTACTCCTGCCAGCGCCTGAACAAGGTGCTGGCGGACACCCAGATCCTGTACGGCCTCTACAAGAAGCACCACTGGATCATGCGGGGCGCGACCTTCTACCAGCTGCACCTGCTGCTGGACAAGCACGCGGGAGAGCAGCTGGAACTCGTCGACACCCTCGCCGAGCGCGTCCAGACGCTGGGCGGCGTCGCCGTGGGCGATTCCCGGCACGTTGCCGAGATCACGTCGATCCCGCGCCCGCCGGACGGTGTGGAGGAGGTGCCGGCCATGCTCTCGCGGCTGCTGGAGGCCCACGAGATCATCCTGACGCAGGCCCATGACGCGGCCGCCCGCACCGCCGAGCTGGGCGACGACGGCACCAACGACCTGCTGGTCTCGCAGATCATCCGCACCGGCGAACTCCAGGCATGGTTCCTGGCCGAGCACCTGGTCGACACCCCGCTGGTGCGTTCCTGACCCGACGACAGCCCGCCCGGTGCCCTGCCCCCGCATCCCGGCACCGACCGGGCCGCACCCCCTCGGCCGGCGAGTCATCTCCGGCCGAGGGGGTGCGGTGAAATACGCGGCGGTCCGACAGCGCGCGCGACACCGACGCCCGCGCGATGGCCTGCCCCGCCGAAGTCAGTGGCGCGGTTGCGTTCCGAGGTCCGCCTCGATGTCGTAGCCGGGTTCGGTCTGGCCTGCCGTGGGATGCGCGATGTCGGCCGCCAGGTCGAACGCCGCTGCGTCGATCGTGTTCTCCAACGCGGCCTCCTCACGCTCGGCCTGGACACGGTGATGATGCTCGGCCGCCCTCTCCAGGAGGTGCCGCACATGGGGGTGACGGTCGGCTCCGTTCGGCTCTGCGGTGTTCATGCGGTGATCCTCCCTCGGGGAAACATGAACCGGACGATAGGCGCCCGGCCGGTGAGCGATCATGCCGACAGCGTCCCGGGTCCTGCCCTTCCGGGAACAGCGCGCCCGGATCTCAGGTCGGTCGCCGCGCACCGCGCCACTGCACCGGCGACATCCCGTATGTCTCCCTGAACGTCCGGCTGAAATGGGACGGGTTGGTGAAGCCCCAGCGTGCGGCCACCGCCGCGATCGACCTGTGGGCCGCGCCGGCCTGGGCCAGTTCCTCGCGTGCCGCCTCCAGCCGTCGCGTCCGTACCCAGGCGTTCACGGTGGTGCCCTGCCGCTGGAAGAGCCGGTGCAGATAGCGCAGGGAGATGCCGTGCTGGTCGGCGATGTCCTGAGGGGTGAGTCCGGGCTCCCGCAACCGGTCCTGGACGGATGCCGTGATCCGCTCCCACAGCGCCGGCGCGGGCCGCCTGCCGGCCTGTGCCACGGCCAGGGTGCCCAGCACATCCGCGGCGAGCCGCGCGAGTCGGGCGCGCCCGGCCGGGTGGGCCCGGACGGCCTCGTCGACGAGCCCGCACAGCGTGGGCAGCAACAGCGCCGCCGCCCCCTGACCGGCGTCCACCACGGTGGCCGTCAGGGCGGACAGCTGCCCTTCCTCCAGCCGGAGCAGGGCCCGGGGCACCATGAGGACCCGGGCCCGCTGCCGGCCCGGCAGCACGAGCCGGTACGGGCGCCGCGCGTCGTGGAACGCCAGGTCGCCGGGCCGGAGTTCGGCGCTGCGGCCGTCCTGCAACAGCAGCGCGGTGCCGTCCAGTTGCAGACGCGCCAGGATGTGTGTGCGGGGATCGGCGGCCACCGACCGGGCGCTGCGCAGGATCGTTCCCGGGCCGAAATCCTCCGTGGCGATCTGGAGGGCGCCCAGGCGCTCGGCGGTCAGCTCACCCGCCCACGGGCGGTCGCCCCGCACGGTGACCTCGAGGTCGACGAAGACCTGTGACAGCGCGTGTTCCCAGGCGGCGACGCGGTCGCCGGGCGGCAGGCCCCGGGTGGAGAAGGACACTCCCTGCCCCGGGACGGACAGCGATCCCGTCAGCACGGCGCCTGTCCCGCCGCGCGGCTCGCCCGCTCCCGGTCGAGCCAGTCCGTGGGAGACACCCCGAAGGCACTGCGGAAGACCCTGCTGAACCGGGCGGCGCTGGGGAAGCCCCAGCGCCTGGCCACCTGGCCCAGGCTGACGGATCCCGGCGCCCGTACGGCGAGTTCCCTGCGGCACTCGTGCAGGCGCAGCTCACGGATCCACCGGCTCACGCTGGTGCCCTCCGCCTCGAACATCCGGTGCAGATAGCGGACCGAGATGCCATGGGCGTCGGCGATGGCCCGGGGGGTCAGGCCCGGGTCCGACAGGTGCCAGCGGACGAAGGTCTTGAGCCGCAGCAGCAGGACCCGGTCGGCACCGGGCAGGACGGCGGGGTCCTCGCCCAGCCGGTCCGCCGCCGTGGCCGCCATCAGATCGATGACGCCCTCGGCCAGTCGCTCGGCCACCGGCGTCGCATAGGACTCGGAGGTGTCCGCCAGCCGTTCGAGCATCGGGGCGAGCAGGGCGGGCAGACCGCCGCTCGGGCGCACGGCCAGCGCGGTGAGCTGCCGCAGATCGGCCTCCGACCGCCCGAGCAGGGCCCGTGGCACGGCGAAGACCTTCAACCGGAAGCGTTCGGGGAAGGCGGTGCGGAAGGGCCGGACGGTCTCGAAGAACCCGATGTCGCCGGCCCGCAGCTGCGTGGTGCGGCCGTCCTGTTCGACCTGGGACCGGCCGGTGCTCTGGACCGCCACGAAGACGTCTCGCCCGTCGCCGTGGGCGATGTGGCGCGGCGAGCGGTGCACGCGGCCCGGATCGCATTCCACCGTGGTGATCTGGAGGGCTCCGACGCGGTCGGTGCGCAGGGTCGCGTCATAGGTGCGGCCTTCGGTGGCGATGTCCATTCCGACGAGGGTCGCGAGCACGGCGTCGTGCCAGAAGCCCAGGCTGTCCCGCGGGGGGACGGAACGGGTGCTCAGCACCCGGGCCCGCGGGCCGGCGAACGGGTCCGGACCCCGGCGACTGTCCTCGAAGGAACCGATCACGGTTGGCATGCTCCGAGCATGCTGGGCCGGTACCGGCCGACGCATCAGTCGGTCGACTGGTCCCCGGCCCGTGCCGCGCGGCTCAGCGCAGTCGGGCCCGCAGGAACGCACACCCCATCGTGACGGCCGCCCGCGTGGGCGGGCTGTCGTGCAGGGCGTGCAGGGCCACGAAGTCGTGGATCGTGCCGAGGACCCGCGCGGCGGACGCCTCGACACCAGCCGCGCGCAACTGGCGCGCGTACTGCTCGCCCTCGTCCCGGGTCACATCGGCCTCGGCGGTGACGACCAGCGCCGGCGGCAGCCCCACCAGGTCCCCTCCCCGCGCCCGCAGCGGGGAGGCGGTGGGCTCGTCGCGCAGGGCCGGGTCGGTGACATAGCGCGCCCAGTACCCGCGCAGCGCCGGCCGGGTGAGCAGGTAGCCGGTGGCGAACTCCCGCTGCGAGGGGCTGTCGCAGCGGGAGTCGGTGAGCGGGTAGTAGAGGAGCTGTGCGCACAGCCGCGGCCCGCCGCGGGACTTCGCCAGCATGGTCACCGCGGCGGCCAGCGTGGCGCCGGCGCAGTCGCCCGCGACGGCCAGCCGGCGCGCGTCGAGTCCGAGTTCGCCGGCCCGGGCGGCCACCCGGACCAGCAGCGCGTAGCACTCCTCCAGCGCCACGGGGTAACGGGCCTCGGGGGTACGGCTGTACTCGGGCACGACGGCGCACACGCCCGCGCCGTGGACGAGTTCGCTGATGAGCCGGGCGTGGGTCTGCGCGTCACCGAGCGCCCACCGGCCGCCGTGCAGGTACAGCAGCGCGGGCAGCGGGCCGGTCGCACCGGCCGGGCGGACGGTCCAGAACCCGAGCAGCCCGGAGGGGCCGGTGGAGGCCACGCGGTAGACCGCGTCCACGGCGAAGTCCTCGAACCGGTCCACCTGGGTCTCCCGCAGCGCCTGCCGCGCCGTCTCCGGCCCGAGGTCGTCGAGAGACGGGGGCGTGGCGGACGCGGCGACGATGCGCTGCACCGCGGGGTCGAGGAGGACGGCCCGGCGTGCGTCACCGCCCGGCCGGTCCCCGGAGGCTCCCGGCATCACGCACTCCCCTCTGGCCGGGCGGCGCCGCCCGTCGTCGGCTCCGCACGGCACCGGCCGGTTTGCGCCTCACCTGTCCTGGAGAAGGTCACGCAGTTGCTGGCGGCGGCTGATGCCGAGCTTCGGGTAGACGTTGTACAGGTGGGAGCCCACGGTACGCGGCGAGAGGAAGAGCTGTTCACCGATCTCCCGATTCGAAAGGCCGCGCGCGGCCAGCTGCACGATCTGTCTCTGCTGGGCCGTCAGCTGCTCCAGCGTGCCCGAGGCGTCCGCAGTGGACGCCGCTCCGCTGGCGCGCAGTTCACCGCCGGCCGCCGCGGCGAGGGCGCCCGCGCCGAGGCGTTCGGCGGTCTCCAGCACGGTGGTCAGCTGCTGACGCGCCTCGCGTGTCCGCCGGGCGCGCCGCAGCCAGATGCCGTAGTTGAGGCGGACATGGGCGCGTTCCCAGGGCCAGCGGTCCGCCTCGTGGTTGACCAGGGCGAGCTGGAAGTGCGGCTCGGCGTCCCCGCCCGGGTCGACCAGAGCGGTGGCATGGTGCAGGAGCAGCGTCATCCTGGTGCTCGGGCGTTCCCCCTGCTCCGCGCGGACCCGGCCGAGCACCGGCACCACCGCCTCGGCCCGGCCGGTGCGCTGGGCCGCCGCCGCGAGATCGGCGATGCTCCGGGGCGACAGGACGGGGTGCAGTGGTGAGCCGTCGGCGGTGAACAGCTCGCGCAGGTGTCGCCAGCCGCCGTCCCAGTCCCCCAGCGCGATGGCGGCGAGTCCCCGGGCGCGCAGCAGACGTGCGTGGGTGGCCCGGTTCTCGTCCAGGCAGACGGCACGCCAGACCGAGGGGGTGAGCGAGGGCTCGGGCGGCACGGTTCCGCGGAGCGCGTGCAGGGCGAGGGCCTGCGCCTCAAGGTCCGCCCGCAGGCGCGGCAGGCGCAGCACCGCGGCCTCGGCCATGGCGTCCCGGATCAGGGCGTCCGCGTCGGTGAACCGGCCGGCGCCCATGAGGGTGTCCGCGAGGGCGAGGACCGACCAGCCGCGGACGCCGAAGGCACGGGAGGCCCGCAGCCGGGCGTCGGTCTCGCGGAACTGTCCCAGGCGTACGTCGGCCTCGTCGGCGAGGTGGGCCGCCGCGAGGACCGCCGCCCGGCAGGCCGGTGTCTGCGAGCCGTCCGGGCCCGCACCGTGCGGGCGAGGGGGGCGCGCCGAGGAGCCCGTGCCGGTCTGCGGCCCGAGTACGGCGGTGGCCAGCGCGTCCAGTGCCTGCTGGATGTCCGGCTCGTCCAGCCGGCCCAGGAACCCGGCCGCCGGCGGCGGGCGGCGCAGGGCACGGTCGGTGCCCCGGGCGCGGTCGAGCAGCGTGGCCAGGCCGGTCCTGTGCTCCGGCAGACCGGACTGGGCGGCGATGCCCGCCGCGACCGCCGTCACCGCGAGCGCGACGGGACGCCCGGCCGCAGCGAAGTACCCGGAGACGTCGACCAGCAGGTCGAAGGCTTCCCGCTGGGAGGACTCCAGGGACAGCACCGAGGCCAGGGCACCGGCCGCCGCGCAGACCTGTTCCGGTTCCCCGCGGTCGTGGACGAGCCTGCCGTACAGGTCCCTCACCCAGCCGGGGTCGCCCACCGCGTGCGCCGCCACCAGGGCCTCGGCCAGCCGGCGTGTGCGCTCAGGCCGCCGCGGGCTGAGCCGGGCCGCCTGCTCCAGGGCACGCGCGGTGCCCACGACGTCCCCGTGCCGCCATGCGGAGTCCGCCAGCGCGGCGGCCACGGACTCGTCGCCGCGCAAGGTCGCGGCGGCCAGGTGGCGGGCCCTGTCCTCGGGGCGCGTGGCGGTCTCGGCGAGGTCCAGATGGGCGCGCTGCCGCTCGCTCGCGGGATGCCGGAAGAACGCGGCCGACCGCGCCAGCGGATGCCGGAAGACGAGGCGGTCCTCGACCAGCGAGACCAGACCCGCCGCCTCCGCCGGGGCCCACACGGCGAGGTCGTCGGTGTCCAGGGCGGCCATGAGGGCGGCGACGCTCTCCCCCGGCCCAGCGGCCGCGGCGTAGAGCAGGGCCCGTGCCGTCTTCGGGGGCAGCGCGTCGAGTCGCGCCGCGAAGGCGTGGCCCGTCGGCGGGCGCCGCGCCGGTGCGGTTCCGGCGCCTGACGCCCGGGGGGCCGCGGGCACACGGCGGCTCAGTTCCACCAGGGCCGACGGGTTGCCTTCGGCCTCCTCCAGGATCTCCAGCCTGCGCCGGCCGGTCGGCGCCGCCGGCTGCCGGTCCAGCAGCGCCGCGGCCGAGGGGGCGCTCAGCGGGCCCAGGTGCAGGCACTCCAGGGCGGGGGGCAGGCCGGGCGGGGGCGTCTCGCCCCGCGCGGTGAGCACCACCCTGAGCGGGCGGCCGGCCAGGAGCCGGATTCCCGCGCAGAGCGCGTCGAGGAAGGCGCGGTCGCAGGCGTGGATGTCGTCCACGCACAGCAGCACCGGCCGGGACGCGGCGAGCCGGTCCAGCAACGCCAGCACGGCGACCTGCACCTGCCCGTCGTGCGGCGCACGGTCCCCGGGCGCGCCGTGGCGGAACGCGCCACCGTGCGGCCCGCCCTCGCGAGGCCCACCGTGAGGGGACCCGCCGCCGTGAGGCCCCCTCTCGTGAGACCCGCCGCCGTCAGAGCCAAGCCCTTGAGCCCCGCCCCCATGGGACCCGCCCCCGCGAGACCCACCGCCATGCGGCCCACCGCCGTCAGACCCACTGCCGTGAGGCCCGCCCCCGCGAGACCCACTGCCGTGAGGCCCGCCCCCGCGAGACCCACCACCGTGGGGGCCACCCCCGTGAGACCCATCGTCGTAGAACCCGCCCCCGCGAGACCCACCGCCATGCGGCCCACCGCCGTCAGACCTACTGCCGCGAGGCCCGCCCTCGCGAGGCCCATCGTCGTAGGGCCCGCCCTCGCGAGACCCACCGCCATGGGACCCATCACCGTCAGACGCACCGCCACGGGGCCCACCCTCGTGGGGCCGCCCGTCATGGGACCTGGCGTCGTGGGACCCGCCCCCGTGCGGCCCCGCGTGGTGGCGCGCGTCGTCGTGGGCGGCGGCGGGGTTCAGGGCGGCGGTCAGCACCGCGCCGTGCGGGGCGGGCAGCCCGGGCAGCTCCTCCAGGACCGGCGCCAGCAGTTGCCGCAGACAGGCCCGGGCGTTGCGATGGTCCGCGGCCCAGCCCTGCGCGGACAGCACGAGCGTGCCGTCGGCGCCGGCCAGCTCCCGGGCGTGCCGCAGCAGGGTCGTACGCCCGATTCCCTCCTCCCCGAGCAGCAGCAGCGCCTGCGGGCCGCCGGGCGTGCGCCGCACACACTGGAGAACGCGCTCGATCTCGCCGTCCCTGCCCAGCGGACGGGACGACGTCGTACGGCGGGATGATCGACGGACGGCTTCCTCACCGGCCGCGGAACGGGACGGGGGGACCTTCATGCATGTACTCCGGACCTGCTCGGCTGCCCAGGGCGTTGGACCGGTTCCCTGGCCGGGGTCCATCATCGGGACAGCGGGCGGGCGACGCTTCTGTCATATGACCGGTCGTCCGCGACTGGCAGGATGGCCGGATCATGAACGACGCCGGGAGGAACACGACCGTGGTGCACATCGGCCCCGACTACCCCGCCGATCCGGGCATCCTCGGCAGGGCCGCCGAGCTGTCCCGCCTCACGGGCCTGCTCGGGGCCGTGGACGGCACAGGACCGCAGGTGCTGGTGCTGGTCGGGGAGCCGGGGGCGGGCAAGAGCACCCTCGTCGACTGGACGGCCGAGCAGGGCCGGGCCCGGGGCCTCGGGGTCCTGCGTGTGCGCGGCAGCGAGGGCGAGCGGGGACTGGGGCTCTCGGGCGTCCACCAGCTCCTGCATCCGCTGCTTCCCGGTGAGGGGCTGCCGGCGCCGCAGCGGGCGGCCCTCGACCGTGCGTTCGGGATGACGCAGGCACAGCACGAGGTGCACCTCGACCAGCTGTCGCTGTGCATCGGCGTGCTCGCCCTCATCGGCGAAGCCGCCGCGCGCCGGCCGCTGGTCCTGCTCGTGGACGACGTGCAGTGGCTCGACCTCGGCTCGGTGGACGTGCTGGGTTTCCTCGCCCGGCGTCTGGAGGGCAAGCCGGTGGTGCTGCTGCTCGCCGCCCGCGAGGAGGCCGTGCCGGCCCGCTTCGACCGGGACTTCCCGCAGGTGACCGTGGGCCCGCTCGGCAGGGCGGCGGCCGGACTGCTGCTGGACGCCCAGCCGCACCCGCCCCGCGGCCGGGCCCGCACCCAGATCTTCCAGCAGGCCGCCGGCAACCCGCTGGCCCTCATCGAGCTGTCCCGGGCCCTCGCCCGGGGCCGGATCGGCACGGGTCAGGACGGCGGTGCCGCCCTGCCGCTCACCGCACGCCTGGAGAACCTGTTCGCCGCCGACCTGCCCGGCCTGCCCGAGCCCACGCGTGAGGCGCTGCTCCTGATCGCCGCCGCCGGCACCGGACGGCTCGCCGACCTCCTGCGGGCCGCCCCGTCGTCGGACATCGTCCAGGCACTGGACCCGGCGGAGCGGGTCGGACTGGTGCGGATCGAGGACGGCCAGGTGCTGCTCCGCCACCCGCTGGTGCGCTCGGCCATCTACCAGGCGGCTTCCTTCGCCGAGCGCCGGCACGCGCATCTCGCCCTGGCCGGCGCTCTCGCCGACGAGCCGGACCGCCGGGCCTGGCACCTGGCCGCCGCCGCGACGGGCCAGGACGCGGAGGTCGCCGACGCCCTGGCGCAGAGCGCCGAGCGCGCGCGTGCCCGGGGCGGGTACGCGGCGGCCGCCACGGCGCTGGAACGCGCCGCGGAGCTGACCCCGGCGGCGGAGCCGCGCGCCCGGCGACTGCTGATGGCCGCGCAGGCCGCCATGTTCGCCGGCCATCCGCAGTGGGTCGGTGAGATCAGCGGCCGGGTCGGCGACCTGACCGAGGACGCGCGGCTGCGTGCCGAGGCGTCGCTGCTGGGCGGATGGGCCCTGGGTGTCACGCTCCGCCATGAGGAGGCGCTGACCCTGCTGCTGGGTGTCGCCGAGGCCACCGCGGCCTCGGCCCCGGACCTGGCGCTCAGTACCCTGTCCACCGCCGCGACCTCCGTGTACAACTCCGGGTCGCCGTTCCACCGGGCCGAACTGCGGCGGATCGGCGCCCTGATCGAGGAGAGCGACGATCCCGCCGGGCTCGCCTGGTCCCAGGCCGTCATCGACCCGCACCGCGGGCGGACGCGGCTGCTCGGGCTGTTGAAGGACGCGCTGGCCGCCATGGAGCAGGAGTCCCTGAGCGACCTCACCGCGCTCGGCGGCACGACCTGGATCCTGGACGAGACCGAGGACGCGGTACGGATTCTCGGGCAGACGATGGACGTCCTGCGGCGGGCCGGCAGCGCGGGCACGAACGCGACGGTCATGCAGGCGCTCGCCCTGGCGCTGTTCGAGAGCGGTTCATGGACGGCGGCCCAGGACGCGGCGGACGAGGCGTTCTGGATGGCGACCGAGGCGGGAGCCGACAACGTGACCGTGGGCTCCTGCGTCCTCCAGGCCACCCTGCGCGCGCTGCGGGGAGACCACACGACCGCGCGGGCGCAGGCCCTGGAAGCCGTACGGGGCGCGGATCTGCGCAGGTCCCTGAACCTCCAGGTGCGGCACCGGCACGCCCTGGCCATGGCCGCGTTCGTCGCCGGGGACCACGCCGACGCCTACGAGCAGCTGCGCGCCACGTTCACCCGGGACTTCCGCCCGGCCCCCGTCCACTACCACGCCTCCCTCTACTATCTGGGCGACCTGGCCGCAGCGGCGGTCCGTGCCGGGCGACGGGAGGACGCACGCACGGTGGTCGAGGCCGTCGAGGACGGCCTGGAGCCCGACAGGTCGCCCCGGCTCGCCGCCGTCCTGCACCGGGCCGCCGCCCTGCTGAGCGACACCGATGACGCCGAGAAGCGCTTCAGCGCCGCCCTGGCCGATTCCACCACCGACTGCTGGCCCTTCGAAAAGGCGCTCATTCAGCTCGACTTCGGTGAGTGGCTGCGCCGGCGGCGGCGCAGCGCCGAGGCACGCCCGCACCTCGGCGCGGCCCTGGAGTGCTTCCAGCGGCTCGACGCGCGGCCCTGGGCCGATCGCGCCGCCGCCGAACTGCGGGCGGCGGGAGCCTTGGCGGGGACGGCGACGGCCACGAGTACCGCGGGTGAACTCACGGCGCAGGAACGGCAGATAGCCGAACTGGCGGCGCAGGGCCTGACCAACCGCGACATCGCGGCCCGGCTGTACCTCTCGCCCCGCACCGTCGGCTACCACCTGCACAAGATCTTCCCCAAGCTGGGTGTCAGCGCCCGGGCGCAGCTCCGCGACGCCCTGGCCCAGGATCCGCCGCGGTGACCGGACGGTGGAGCCACGCGGTCACCCGGCGGCCGGAGCCCGCTCTGTCCTGGGCCATGCGGGGCTCGAAGGCGGCCCGGGAACGCAGGCGGCTCAGGCAGCAGGGGGGGTGTCGAGCCGGTGGACCAGGTCGCGCAGGACGGGCCCGTACTCGGGGTGGGCCAGGGCGTGCGCCATCTGGGCCACGAGGTAGTCGGCGGGGTTGCCGGTGTCGTACCAGGTGCCGCGGATGACCTGTCCGTACACCGCGCGGCTGGCGGCGTAGGCGTTGATCGCGTCGGTCAGATAGACCTCGCCCACCGGTCGGCCCTTGTCCCGGGCCTCGTACCAGCGCCGGGTCTGCTCACGCAGTTCGTCCACGATGCCGGGGGTGATGACGTAGCCGCCGATGGCCGCGTACTCCGAGGGGGCGGCGGCCGGTTCGGGCTTCTCCACCAGCCCGGTGATGCGCAGCTGTCCGCCGCCCAGGTCCTCCTTCACGATCGGCACGCCGTAGCGCTGGGACTCACCGCGGTCCATCGGCAGCAGGGCCAGCACCGGGCAGCCGGTCTGCTCGTAGGCGCGGATCAGCTGCTGGGCGCGCGGCACCTCGGCGACGAACACGTCATCGGGCCACAGGACGAGGACGGGCTCGTCGCTGAAGGAGCGCGCGGCGTTCAGGACAGGGGTGCCGTTGCCGTACGGGCCGTGCTGGTCGAGGTAGGTGATGTGACCGCTACGGGCGAGTTCGGCGACTTCCTCCACCGCGTCCGCGTACGCCGTCTTGCCGTCGGCGCGCAGTTGGTCCACGAGGCCCGGGTTCGGCCGAAAATGGTCCTGGATCAAGGACTTGCCGCCGCTGACGACGATGGTGATGTCGGTGATTCCGGAGTCCACGAGTTCGCGCACCGTGTGCTCGATGACCGGTTTGTCGCCGACCGGAAGCATTTCCTTCGGGATCGCCTTGGTCAGGGGCAGCAGGCGTGAGCCGAGTCCAGCGGCGGGGATCACGGCCCTGCGGATCGTCGGAGGCATCGGGTCTCTCTCGGTCGATCGGCGCGCCGTGCCGGCCGACGCGGCGCGTCCCGACGCTACCAACGCCGTGCGGGGCCGCACGAACGCCGGGGACCGGATCACGCTGCCGCGCGCCGAGGGCCGCCGACCTACGTCGTCCTCGGTGGCGTGGGGGTACGAGGAAGGGGCCCGCACTGGTCCGCCGCGGGGCCCGGCCCCTTACAATCCCGCTATGGCAGCGAACGGGGAACGCGGGATCGAACTCGCGGAGCTGGTGCGTCAGTTGCGGCAGGAACTCAGGGCCGCGGCGGCGGAGGGGGCTCAGGCGGGCGACGCCCTCCAGTTCGAGGTGGGGCCCGTGGAGGTCGAGGCGACCGTCGCGGTCTCACGCGAGCAGGGCGCACACGGCAAGGTGCGGTTCTGGGTCGTCGAGGCCGGCGCGGACGGCAAGGCGGCCCGGTCCACGACCCAACGGCTCAAGCTCACCCTGCATCCCAAGGCGGTGGCACAGGACGGAACGACCCGCTCGCCCCTGATCTCCGGTGACGAGGTAGATGGCGAACGCTGAAGTCACCGCACACGGGGCCATGGGGTGGGACGCACCCGGCCGTATCGCGGAGGTGATCGTCAGCCGCTCGGCGGGCAGGGGCGCCCGGGCCTCCGGGTATCTCGTCGCCGACGGCAGGGTGTTGACGGCGTGGCATCCGCTCGACGGAGCGTCCGGTGTGCGCGTGCGGTTCAACGCCGACCGGCAGGACGAGGCCGGCTACGAAGCGTCGGTGGGGTGGTCGAACGCCGAGATCGATGTCGCCGTGCTCGTCTTCACCCCCTCGGCCCCGGACCCTTCGGCTCCCTCCCCCGTTCCAGCCGTCTCTTCCCCGCCTCCCGCACCCACGGCGGTGCCCGCCTCGTTCGGCTGTGTCGGCGAGGGCGCCGCCCGCGTCGAATGCATGGCCTTCGGCTTTCCGCTCTTCAAGCTCCGCGGGGGCCTCTACCGTGACCTGGAGGCCGCACAGGCCACGTGTGTGCCGCTCTCCAACCGGCGGGAACGCACCCTCGACCTGAAGATCGTGGGGCCTCCCTCACCGGACGAGGACCCTCGCCGGGCGACGAGACGGCCGGGCGCGGGCGGCGAGGACGGCACGGACGGCGAACCGTACGAGCCGTGGGAGGGCATGTCGGGAGCGGCTGTCTTCAGCCGCGGGCGGATCATCGGCGTCGTCATCAGGCACTACGCCTCCGACGGTGCCGCTCTCACCGCGGCCAGGATCGACAGTCTCCAGGACCGTGTGGCGCCCGAGGAACTTCGCCGGCTTGAGCGGTTGCTGGGCTGCGGCAGCCTGCGCCCCGACGACCTCGCCGATGTCGGACTGCCCCCGCTGCCCAGTGGCGTCCGCACCCACCGGCAGACCCTCAGCAGGAACTCCAACCGTGACAAGTACCTGACGGACGGCCAGATCCGCTTCGTCAGCCCCGGGGAGGGCCACCAGGCGGACCCGGACAACCTGCTGACGCGGCTGACGGCGGCGTCCGCACCGGGTTCGACGTCACTGGGGGTGGTGCTCGTCGGCGCCGCGGGGACCGGCAAGACACGTACCTGTTTCGAGGTGGCGGCCCGGGCCGACCGGCAGGGCTGGACCGTACTGCACCTGGCACCGAAGAAACCGATCACAGCGGAGGAACTGACCGGGGTCGTCCGCGACATGCACGCGCGCAACAGGGACGTCCTGCTCGTGCTCGACTACCTCGACGGGTATGAGCATCTGGACCTCTTCGACTTCGTGGACGAAGTCAGGGCGGAAAGCACCTCCTCGGCCCGGCTGGCGTGCATCGCCTCGCTGCGCCCCGGAGCGGTACCGCGCGCCGAGGCCCTGGGGCGTCTCAGGTTCCTCGACCGGGTGGAGGTCTCCCAGGACGGAGAGCACCAGAAAGCCGTCGCCACCCGCATCATCAACAGCGTCGCCAGGAAGGCCGTGGATGCCTACGGCACGGAGCGGATCGCCGCGGTGTGCGGGCACCGCCCGGTGCTCACCCTGCTGATCGCGCGGGCCATCGAGTCGCGTGTGGGCGACGGCGGGCAGGAGGCGCTGGACCTGTCGGGGCTGCGCAACGTCCAGGATCTGTCGTACTGGCTGCGGGAGCGCACCGGGGAAGAACTCAGCGACTCGCGCACCGACCTGCTCGCCTCCGCGGTGGCCGCCGCCTGCTGCCCCCAGGACAAGGAGTCGGTGGAGGCCGCCGTCGGCGCCTTCCTCCAACTGCACCAGGACCGCGGCTTCGACGCCGGCAGGATCGGCGTCGTCGGGCATCTGTGCAAGCTGGGCTGGCTCTTCGCCTCCGAGAGCGACGTACTCGATGTCATCCATGACTTCGTGGCCGACGAACTCCTCCAGCAGGCACTGGTCCCCAGAGCGGGACGGCTCGAAGCCGACGCCGCCACGCGGATGTTCTCCGCGTTCCTGACGAGCACGCACACCTTCCGGCTCGCCGCCGACGCCGTACGGCGGTGGTCGGCCGACCTCGATCCGGCGGTGCGCGACGATGTGCGCCGGGTCTGCGCACAGTGGCTCGCGGACCGGGCGGGCCCCGCCGAGCGGCTGGCCGGCGAGGCCGATCTCGAGGAGACCGGCCGGACCCTGCTGACCCTGCTGTCGGGGGCGCCGTGGCAGTCCGGGGTCATCGCGTCCTGGGACACACTGGTGCGGCCCTGGCTGGGGCGGGCCGAGGCCGAGGGCCCACGCGCGGCGCGCACGTTGTTCGCCAACGCGATCCGCAACACCTCCGACGCCGTTCCCGCACGTCTGGCTTCGGCCGCCTTGGAGTGGCAGGCGGACAACCGCCACCGGCTGTACGAGACCCGTCCGGTCCTCGAAGCCCTGCTCCGGGCGCCCGGCGCACCGGCCGGGCACCTGGACAGGGCTGCCGAGGAAGCGGTCGCATGGCTGCGACACCCTGTGATGAAGGGAAGTCTCTCCCTCGCGAGTGCGCTGCTGGCCCGGACCGATCTGTCCGAGGACCGCATCGCACAGGCGGTCGACGCGGGCCTCGGTGTGGCCGGCCGGCGCCTGCCCTCGGCCGCCACCGCCCATGTGCTGCGCGCGCTCCTGTGCCGTGAGGACCTTGGAGACGACCAGAGGGGCAGGGCGCTGAAGCTCGCTTTCGACTGGCTCAGGCTCCACCCCGACGCGGATACCGCCACGTTCGTCCTCGCCGAGCTGCTCAAACGGGACGACCTGGACGACAGCCGGACCAGGGGGGTCATCGACCGCTCCCTCAACTGGCTCGGGAGTCATGGCACTTCCCTCATGGCCTCGTTCGTGCTGAGGGGTCTGCTGGAACATCCGGCCCTGCGGGGAAAACCCGCCGACACGGTCGTGGGCCTCGCCTGCGCCTGGCTCGAGGAGCACGGCACCTCGCACGAGGCGACGTTCGTACTGGACCCGTTGCTCGTTCGTGTGCCCGTCCCGGACGGGAGGTACGACGTCGTCGGCCCGGCCCTCGCCTGGCTCGAGGAGCACAGCAGGCGCGGGGACGCCTACTTCGTACTGCGCAGGCTGCTGGAGAACACGGACCTGTCCTTCGGGGCGACCGCCTGTGCCGCGGAGCACGCGGTGAGATGGCTGTCCACCGGGCGTCACGGCACGCAGGACGTCGCCAAGTGGGTCCTCGCGCCCCTGCTCAAGCGGCGCGGGCTGCCGGACGCCGACCGGCACTGTACGGCGGCCGTCCGCTGGCTCGGCTCCCCCGCCAATCTGAGCGGGGAGGACGCCAGCTTCGTCCTCCAGCCGTTGCTGGCCCATCCACGGCTCGACCCGCACAGCGAGACGGCTGCCCGGCACGCCCTCACCTGGCTCGGGGACCACGGCGAATCACCGAACATCTCCTACGTCCTCCAGCATCTGCTCCCCCTCGACGCCCGCATCGGCCCGCACACCTCGGGCACGGTGGCCGACGGTGAGGGAGTCGACGCCGTCGGCGCGGCGCTCGGCTGGCTCACCGCGGACACACACGGCACTTCCCCTGAGGCACGCTTTGTCCTGGAACCCCTGCTCAAGCATCCGGCGGTCGGGGCACGCGCCGCTCCGCTCGCCCTCGCATGGCTCGCAGAGCACGACAACGCCCGCAGCAACACGGCGTCGTTCGTGCTGGAAGCCCTGCTGATCCGCCCGGATCTGGACGAGCCGGCCCAGACGCAGGGTCTGCGCCGCGCCCTCGACTGGTTGGAGATCCACCACACCGCCGAGAACGCACAGCGGATACTGAAACGCCTGCCCGGCTGCCGGGTGTCCGACCAGGAACTCCGCCGGCAGACCGTGGAGCGGGTGCTGGACTGCGTGGGCCACGGCCATATGGTGCTGGCGAAGGAGAAACTTCCCGCCCTGTGCCGGATGGGACTGGTGCCGCTCCCGGACGCGACACGAGCCGTCCTCGTGGACCTCGCGCTGCGCGAGGCGTGCGCTGGAGAGCCGATCAGTTCGCGGGGGAGGAAGGTGCTGCGCGCTCTGCTGGAGCGGCCGGATCTCGACCCTGACGGTGCGGGCGCCGTCACGGCACGGGCACACAAGTGGCTGGCCGAGCAGGAAGGGCTCTCGCCGTTCACCGGGGCCATCCTGGGGCCGCTCCTCGACCCGCGCCTGCCCGCGTCCGGACAGACCGAGCGGGCAACCGTCGTGGACATGGCGCTCAGCTGGCTGGAGACCTACGCCGGGTGCCGGTACGCCGGGCATGTGCTGGCCGCGCTGCTCGAAGGACCCGGCCTGACCCGGTCGCAGACCGAAGACTGCCTGGCCAAGGCCGCCGACTGGCTGAGCGGGCCGGAGCACACCGGCGTGGCCGTGGACGACGAACACGCCGCCCGTCTGGCGAAGCTCCTCGGGCGCTGACCGCGCGTCATACGAACTCGCCCCGCACACGCCTGAGTTCGGGCATGCCTGCACAGGGCGGCCGAAGGCGTGCGGATCTCATGGGCTCGCGGTGGCGGCGGGTGTGCGGGCGGCGCGGCGAGCGGTCGCCGCCGCCCACAGCAAGGCGATCAGACTCGCGATGTGCATGGGGGTGAGGGCGTGCAGGACGCCGCGCCTTCGCCCGAGGAGGGAGAGCAGAACGCCGAGCGCCGAAGCCGCGAAGGCCAGCCGGACGGAGCGTTGCGAGACCGTGCGGGCCGCGGTCACCGCCCGCAGGACGCGCCAGGCGTCCTCCAGTCCGTTCAGGGAGACCAGATCCGCCGACCAGGACGCCTCCGCACCGGGTTCGCCGGGGACGGCCACGGCGACATCCGCGGTGGCCAGCGCCTCCGCGTCCGTACCGGAGACGACCAGTACGGCCTCGCCCTGTCGCTGCAGCTCGCGCACCCTGTCGGCGACGCGCTCACCCGCGCCGGTGATCTGCTCGGCCGGTGCCGACAGCCCGCGCACGCGCGCATCGCCGGTGAGCACGACGCGTGCCCCGGTGGAGCGGGCCGCGGCCAGCACGGGCACGGTCAGCGGGTGGAGGCCGCCCTCGGGCCCCCGCCCGTTCACCAGCAGCGCCGAGTCGATCACGACGGCAGAGACCAGATCGAGCAGCCGCAGCGCCGACGGGTCGAGCGGTACGACACCGTGCCGGGCCAGGTCGCGTCCGACCGCCGCGGCGAAACCCTCCCGTCCGTAGCGGGCCGCCCGGGGCACCGCGACGAGCAGCGCGTCCGCGGCCCGCCCGGGGCTGCCGGTCAGTGCGAGCACCGACGCCGCGGTGAGCGGGGCGAAGGGCGCCAGCCGCGCCTCCCACCGCTCGACGGGGCCGGAGCGCCTGGCCCTGGCGCGCAGGTGCCGCGCCGGTCGAGTCCGCGGCACACAGTCCGGACCCGGGCACAGCTCCCGCTCGCGCCGCTCCCAGACCCGGCGCCGGGCACGCATCTCACCGAACTGGAACGCCCGGCTCACCGCGTCGACCATCGGCATGCCGACGCCGTCGCACAGCCCGTTGACCGTGGCGCTCGTCAACGACATCAGCAGTTCGGCCTGGACCGGCCCGATGCGCCGCACCAACGGGCCGCGCAGTTCCCGCTCCAGTTCCAGCGCGGCCACGGCGGCGGGCACCGCCCGGGGCAGCACCGGGAGGCGCAGGACCCGCTGGACGACGGCGGCGGCGACCGCGGCGCAGTCGACGAGCAGTTGGGTCGCCGCGGTGGCGACCGGCACATCGTCGCCCGGAGTGACCGGCTGCGCCCAGGCGAACTCCGCGTCCCGCACGCCGTGGGCGTCCTCCACCGCCCTGACCGTGTCCAGGAGCCGGTCGACGCCGACCCTGCGCTCGTCGAACGACAGCAGCACCTGGCCCGTGACCGCGTTGACCTCGGCCCACCGCACCCCGCTCAGTCCGCGCAGCGACCGGGTCACCCCGCGGCTCAGCCGCTCACGGCCGGGACCCCCGCGGTCCCCGCGGTCGAGTCCCCGTACCTCGATGTGCGCGCGCCCGTGACCGGTCCAGACACGACGGACGTGCCGGCGCGGATGGAGATCGACGAGGGCCTGTCCCAGGTGTATCGCCCGTCTGGGCAGTGCCGCCGCGGCCGAGCCCCCGTGCCGGGCCGCCGACGCCCCGGCGCTCCCGGTCCTGCGGGCGACGCGCCATCCCACTGCGGTCACCCCGCCGGCCGCGACACCCACCGCACCGGCCGCACCGGCCGCCGCCCGTCCCGCGCTTCCCGCCGTGCGGACGCCCATCCAGCCCACGAGGCCGAGCACACCGCGCCCTGCACGAGTCCAGGACACGTCACCGCCCGTTCTGTACCCGATGGCGCCCATATGTCTAGCGTGGGGGTGTGGATCGCATCGTGCATCTCGCCCAACTGCTCCGCCGACCGGTGATCGGGGGCGACGGTGACGTGGTGGGGCGGCTCGCCGATGTCATCGTGCGGCTGCGGGGGCGTGACTACCCGCTGGTCACCGGCCTGGTCGCACGGGTGGGCAGGCGCGAGGTGTTCCTGCCGGCCGAGCAGGTCGCCGACCTGGACGCGGAGAAGATCACGCTGGCGAGCCCGCGGGTCGACCTGCGCCACTTCGAACGGCGCGAGGGCGAGGTGCTGCTGCGCGCCGACGTACTGGGCCACCGCGTCATCGACGTGGCCGACGCCGAACTGGTCCGGGCCTACGACATCGAACTGGAGCAGCGGCTGGACCAATGGGTGCTGACCTGCCTGGACACGCGGCGGCCCGCGCGGCTGCGGAGCCTGTTCGGGGGGCGTGCCCCGCAGCCCCACTGGCGGGACTGGACGTCCTTCGAGCCGTTGATCGGCCATGCCCGTTCGGCCCGGATACGAAGGTCGTTCGCCCGGCTCAGACGGCTCAGGCCGGCCGACCTCGCCGATCTGCTGGAGGACGCCAGTCGCACCGAGTCGCACGAGATCCTGCAGACTGTCCACGCGGACCCCGAGCTCGAAGCCGATGTGTTCGAGGAACTGGAGCCGGACTCGCAGACGCGGCTGCTGGGCGAGCGCAGCGACGCCGAGATCGCCCAGGTGCTCGCCCGTATGCGCGCCGACGACGCCGCGGACGCCGTCAACGAGCTGCCGCAGCACCGGCGCCAGCCGATCCTCGACGCGCTGCCGGCCGGGCAGCGCACCAAGGTGCTGACGCTGATGGGCTTCAACCCCTCCAGCGCCGGGGGGCTGATGGCACTCGATGTCCTCGCCATGACGGGCGACAGCACCGTCGCGCAGGCGCTGCGCTCGGCGGGTGCCGCCCACACCCTGCAACCCCAGGCGCTGACCAGCGTGTATCTGGTCGGGGAAGCCGGGGAAGGGGCGCGGCTGCTCGGCGTGGTCACGCTCGTCGAGTTGCTGCAGGCCGATCCGGCCGCGCGGCTGGACGAGGTGGCCGACCGTGATCCGGTCCGGGCCGGGCCGGACACCGATGTCGAGGACGTGGCGCTGCTCATGACCGACTACAACCTGCTCACCGTCCCGGTGGTCGACGACGAGGACCGCATCCTGGGCGTGATCACGGTCGATGACGTCCTGGAGGAGGTCATCCCGGAGGACTGGCGGCGACGCGAGCCTGCCGCGCACGCGACCCGCCACCTGGAGGAGCCCGGTCCCACGGGTGCGCCGCACGACATTCCGTCCGGATCATGAGCGGGGAGGAACGGCCCCCCGGAGGAACCGGCCGCCCCGAGCCGTCGGCCCGGCCCGGACCCGGGCGTCCCCAGTCGCCGCCGAGCCGCGCCGACCACAGCGCCGAGCCGCCCGCACACCGGCCGGCGGAGCCCCGTCCGGCCGGGCCCCCTCCCGCGGACCGCCCTCCGGCGGAGCCCCACCCGGCCGAGCCTCGTCCCACAGAACCCCGCCCCGCCGCGCCTCGTCCGGCCGAGCGTCGTCCGGCAGAGCACGAGCCCGTCCCCGGCCCTGCCGAGCCACCGCAGGAGAGGCGTCGGCCCGGACCGCCCGCGAAGCGCGCCGCAAAAGCCCCCGCGCGAAAACCGGCGGCCCGTTCCGCCGCGCCACCCTCCCGGCCGGCCCGGGCCGGCACCGTACGCGACGAGGCGCACCTCGGCGAGATCCAGGGCGCCTTCGGCCGTGTCCCGCGCGAACGCCCCGGTGGGCGCCCCGGTTTCAGGGCCCGGCTGCTGACCCTGCTGGCCATCGTCGGCCCGGGCATCATCGTGATGGTCGGCGACAACGACGCGGGCGGCATCGCCACCTACGCGCAGGCGGGCCAGAACTACGGCTACTCACTGCTGTGGGTGCTGCTCCTGCTCGTTCCTGTCCTGATCGTCAACCAGGAGATGGTGGTACGGCTGGGCGCGGTCACCGGCGTCGGCCACGCACGCCTGATCACCGAGCGGTTCGGGCGGTTCTGGGGCTGGTTCAGCGTCGGCGACCTGTTCCTGCTCAACTTCCTCACCATCGTCACCGAGTTCATCGGCGTCTCGCTGGCCGCGCAGCACCTCGGCGTCTCCCCGTACGTCGTCGTCCCGGTGGCCGCGGCCGTACTGATCGCCGTGACCGCCAGCGGTTCCTTCCGCCGCTGGGAGCGCGCCATGTTCGCCTTCATCGGTGCCAGCCTGCTGCTGGTCCCCCTGACCTTGATGTCCCGGCCGCAGTGGGGCCGGGCGGCCCACGACTTCGTGGTGCCCGGCATCCAGGGCGGCGCGAGCGGCGAGGCCGTCCTGCTGATCATCGCGGTGGTCGGCACCACCGTCGCGCCCTGGCAGCTGTTCTTCCAGCAGTCCAACGTCATCGACAAGCGCATCACCCCGCGCTTCATCGGCTACGAGCGTGCCGACACGGTGATCGGCTCCCTCGTGGTCGTCGGGGGCGCCGCCTCGTTGATCATGGTCGCCGACTTCGCGGTCCGCGGCACGGCCGCCCAGGGGCACTACACCGACGCCGCCGGCGTGGCCGATGCCCTCAGTCAGCACGCCCCCGTGCTGGGCGTGCTGTTCGCCGTGGTCCTGCTGGACGCCAGCATCATCGGCGCGGCCGCCGTCACCCTGGCCACCAGTTATGCCTTCGGTGACGTCTTCAACCTGCGTCACTCCCTGCACCGCAGCTTCGGCGAGGCCAAGCAGTTCTACTCCTCCTACAGCCTGCTGGTGCTGGTCGCGGCGGGCGTCGTCCTCGTCCCGGGCGCGCCGCTCGGTCTGATCACCGAGGCGGTCCAGGCGCTGGCCGGACTGCTGCTGCCCTCGGCGAGCGTGTTCCTGCTCCTGCTGTGCAACGACACCCAAGTGCTCGGCCCCTGGGTCAATCCGCGCTGGCTGAACGTGCTGGCCACCGTCATCATCGCCGTCCTGCTGATGCTCTCCGGCACGCTGATGGCGACCACGCTGTTCCCGGAGATCAATGTCACCCACCTCACGGTCTGGCTGGCGATCGCGCTGGTCACCGGCCTGATCGCGGCCGCCGTCGCGCTCCGGGCCGGCCAGCGGCGCACGCCGGCGCGGCCGGTGCCGGTGCTGTCGCCGGCCGAGAAGCTGGCCTGGCGCATGCCGCCCCTGGCCCTCCTGCAGCCGGTGCGCTGGTCCGCCGGCACCCGGCTGGGCATGTTGGCGCTGCGCGGCTATCTGGTCCTCAGCGCCCTGCTGCTGCTCATCAAGGCGATCCGGCTCGGTGGTGCCTGAGCGGGCGTCCTGCTCCGTTTCAGCGCCGCCCAGCAGGAGACCCGGAAGCCCACCGGCAGGCTCGCGGAAAGGACACGGCCCTCATGCAGCACGACGACATGGTCGGAAAGGTGCAGGCTCTGGCGCGACTGCCCGGCCGTGGGCCTGCCGAGCGGGCCACCCGGGCGGTGCTGACCACGCTGGCGGAGCGGCTGCCGTCCGGGCTCGCCGCTCACATGGCGGCCCAGCTTCCGCAGGAGTTCGCCGCTTCGGTCCGGGAGGTGACGGACCCGGCGGCAGGCGGGGCATCGGGGTCCGCTGCGGAGCGCTTCGACCTGACCGTGTTCGCCGGGCGCGTCGCGGGCCGGACCGGTACGGACGAGGACGCCGCTCTGCGGGAGGCCGCCGCCGTGCTGGAGGTGCTGGACGCCGCCCTCGCTCCGGAGCTGATGGAGCATGTGTCGGGGGCGCTGCCCACGGACATCCGCGCACTGCTGCCCTCGGGGCGTGCCACCGAGGGCGAGAGCTGACACGCAGGCGTTCACGTGTTGGTCGTGGAGATGTTCACGTGTCGGTCGTGGAGATCCTGAGTTCGTCCAGGAGCCGGACGACCTCCTCGTCGCTCACCTGCTCGAAGTCGTCGTACCAGAGGCCGACCGCCCGGAAGTCCCAGGGCCGCTGCAGGCAGACGACGTCATCGGCTTCCGAGCGCATCTCGGTGGCGGTCTCGGCGGCGCAGACCGGGACGGCGAGGATCAGCCGGGCGGGTTCCAGACGGCGCAGGTGGCGCAGGGCGGCGCGTGCGGTGGCGCCGGTGGCCAGTCCGTCGTCGACGAGGACGACGGTGCGGCCCTGGACGCCGGGCGCGAGCCGGCCGCCCCGGTAGAGCAGGGCGCGGCGCTTCAGTTCCTCGCGTTCACGGGCGACGTCCTCGACGAGGCGGTCCTCACTGAGGCCCAGCATCTCAAGTGCCCGCCGGTCGAACAGCGGTGGGTCCTCGCCCACGAGCGCGCCGATGCCCGTCTCCGGCCGGCCGGGAAGACCGATCTTCCGCGCGACGAGCACGTCCAGCGGTGCCCCGAGGGCCCGGGCGATCTCGGCGGCCACCGGCACACCGCCCCGGGGCAGCGCGAGGACGAGGGGGTTGGGAAGCTCGCCCTCGGACGCCCACTCCATGAGCCGAAGGCCGAGTTCCTGGCCGGCTTCCCGGCGGTTGCGGAATCGCATGACGTGGCCTCTGTCTCTCTCCCGTGAAGGGACTCGGAACGGGCTCTCGGAGTTTCCCGCCGGGCGGCGCTGAAACGGCGGCTGTGCCGCAGCGGCGGTCACATGCCGGCCCGGCGATCCGCACGGCGGTGGCCTCGGCGGAGCCGGCGGCGCCCGTCGTCGGTCAGGTAGGCGCGCAGGTGCCCGCGCAGCCGGACGCGGGCGCGGTGACGGCATCACCGCTGGTCCTGGGGGAACCCCGAGGAGGCGGAGGTCGTTCTTCCTGCGACGGGAGGCGGGTCATGGTGGGCCTCGGCGGTGCTCAGGAGACGGTGGCCAGGGCCCTCGACGCGCTCGGCGCGGGTGCCTATCTCGCGGATGAGGAGGGCTCCATCGTCGCCGTCAACACGCGCGGCGAGGAACTGCTGGCCCGCCCCGCCTCCGCTCTGCTCGGCCGGGACGCGCACGACCTGCTGCACCGCAACAGCCACGGGGAGCCCGTACCGAGGGCCCAGTGCCGGATCCGCGAGAGCATGCTCGTCGGGCGCACGGAACACGGTGCCGACGCATGGTTCGAGCGGGGCGACGGCACGCTGCTGCCGGTGGCATGGCTGGCCACCCCCTGCGACATCGGGGTTCGCCCGTCGGCCACGCTCGTCCTCTTCCACTCCGCGGGACCCTCCGGACGGCCGGTGAGGCGGACACCGGCGAGCGGACGGCTGTCCGAACTGGAACGGCTCGCGCTGCTCGCCGAGACGACCACCCTGCTCACCTCCACCCTGGACATCGACGAGGCGTTGCGCCGCCTGATCGGCCTCGCCGTACCCCGGCTCGCCGACTGGGCCGTCATCGACCTGATCGACGAGCAGAACGAGGTGTGGCGCTTCGCGGTCGCCCACGCGGAAGGCGACACCCTGGTGTTCCGGGAGGATCTGCAGGGGCCCATGCCGCCGGTGCCGCAGGAGTCCTCGATGCCCCTGTCCCGCGCCCTGCGCGGCGTCGCGTCCTCCCTCGCCGGTCCCCGGAACTATCAGGGGCCGCCGGACTCCGGCGTCGCGGTCGAGCAGCGGCGTCTGTTCGAGGCGACCGGGATGCACTCGGCGGTCATGGTCCCCCTGCGCAGCCTGCACGACGTCCTGGGCGCGCTCACCCTCGGCCGCGCCGACCAGCCCGAGCGGTTCACCGCGAGCGACACCGCCCTGCTGGAGGACATCGCCCGCCGCGCCAGCCTCGCCCTGGAGAACGCCCGCCTCTACCAGCGGCAGCGCAAGGTCGCCGAGACCATGCAGCGCCATCTGCTGCCGAAGCTGCCGCGCGCGCCCGGCCACGGCATGACCGCCCGCTATCTGCCCGCGCCGGACGCCTCCCAGGTCGGCGGCGACTGGTACGACGCGTTCACCTTGGCGGACGACGCCACCGCCCTCGCCATCGGCGACGTCGTCGGTCACGATCTGGACGCGGCGGCCGGCATGGCGCAGTTGCGCAGCATGCTCCGCGCGTACGCCCTGTCCCAGACGAAGCCGCCCAGCAAGATCGTGGAATGGCTCGACCAGGCCAGCTCGGACATCGCGGAGGTCTCCATGGCGACGCTGGTCTTCGCCCGCATGACGCAGACCGACGCCGGCCGCTGCGAGCTGTCCTGGACCAACGCGGGCCACCCGCCTCCGCTGCTGGTGACCCACGAGGGAGTGGCCCGCTATCTGACCGAGGGGCACGGGGTCCTGCTGGGCGTCGCACCCGATCAGGTACGCCCCGACGCGACGGCGGAGCTGCCGCCCGGGTCGACCCTGCTGCTCTACACCGACGGCCTGATCGAGTCCCCGGGCCACTGTCTGGACGAGGGTCTGAGCCGTCTGCGCCGGCATGCGGCGTCCTTGGCCCACCGTCCGCTGGAGTCCTTCATGGACCAGTTGCTGGCGCGGGCGCGCCCACCGGACAACGAGGACGACGTGGCCCTGCTCGCCGTGCGGCAGGCGCCCGGCTCGACTTCTTGAGTGCTGCCGGGGGCAGAACGGACACCGGCGGCGAGCCGTGCGGTGCGCCGACGGGCCTACGGCACTACGACGGTCAGCGATGTGGCGATCAGCTCGAAGCCGAGTTTCTCGTACACGCGCCGCGCCGGGTTGCCGTCGCTCACGGCGAGGGAGACGTCTCTCAGCCCGTCGGCCGCGGCAGCGCCGAGTACACGACGCAGCAGCTCGGCGCCGAGGCCCGCGTAACGGGTTCCCGGCCGGCGGAACACATCCGCCACCCAGGGCCGGCCGTCGCGGTCGGTGATGATCGCGCCGGCGACGACCTGGTCCGCCTCGTCCACCACCAGGGCGCTGCACGCGAGGACCGGACCGAGGACAGAGCCCGCCAGCAGCGGGGCAAGACGCTCGTTCAGCGCCTGTTCGTCGCTGCCCGGGTGGTGGTCGGGGTGGCCGGCCGGGAAGGCGGCCCGCCATGCCGGGAAGACCGCCTCGGCGGCGCGGTCGCAGGCAACCGCGCGCAGTCCGTCGCCGAGGGGACGAGATGACCAGTCGGCCGGTGGCGGCGACGCGATCAGGTCCCTTCGCATCTCATGGGCGTGCCGCATCGGCCGGGCACCACGGCGCAGCAGTTGTTCACCGAGTTCCACGGACCCCGACACCGCCCACCCGGACATGCCGGCCACGATGGTGTCCACGGGGTCGGGCCCGACCACTTCGGCCAGGTCCGCCCACGGGTGCCCGTCACGGACGCCGCGCTCGTAGGTCAGGACGGGCACACCGTGCGCGTTCGTCAGGGTCTGGCGCTGCTCGTCGTTCTCAGTCACTCATCGTCCTCGGTAGATCATCTGCGGTCGGCGCTGACATCTTCCGGTTCCGCGTCCGGCGCGGCAACCGGATTAACGTGCGCGGGCGCAGCGCCGCGGCCGCGTCCAGGTCGTGCGCGTCCGCCGGTCCTCGTGCTCAGCGGGGCCGGCGCTCGGCTGCGGGCGGCAGGGGGGCACGGGGGCCGTCCGGTGAGTCCTGATACCAGTACGCGGTGGTGCTCACATCGTCCTGCCGTTCGAACAGGCCGTGGTCCCATGCGCCGATCTGCTGCAGCGTCACCTTCAGCCGCTCCTCGAAGTACACCGGGTCCGGCAGGTGCCAGCGGTACAGGCCGTGCATGGGCGGCATGTGGGTCGCGAAGGGCGACGCCTTCGTGGTGTCGCGCGCCGAGTGGTAGGGGTAGCCGGAGTACGGGGCGTTGAAGGTGAGCACCGTGGGTTCCGGGTCGCTGCGCAGCTCGTCCTGGAACGCCCACGCCCCGCCGGCGTAGTCCTCCAGGCCGGTGCTGCACAGGGTCGGCAGGTCCTCGTCGTCGTCCACGAAGAACTTCACCTCGCCTTCGCCCCACCAGTACCGGTGCAGTGAGGCCAGAGCGATGTAGGTGCCGACGTAGGTGCCACGGCCGTGCACTCCGTCGAGCACGACATGGTCCGTGCCCAGCGGTGTGGACCCGTTGGAGCGGCGCCACTGGGCGTGGAAGTAGCCGGTGTCCGCGCCGATCTCGTCGCCCGTGGTGTAGTCCACCTGGTAGAAGACGTGGGGCAGATCGGCGCCGTGCTGGCTCTCCAGCGTGAGCCGCGCGTGGCTGCGGAACGGCATCGGGAAGTACGCGTTCATGCCGCCCGTCGGAGCGACGACGATCGGAACGGACGTCACCAGGGCGCGGGTGGCGAACCCGTTGCAGAAGAAGTCACCCAGGGGGACTTCGACGGCGGGCACCTCGGAGCCTTCCCAGTAGGCGCGCAGCACGAGGTCGCGCAGGACGAACGGGCCGCCGTCGGCCGTCCGGTCGGCGACGGTGATCCAGATGTGCCGGATGACGCCGGGCCCTTCGATCTCCGCGAGGGTCAGGGACTCACCGGCGGGCAGGGGCAGATAGGCCGCCCCCTTGCGGCCGGGGCCGAGCGCCGATGCCGCACGGGCCGCGGCGCCGGCCGCACCGGTGCGGTTCTCGGCGTTGATGGACCGGCTGCGAACGCCCCTGTTCGGGCTCAGGGCACTCCAGTGGGTGAACACGTATGCTCCTAGGACGGTGCTGGTGCGCGGACACTGCGGCCAACGGCCGGGTGTGCGCGCTCACTTGACGGCTCCGGCGGTGACACCTCGGCTGAGGGTCCGCTGGAACACCAGGAAGAAGACGAGTGTGGGCAGAAGGGAGAGCAGCGACCCCGCGTTGAGGACGGTGATGTCGATCGAATGCTGGCCGCGGAGGGTGGCCAGGGCGATCGGTACCGTCTGTGCCGACGGGTCGTTGAGCAGGATGAGCGGGAGATAGAACTCGTTCCACGTCCAGATGAAGAAGAACACGACGAGGACGGACAGTGTCGGCCGCAGGACGGGGAAGACGACCCGCCACAGGATCTGCCACCGGGACGCGCCGTCGATCACGGCGGCTTCGAGGAGTTCCTTGGGCAGGGTGGTCATGACGCTGGCGAGCAGATAGGTGCCGAACGCGGCCTGGAGCACGGTGAACACGATCACCACGGACCAGACGCTGTTGAGCAGTCCCACCCTTTCCGCGCCGTAGAACAGCGGGTAGATCAGCGCCTCCTGCGGCACCATCGTGGCGAGCAGGAGCAGGACGAGGATCGCGCCGTTGCACCGTACCTTGCCGATGCCGATGGCGTAGGCGCTGATCAGGGACAGCGCGGCGCCCAGGAAGGCGACGGAGCCCGAGATGAGCACGGAGTTGCCGAGCGCGACCGGGAAGTCGACGAGGGACAGATAGCGGGAGAACGCGTCCGGGGTGAAGGTGCTCGGCCAGGAGAGCGGGCCGTGCGTCGAGTAGTCCGCGCTGGTCTTGAAGGCGTTGAGGACCAGGAGCAGGAACGGGGCGAGCATGACCACGGCGACGGCCACGGTCATCAGCAGCACGAGCCATCGCAGGGGGTGGCGCCCTCGCCGGCCTCGTTCGGCGGGGCGGGCGCCGGGCCGGGGCCGGGTCGCCATGGCCGGGGGTGCCGGTGGGGTCTGGGCCTTCATGTCAGCCCTCCTGGCGTTCGGAGCGGCGCTGCCACACGATGAGCAGGGCGGCGATGAGGAAGATGACCAGCGACATGAAGGTGGCGATCGCGGCGCCGTAGCCGACGCGGGACAGTTCGAAGAAGTTGCGGTACGCGTAATAGGACGGCACCACCGTCGAGTTCTCCGGGCCACCGCCGGTGAGGATGAGGATGGGGGCGAACACCTTCAGCGCGCCCACGGTCGCGGTGAGCACCACGAAGAACACCTCGGGCCGGATCTGCGGCACCGTGATCGCGCGGAACCGCCGCAGCCAGCCTGCTCCGTCCAGTTCGGCCGCCTCGTAGAGTTCGGGGTCCACCCGCTGCAGCGCGGCCATGAAGACCACTACGGGGTAGCCGATCTGGAGCCAGACGAGCATGAGCATCACGGAGTACAGGGCCAGATGGGGATCACCGAGCCAGTCGGGTCCCGAGGTGATGCCGATCGAGCGGAGGTAGGTGTTGATCGAGCCCTGTCGCGGGTCGAGGATGGTGCTCCAGATGAAGCCGGCGACCGCGATCGGCAGGATCTGCGGCAGGTAGTACGTCGCGCGCAGGAAGCTCGCGGCCCGGGCGCCGAAGGTCTTGCCGATGTAGTCGAAGAGCACCGCCGCGAGGACCACGCCGATCAGGGTCGGGACCACGACGATGGCGATGATCATGAACAGCGAGTTCCGGAACGAGTGCCAGAAGTCCGCGTCGTGCATCAGGTCCAGGTAGTTGCCGAGGCCGTACCAGTGCTTCGGCGCCATGCCTCCCTTCCACTGGTAGAGGCTGAGGACGATGTTCATCACGAACGGCGCGGCGACGACGACGGCGAAGCCGGCGGCGATGGGCACCAGATAGAGCCAGTACGAGCCGGATCTGCTGCGCCTTCTCCTGGGCAGACGCCGGTCGGGGACCAGTGCTGACATGGGGTGTCTCTCTTCTGCGGGGGACGTGCCGAGGTCACGCTGTCCGGTCCCGGCACGCCCGGCGTCTACTGCTCGGTGGCGGTCTTCTTGCCGTCGTCGTAGAACTTCTGCAGCGCCGTCAGGTATGCGTCCGCGGTCTCGCTCCTGTTGGACATGGCCTGCATGTGGTTCTGCATGAAGTCGAGGAAGCCGGGCACCGGGTAGTCGGGGTAGAAGGACATGGCGTTCCGCTTGACCAGGTCGTCGAACTGCTCCGTGTACTGGCGGGTCACCGGGTCCTTGATGGCCGAGGCGTCGCCCGCCAGCGGCAGACCGCCCTGGTTGCCGATGTCGTTCTGGACCTGCGCGCTCAGCGTGATGTCGATCCAGTCGTACGCGAGGTCCTTGTCGTTGGATTTCGCCGGCACCCCCCACAGATGTCCCGAGGAGCCCATGACCTGCTCGGCGCCCGGCAGTGTGAAGTACCCCCACGAGAAGTCCGCGTCCTTGCGGATACGGGAGAACTGGCTCTGGTTCCACAGGAGCATGGCGGCGTCGCCGCGCAGGAAGTTGACGATGGCCTGCTCGTAGGAGAGGCCGCCGAGTTTGTCGCCGACGTATCCCTTGTCGATCCAGTCCTGGAACTTCCGTGTCCCCTCCTTCCAGGGGCCGGAGCGGAAGTTCACGTCGCCCTTGAGGAACATGAAGTCGTCGATCTGCTGCCGGGACGCCGAGGCGGACACCAGCGAGTACCACAGCCACATCTGGTTGAAGCCCTGGCTGGTGTTGGCGGAAGAGGAGATCGGCAGGTGGCCCGCGGACTTCAGCTTGTCCATGTCGGCCTCGAGCTGGGCCAGGGTCGTCGGCGGCTTGCTGATGCCGGCGTCCGCGAACATCTTCTTGTTGTAGTAGAAGGTCACGTACTCGCCGACGTTCGGGACGCCGTACCAGTCGCCGGACCCGGCCAGCCCGTTCTGGTCGTACTGGGCGAACGCGGCCATCGCGCCCGTCACCTTCTTGTCCCAGCCCCGTGCCTTCGCCTCGTCCGTCAGCGGCTGGAGCAGGCCCTGGCCGGCGAGCTGACCGCCGTCCGCGTTGCCCTTGTTGAACTCGACCACGTCGGGGACGTTGTTTCCGGACAGCGTGATCTTCGCGTTCTGGCGCATCGCGTCGAAACTCGTCGTCTGGAACTTCACCGTCACGCCGGGGTGCCGCTTCTTGAAGATCGCCACCGCTTTCTGCCAGCCCTGGGCCTGCGCCGAGGTCTGGTCCTCGTACTGCAGGATCGTGAACGTCCCGTCGGACTTCTCGCTGGTGCCGCCCGAGCAGGCGGCGGCGGCCAGGGCGATCGTGGTGGCCAGACAGACGCTGAGGCAGCGCCGTGCCGTGGGTCGAGCTCTCATGTCGAAGCTCCCTCTCGACTCGTCATTGAACGGGGGTGCTGATGTCGGCCTGCCGTCGTCCGGGCAGGCTCGGCCCGCCGGAGCACCCGGTGGGACGGTGGTGTGTGCGCCGTCGGGGGCCGGGCGGGATCAGACCGCGCGGGCTCCCCGGCGTGCCGTTAACTTCCTGGGCGGCCGGGCGCAGGGCGCCGCGACCGAGTCCCGGACGACCAAGGGGCAGGCAACGAGGTGGCCGGTCCGGCCCGCATCCTCTTCTCCCCGCAGCCGGGCGATCGCCGTCTCCGCCGCGCGCACACCCATCTGGTAGTGCGGGAGTTGCACGGTGGTCAGCCCCGGGAACAGGTTCTCGGCGAAGTTCTGCTGGTTGTCGAAACCGACGACGGACAGGTCCCCTGGGATGTCGAGGCCGAGTTCGGCCGCCGCCTGGTAGAAGCCGAGCGCGAGCCGGTCGGAGAAACAGAACACCGCCGTGGGCCGGTCACTGCGGGCGAGGAGCCTGCGAGCGGGTTCCCGCGCGGCGGACGCGTTCGGTTCGCACGCCTCCACGACAAGCGACTCGTCGAGGGCAAGACCGGCCTCCGCCAGCGCCTTCTCGTAGCCCTCGCGGCGCAGCGACTCGGCGATGGCGAAAGCCGGTGCGATGAGGTTGCAGAAGGCGATCCGCCGGTGCCCCGCCTCGATGAGATGCAGGGTCGCCGCCCGCGCGCCGGCCCGCTCGTCGGGCACCACCCAGTCGGCGTGTCCGCCCCGCGGCCGGCCGCCCAGGATCACCTGGGGCACGGGCCGGGGAAGCGACGGCAGATCGACCTCACGGTGGTAGTCGACGGCCACGATCAGTCCCTCGACGCTGCGTTGCAGCAGGGACCGCACCGCCGGCCCTTCCATGTCCGGGTTGCCGGCCATGTCGACGAGGAGGAGGACGTATCCCTCCTGCCACGCCTTGGACTGCGCGCCGGCCAGCATCTGCCCCGAGAAGGGAACGCTCGCGACGCCGTCGGACAGCAGGCCCAGTGTGTGGGTCTGCCGTGTCCGCAGTCCCCTCGCGGCCAGGTTGGGCAGATACCCGAGTTCTTCGGTCGCCTGCCGGATGCGTTCGGCGGTTGTGACGCTCACGCGTCCTTCGTGCTGATCGTTGAGCACGAGGGAGACGGCCGAGATGGAGACACCACAGCGCGTGGCGATGTCCCGCATCGTCACCATGTGCCATCCACCTCCCGCCGGTCGGCCAGTCGAGCGACCCCGACAGTAGGAACGTCAAACGTTTGACGCAAGGGTGGCGTCCATGGAGTTCTCGCGGTGGGTCCCCGGGTCTGCCGGGACGACGGCGTACCGGGGGGCGTCGGACGCGCGGCTGGGCGGGCGGCGGACCGTCCGGGGGAACGAGTGTGCCCCTCACCAGGCGCTGCGATCTGCGAGGGGCACACTCGGCATGGAGTGCCGGTCCAGGTCCGGGGAGATGCGGTGGGACCGACGCCTGGAAACGGCACCCAAGCCCAGGCTGATGTCAGCTCGCCGGGGCGTCGAATCGAGCGGGCCGGCCGGGTGACCGCCGTGCGACGGGTACGGATGTGATCGCCGTCGCGGCCGGCGGTCGCCGTGGCACAGTGGCGGTATGTGCGGCCGCTATGTCTCCACCCGCAGTCCGCAGGACCTGGTCCGCCTGTTCGGCGTCACCGACTGGCGCCCCGACGAGACACTGACACCGAGCTGGAACGTCGCCCCCACCGACGACGTCTACGCCGTCCTGGAACGCGCCCCTCGCGAGGGCGGTGCCGGCCCGGCGCCGCGCAGGCAACTACGGCCGCTGCGCTGGGGTCTGGTGCCGTCGTGGGCCGAGGACCCGAAGATCGGCTCCCGGATGATCAACGCGCGGGTCGAGACGGTGCACGACAAGCCCGCCTACCGGCGTGCCTTCTCCCGGCACCGGTGTCTGCTCCCGGCCGACGGCTTCTACGAGTGGACCACCACCAAGGATGCCGCCACCGGCCGGACCCGCAAGCAGCCGTACTTCATCCACCCCGCCGACGGCCGGGTGATGGCGCTGGCCGGCCTGTACGCGTACTGGCGCGATCCGCGGATCGAGAACGCCGACGACCCGGGCGCCTGGCTGATGACCTGCACCATCCTCACCACCGAGGCCACCGACGCGGCCGGGCGTGTCCACCCGCGCATGCCGCTCGCCCTCGCCCCCGACCACTACGCCGCCTGGCTCGATCCCCACCACGACGACCCGGCGGAGCTGCGAGCCCTGCTCACCCGGCCCGCGGACGGCGACCTCGACGCACGCCCCGTCTCCTCGGCCGTGAACAACACCCGCAACAACGACGCCCACCTCCTGGACGCCGTGTAGCCGGCTCCACCGGCCACCGGGTTCGTCCGCTCCCCCGCCGCCGCTCGCCGGCGACGACCGGCGTGGACGGTCAGCTCAGCCCCGGCCTGCCGAACAGTTCCGCGTAGCTGGTCGGCAGTTGCGACAGCAGATGGTTGACCTGCCCGCCGGAGACCGCGTCGGCGACGGTGGACAGCACGGCGCTGGCGTCCCACTCCGCGGTCCGTGGCCGGGCACCGGTGTGCTGGGCCACCCGCCGCAGGAACTCCTCAAGGCCGAGGGACGCGGGCGCCCGCCGATCCCGGTGCAGCACGTCGTCGAGGGGAGCGGGCAGCTGAGCCGCCAGGTCGTCGGCCTCCTCGGGGGTGATCCGGGTCGCGAGCACGTGCAGCACCGCTGTGCTGACCCGCTCGGCCTCCTCCTGGCTGGCGTACTCTCCGCGATCACGGACCTGAGCCAGAAATTCCTCCAGCTTCACGGTGCCCTCCTGCTGGTCCGGCCGGGCTTCTGTCCCCACGCGCCTGCCGCCGCTCCCGCGATGTCACCCGGAGGCGCCGGTATGCGCGGTTCCGCTTCGGGTGCCCGCCCGGCCGAACGGGAAACGGCCCTCGCGCAGGGCATCACGGGGTACGGCCGTCCGCTCGGCGGGGTCACACGCCCGCGGGCCAGGTCTGCCCCTCCCGGCTTTCCCCGGCCAAGGGGCGCAGCGGGGTGAGCGCCTGGGTGCGGTCGAGATGGCAGAAGGCGTCGTAGCGCTGGGCCAGGACCGTGGGGACATAGTTGCCGACACGGTCGTACCGCGGCCGGTACACCACCCCGATCGCCCGGTGGCCGTGCTCCTCGTGGAACCACGCGCCCCGGCCGGCGGCGGGCGGACGCTGGAGCTGCACATGGGGAAACACGAACAGAGCCCGCTCGCCGGGCAGCGCCCGGTGCAGCAGATCCTCCAGGCTGCCCGTGCGCGCCGGCGGTACATCCATGATCTTCGGCACGTCGCCCCAGGTGTCGGCGGCGATCACGGTGCCGGAGTGCGAGCCGAACCCGACCAGGACCACGCCCCTGCCCATGTGGCGTTCCCGCACCAGCTGACCGACGTTGACCTCGCCGACGTCGGCCATGTCGGTGGCCCGCGCGTCACCGACATGTGTGTTGTGCTCCCAGACCACCGCCTTCGCCCGCGGACCGTGGTGCTCCATGAGCCGGTCCAGGGTGTCGGCCATGTGGCGGTCCCGGATGTTCCACGCCTCGGGCCCGCTGTCGAGCATGACCCGGTAGTAGGCCTCGGCCCCGGCCAGCACCTCGGCGTTCTGCCGGGCGGCGAACTCCGCGAGCGAGCCGTCCACGGCGTCCGTCCGCGCGGCCCGCCGCCGCATCTCGGTCAGCAGGGACACCACCTGCGGCGCGCAGCCCTCCGGCAGGTAACGGGTGGCCGACGCGTACGCCTGCGGATCCGACGCATACGGCTCGAAACAGCGGAACGTCTCCAGGGCGTGCCCGACCCGGTCGGGATCGTGCTCGCGCAGATGGTCCAGCACCGCGTGCAGCGACTCCCACAGGCCGTAGACGTCCAGCCCGAAGAAGCCGACGCGCCGTCCGGGCGGCAGTCGCTCATTGTGCCGGCGCAGCCAGCGGGTGAAGGCGGCCACGTCGGTGTTGCCCCACATCCAGGTCGGCCAGCGTGTGAATCCCGCGAGCACCCGGCCGGGATCCGCGGGGGCGTCAGGCGCGCCGACCACCGCGCAGTGCACGGCCTGGCAGTCCGGCCAGTCGCCCTCCACCGCGACGAAGGAGAAACCCTTCTCCTCGATGAGCCTGCGGGTCAGCACCGCACGCAGCCGGTAGTAGTCGGCGGTGCCGTGGGACGCCTCGCCCAGCAGTACGTAGTGGGCGTCGCCGATGCGCTCCATCAGCGGGTCGAGGGACGCCGGGCCGGTCAGCGGCAGGGCCTGGCGCCGCATGCGGTCCCGGTCGGTGTCGGCCACGGCGCGCTCCCCTTTTCCGTGGATTTCCTGCGGATTTCCCGCGATTCCCCGCGAATTTCCCGCGGCTTTTCCGCGGACGCCGCACGGGTTCCCGCGGCGCAGCACCCGAAACGACGTGTGCGCGGCCGTGCACCGCGGCGGACCTCCGCGCGCACAGCTTGCACGTGTGCTGACGCTCCGGCCGGGTACCCGCCCTGTCTGGGAAGCTCCTTCGGGAGCGACGTCCCCTGGAAGCGGTGCCCCGCTGGGAGCACGGAGTCGAAGCGACAGGAGTCGGAGGGCGGAACGATGCCTGCCCCGGCACGATCCACCGCGGCGGACCCCCGGGAGCGCCGCCGCGCCGCAGCCCGGTCCGCACGCCCGCGCAGCCGGGCCCCGGAGACCGGCGACGAACCCGATCTGCTCGGCCAGTACCTGGCCCAGATCGCCGCCACCCCGCTGCTCGACGCCGCGGAGGAGGTGCGGCTGGCCCAGCGCATCGACGCCGGTGTGCGCGCCGCCGAAGAACTGGCGCGCACCGACAGCGGCGAGCACGGCGCCCTGGCGCCGCACCGGCGCGGCCAGATGGAGGCTGCCGTACGCGAGGGGCAGCACGCCAAGGACCACATGATCCGGGCCAACCTGCGGCTCGTGGTGTCGATCGCCAAACGGCACGCCCACCGGGGTGTGCCCCTGCTCGACGTGATCCAGGAGGGCAACCTCGGGCTGATACGGGCCGTGGAGAAGTTCGACCACACCAAGGGCTTCAAGTTCTCCACGTACGCCACCTGGTGGATCCGGCAGGCGATCGAACGGGGCGTGGCCCAGCATGCCCGTACCGTACGGCTGCCGATGCATGTCGTGGAGGAGTTGCACAAGCTCGCCAAGGTCGAACGGCAGCTCCAGTTGCGCCTCGATCACCAGCCGACGGTCGACGAGGTGGCCCGGGAGAGCGGATTCAAGGAAGGACGGGTCGCCTGGCTGCGCCGGGTCGGGCGGCAGACGCTCAGCCTGGACACACCCGTGGACGACATCGGGGAGACCGTGGTCGGCGACCTCATCCCCGCCACCGACGTACTCCAGGCTCCCCAGGTCGCCGAGTACCGGGCGCTCGCCGAGGACCTCAGGGACGCCCTGGGCGTGCTGGCACCCCGCGAAGCCATGATCCTCAGCCTGCGCTACGGGCTGCACGACGGGCATCCTCGGACCCTGCAACAGGTGGCCGACCGGGTGGGACTGACCCGGGAACGCGTGCGCCAGTTGGAGAAGCAGTCACTGACCCGGCTGCGGGAGCCCGAGGCGGGCGAGCGTCTGCTGGACTGGGCGGGCTGACACACGTGCCGGCCGGACGCCCCGGAGGCTTGCGGTCATGCCGGTACGGTCCGGCCGTATGACCCTGCCCGTGCGGGGTACTCCGTGTCGCATGGCCGGTATCGAACTTCGCAGCGCAGCCTTCAGCGACCACACCATGATCCCGCGCCGTCACGCCCATGACGCGGACAATGTCTCCCCGCCGCTGACCTGGTCCGGAGTACCGGACGACACGGCGGAGCTGGCCCTGTTGTGCGAGGACCCGGACGCACCGTCCGGGACCTTTGTGCACTGGCTCGTCACCGGCATCGACCCGCGCGTCGGGGGCCTGGATGCCGGCGAGACGCCCCAGGGCGGTCAGGCGCATCGCAACGGCTTCGGGGAGCGGGGCTGGGGCGGCCCGCAGCCCCCGGTCGGCGACGACGCCCACCGGTACTTCTTCCGGCTCTACGCCCTCCCCGCCCCGGTCTCGCTCCCCGATCGCGCCAGCGCCGAGGAAGCCCACACCGCACTCGACGCGCACCAACTGGCCAGCGGCACCATCGTGGCGCTCTACCAGCGCTGACACGCCGTGACGCGCGCGGGCGCGCCCTGCTCGCCGGTCAGGCCGGGGGTTGCGGGGTGTGCCGCGTCGAGCGTGACGGAGCGGAACGTCGAGCGTGACGGAGCGGAACGGAGCCGGCCCGGCTGCTGCCTCAGGTGGGCGACGCGGCCGGGCGGCGGGGCACGTCAGGACACATGTCGGAAGACGGCGGCAGGCCCGACGGCGGCCGGGCCGAACTTCGCGCGGATGCGGTCCATGGCGGCCTCGGCGGCCAGACGTGCCTCCCGGGCGCCGTCCAGGCTGATCTGCTCGGCCACCTGATCGGCGTCGATGAGGTCCCGCGCTGTGAGGCCGAGTCCGGTCAGCCGTCCGCGTTGCAGACCGGCGGCGTCCATCAACTGGTAGGCGGCCCCCCGCAGGTCCTCTTCGTGGGCCGAGGGCTCGGGCAGGCGGCGGGTCTTGCGCCAGCGGGTGCCGTCGGCGAAGCGCAGGGTGAGGGTCAGGGCGCGGGCGGCCTGACCACGGCCGCGCAGCAACAGCCCGAGCCGGACGACCAGTTCGAGCAGGGCGGCGCGGACGACGGCGCCGTCGAGAGTGTGCCGGTCGAAGGTGTGCCGGACGCTCGCGGTGGTGGGCAGGGCGCGCGGGACGACGGGGCGGGGGTCGATGCCGCGGGCCCGGTCCACGGCGAGCCGTCCGGCACGGCCGCCGAGCAGGCGCTGCACGGTGGCGGGCGGGATCGCGGCCAGCGAACCGACGCTGTGGACGCCGTAGTCGCGCAGCGCGGACGCCTCGCGCCCGCCGATGCCGTACAGGGCCTCCACCGGCAGCGGGGCCAGCCAGGTGGTGGCCTCGTCGGCAGGGACGGCGAGCACGCCGCCGGGTCCGGTGATCCGTCCTGAGGCGGTGGCGGCGACCGTGATGGACGGGCCGATGCCGACGCGGACGTCGATGCCCAGACGGGCGATGGTGCGTACGCGCAGCATCTCCCCGAGCCGCCGTGCTCCGGCCCCGTGGTGGCGCAGCGCCCCCTTGAGTTCCACGAGGGCCGCGGCCGGGGGCAGTGCCTGCACGACGGGCGAGAGGTCCGCGAGCAGTTCCAGGACCTGCCGGTACGCCTCCTCCGACAGCCGGTCGGGGCAGCGCACATGCATCACCGTCGGCTCGTCCGCCATCCCGTCCACCTCCCCCACCCATGATATCGAACGCAAATTCGATCACCGGGAGCCGTAACCTCCCACACCTTGCCGGCCGGCCTCGGCCTCGCCCCGCTGGGGCTGATACCGCTCGGTCTGCCGGCCGCCTCGCGCCGCCACACCGCTCTGTGCGGCCCATTGTTCGAGGTGATCCGGGGCGGAGCGATGTACTGCCGGTACACCCTTCTTCAGTGCCTCGCCCCCGATGCGACATGCGGGTTTCCTGGATATCGACGTCATTCACCCCGATCGTCTCCGGCGGTCGGCACCGCCGAACGGCATCGCACGGTCACATCCCTGTCCCGATCACTGAACAGGACTCTTCACTGATGAACCCCACCTACGACTTCACCGGGCAGGTCGCCCTGGTCACCGGCGCCGCCTCCGGCATGGGCCTGGCCACCGCCCGCGCCTTCGCCCGGGCCGGCGCCGCCGTCGTGCTCGCCGACCTCGACCAGGAGGCCGCCGAGCGCGCGGCCGAGGAGCTGACCGGCGCCGGCCACCAGGCCCTCGGCATCGGCTGCGACGTGTCCGACGAGGACCAGGCCGCCGCCATGGTCGAGCGCACCGTGGAAACCTTCGGGCGCCTGGACATGGCCTTCAACAACGCCGGCATCCAGGCACCTCCCGCCGACGCCGCCGACGAGCGGGCCGCGGACTTCGACCGCGTCAACGCGGTCAACCTGCGCGGCATCTGGACGTGCCAGAAGCACGAACTGCGGCAGATGCGCGCCCAGGGTTCCGGCGCGATCGTCAACTGCTCCTCCCTGGGCGGCCTGGTCGGCCTGCCCGAGCGCGCCGCGTACCACGCTTCCAAGCACGGTGTGATCGGCCTGACCCGCAGCGCCGCGGTGGAATACGCTCCCAGGGGCATCCGCATCAACGCCGTGTGCCCCGGCGTCATCGAGACCCCGATGGTCGCCGACATGCTCGAAGGCCAGGCCGAGGCCATGGCCGAGATCATGAAGCAGCAGCCCATCGGCCGCCTGGGCAGCGCCGAGGAGATCGCCAACGCCGTCCTGTGGCTGTGCAGCCCGGCCGCCGCCTTCGTCATCGGCGTCGCCCTGCCCGTGGACGGCGGCTTCACCGCCCACTGAGCTCGTTCCCTGCCGACTCCACAGGCCGTCGGCCCGGTGTGAGCGCGGGCCGACGCACTCGGGCCGCTCATACAGCCCCGCGCGTCGTCAAGGGCCGGTTCCGGCCATGTCTCGCCTCTCGGCGGGCCGTTAAGGGAAGATCACAGCGGTCACGGTGGGTGATGCGGGTCGCGTCCCGAATCCAGACACACCGCCCCGGCGGACCGCCCCCTCGCGTTACGGCGTCGTCACGGATCCGGGGGCGCCCAGGGCCCGCTCTTTGAATCGCCCCTGTTTACCCCGGCTTTGATTGGTCTTGATCGACTCTCCTTCGGATTCGGCATGTCCACGTAATCTCCGGCGTGGCGCCGGGAAGACCCTGTGCCTCTCCCACCGCATCCGCTAGGAGTCAGCATGCGTGCGCTCGCCCGGATATCCCCCCTTGTACGCAGACGCCTGCTCGGCACGGCCGTCGTGGCCGGAACCCTGATGCTCACACCCCTCTCGGCCCCGACCGGAATCGCCGCGGCGAAGACGGCGACCACGGAGTGTGCCGACACGGCCGCCGGCGCGGCCCGTGAGGCACGCCCGGCACCGGGCGAAAACGTCGCGGAGCCGAACGAGATCAGCGATGCCAAGGCCCAGGCAATGAACGCGGATCTGCACAAGAGGCTGGACAGGCTGCGCACGGACGGCCGGGGGCTGTCGGCGACGGCCGCCTCCGTCACCGTCCCGGTGTACTTCCACGTCATCCACGACGGGCCCGCAGGGCAGCTCGGCCCGGCCGACATCGACGCGCAGATCGCCGTGCTGAACGCCGCCTACGCCGGCCAGGGCACCGGCAACAACGACACCGGCTTCCAGTTCACCCTGGCCGGCACCGACTACACCGACAACTCCGCCTGGTACAACGTCGGTTACGGCTCCACGGCGGAGAAGGCGATGAAGTCCGCGCTGCGCAGGGGCGGGGCCGACGCGCTCAACATCTACACGGCCAACCTCGGCGGCGGGCTGCTGGGCTGGGCCACCTTCCCCAGCGACTACGCGGCCAACCCGGCCATGGACGGCGTCGTCATCCTCGACGCCTCGCTGCCGGGAGGCTCAGCGGCAAACTACAACGAGGGCGACACGGCGACCCACGAGGTCGGCCACTGGGCGGGGCTCTACCACACCTTCCAGGGCGGCTGTAACGGCAAGGGCGACTACGTCGACGACACCCCGGCCGAGAAGAGCGCGGCCTACCAGTGCCCGACGGGCCGCGACACCTGCGCCCGCGACGCCGGTGCGGACCCGATCCACAACTTCATGGACTACACCTACGACTCCTGCATGTACCAGTTCACCGCGGGCCAGGTGACCCGCATGCAGCAGAGCTGGTCCGCCTACCGGGCCACACCCTGACCCTGACGAGCCATCACATGCCGGCCCGGCCGCAACCACCGGTGTCGCCGGGGCACTTCAGGACCGCGGGACTGACCTTTAGCGCCGGACTGCCGGTGCTTCGACGTTGCGTCTCGCGGGCCGGCACGTCGGTCGGGGGGCGGTCGGGCCGGGTCCGGTGGGGCCTTGCCTCGCATCATGCCGACTCGTCCCGGCCGCTCGCCGCCGGCGGCCCGCACCACACAGCTGTCGGGTGAACTGCCGACACTGCGCACCCTGATCCGCCGGTGCCCGCCCTGCCATGCTCGGGCCGCCCGCAGCGCACACGCCGCTGCGGGCACCCGTCCGCAACCACCCTCAGGGAGGCTCGATGCGTTCTACACAGTCACTGCGCGCCGTGCGCGCCGCAAGGACCGATCCCGCCGCCGATGTCCGGCGCGGGGCACGTCCGGGGCGGCTCGCCCTGGCGCTGACCGCGGCGGTGGCCGCGCTCGCCGCCCTCGTCTGTGTCCCCGCCGCGTCCTCCAGGTGGCGGTGGGGGCGGTCACGACCCACCCCCACTATCGTCCGCTGTGGGCCGGACTCGCGCTGTGCGCGGCCGTGTTCACCGAAAGCCTCGCACTGGTCGCCGTGGGCCTGCGGCGCCGCCGGGTGCCGCCGCCCGCGCTGGCCGTCGCGGACGCCGCCGCCCTGGCCGTGGCGCTGGTCGTCGGGGGCGGGCTTGCGGACCGCGCACACGGCCACACCTGGGCGTACTTCGCGTACCCGTTCAGCCTGTTGGCGAGCATCGGCTTCGGGCTCGTGGTCACCCGGCTGCCGACCGTGCTCGCGCTGGCCGCCGTGCCGGCGAGCGCGTACGCCGCCACCGCCGCGCTCCGGCTCGGCGAACCGTGGTGGAACGCCGTCCCGAACGGTGTTCCCTACCTGGCCAACGCGGGCATCGCGTGGGCCGTGGCCCGCGCCTTGCGGCGCACCGGCCGGGAGTTGGACGCGGCCACCGCCACCGCCGCCCTCCGGGAGGCGGAACTCGCCGCCGAACGGGAGCGGGTCCGCCACGCCCGGCTGCTGCACGACCGGGTGCTGCAGACGCTGGAGACCCTCGCCCGCACGCCCTGGATCACCGAGCCCGGGCTACGGGCCCAGGTGCGGGCGGAGGCGGTGTGGCTGCGCGGGTTCGTGCGCGGGGAGCATCCGGCGCCCGGGCGGGACGCTGCCGCCGGCCGGGACGGGAGCGCGCATCTGGCGCACGGGCTGGCGGTGCTCGCGCAGGACATGGCGCGGGTCGGTCTGACCGTGGAGCTGAACACGGCCCAGCTGCGCGCCGCGGGCCGGGCGGGTGCCGCGCCCGCGGTCCCCGCCGCCGTCGTCGAGGCCCTGGTCGACGCCGCCCGGGAGGCCCTGGCCAATGTCCTGCGGCACGCGGGCACCCCGCGGGCCGTGGTACGGGCGGAACTGACCGCGAGCGCCGTCCTGGTCAGCGTCCTCGACGACGGCAAGGGCTTCGACCCGTCCGCGGTGCCGGTGGGCGGGCTGGGTCTGCGTGGCTCCGTACGGGACCGGGTGACCGGCGTCGGCGGCCGGGTGCGGGTGCGGGTGGAGTCGGCACCGGACGCCGGCACCTATGTGGAGATGCGGGTACCGCTGCGGCGAGCGTGACTCACCGGCCGGCGTCAGCCACCGGGCCCGTGGGAGACGCCGCGATCATTTCTGCGCCGGCGGCCTTGACAGCCGAGCCTCGTCCTCCATACTCCTGCGTGGATCTATGGCCGACATACCGATTGATGTTCGGAATCTCGGACGAAGGGGGTGATGGCAACCGCCCGCGGCGCCGCCAAGGAACCTCCCTCCCGCCGCCGCCCGGAGTACGCCCCGCACCCGCTCCGTATCGAAAGGTCAGGCCACATGACGCAACCTCAGCTGCCCAGACGCCACTTCCTGCGCACGGTCGGCGCCGCCGGGATCGCCGGCTCGGCCTTCGCCCTCACGGCGAATGCGGCCTTGGCACAGGCCGCCCCGCCCGCCCCCGAACCCGCCCCGGGAACCACCGGCCCCGAGACCGAGGGCACCCTCGTCCACCCCACGCTCAAGCGGCCGTTCGCCATGCCGGGCATCAAGGACCAGGAGTGGACCGGCGCGTTGTTCGTCGGGGAGGGCGAGAGCCGGTTCGCGCTGCGCGTCGCGCTGCTCACCGCGCAGGGCCGACTGATCCGGGAGAAGATGACCAACCACCTCTGGCGCACAGGCCCCATGACGCCCGACGGCGCCTACAAGGAGGTCATGGTCAGCTCCGACGACCGCACCGCCATGCCGGCACACCTGGAGGCGCTGCGCGAGGTCATCGCACACCCGGACGAGTGGTCGCCGAGCGAGGTGGCCGACGCCACGGCGAAACGTGCGCAACTGGAGCAGAAGTACGCGCAGACACAGAGCGAGAAACGCACCCTGCGCGTCCGGTACGCGCGCACCGGCGACGGCAGCGGCCTGGTCGGAGCCGTCACCGCGCTCGACGACGACACCACCGTCGTCCTCGAACTCGGCACGCCCTGGGGCGAGAAGGCCACCTTCGCGCTGGACGGCCAGGGCGTGACGGGCAGCGGTCCTGGACTGCTGGACGAGCACCGCACCGGTCACATCCGGCTCTTGCCCGCACAGCCCGCCGACAGCGCCGGCTGTTACGCCTCGGTCGCCGACATGACGGCGGCCATGACCGGCGGCAGCGGCGCCCCGGGCACCGCGGTCGCCGCGCTCAAGTACCGGCTCGGCAAGGGCCGAACGCTCACGTTCGCCGCCCGGGTCGGTGACCGGCCGCAGACAGCGGACGCGCCGAAGGCGCACGAGGTGGAGCGGCTGCTCGCCGCCCGCGAGGCACGGGTCGGCGCCGGCCACCTCACCGGTTCGGGACCGGTGGGACGGTCCGCGGACGCGGTGCGTGACGCGCTGTCCCTCAACACGAACTACGACAAGGAGCACGGGCGCACCTTCGTCCTGTGGGGCTGGGGCGGCGGAGGCGGCCTGTTCACCGGCTGGGACTCGGCCTTCGACGCGGTGAACGCGGCCCTGGTCAGCCGACCCCTCGCCGTCCAGCACGAGACCGGCGTCTTCGAGGCACCGGCGCCGCCCAACCAGGTTCCGCTGCGCGGACCGCGCTACGACCAGCAGAACTCCGGGCCGATGCACGCGTACGCCGTGTGGCGGCTGTACACCAAGCTGGGCGAACGCTCGCTGCTGGAGCAGGCGTACCCCACGCTGGTCACCTTCCACGATCTGCTGCCCGAGTGGGACACCGACGGCGACGGGCTGCTGGAGAGCCCCTACTTCGGGGACCGCGTCGGCGGCCGGGGCAACCACCTCGGGCTCGACGACAGCCCCGTGTACGCCGCCTACCACCGGGTCCCCAAGCGGGGCGGCAGCGGTGACACCCGGGACAACACCGACCTCACCGACGTGGCACTGAACTCCTACTACGCGCTGCTCGCCGAGACCCTGGCGAAGATGGCCCGGGTGCTCGGCAGGCCGCGGGACGCCGCCCGGTTCGCGGCGCGGCACGCGAGGATCCGGCAGCTGCTCAACGACCGGCTGTGGCACCCGCAAAAGGGCCTGTATCTGAGCCGCTACCTCGACGGCACATGGAACGAGGTGGTCACACCGACCGTCTTCTACCCGTTGTTCGCGGGCCTCGCCACGCAGGAACGCGCACGCGTCCTGGTCGAGGAACACCTGCTGGACCCGAAGGAGTTCTGGGGCGAGTACGTCGTCCCGAGCGTCGCGCGCAACGACCCCGCCTACTGCTCGGGCGGCCCGGTGCACCCCGGCTCGGAACACTTCCGCTTCTTCTCCCGCTACGGCGACGGCTCGGCCCCCGAGCAGTGGAAGGGTGCCGTGTGGCCACCCATGAACGCGACCGTGTACGACGGCGTCAAGCGGTACGGCTTCGACGACGTCGCGGGCCGGTTCGCCGCCCGGAGCACCGCGATGTATCTGGAGGCCTGGGACGAGGAGGGCTGGTTCCCGGAGTCCTTCGATCCCGAACCCGGCCAGTCGGTCATGGGACCCGCCGTCGACACCGCATGGCGCACCTACTCCTGGTCCAACGCGATGGCGGTGCAGGGCCTGCACGAGCTCATCTCGGACAATCCCTGGGACGGCGACCCCGCGGCCCTCATGTTCGGCACGCTCTCCCTGCCGGGCACCAACACCGTCGCCAACGTGCGGCTGCGCGGCCACACCTACGCCGTCTCCGCGGGACCGGAACGGACCACGCTGGTCAGGGACGGCCGGATGCTGTTCCGGGCGACCGGCGCCCGCGTGGCCGTCCGCAACTTCGTGCTCCGCGGCTCGGGGGCCTCCTTCGACGTCAACGCCGACGGACCGGCGAGCGTCGAGGTGCGGGTGCCGGGCGGCCGTCCCCGGGTGCGGAAGGTGCCCACCGGCCGCAGCCATGTCGAGCTGTGAACGACCGTTCCGCCGCGCCCGGGGCCGCCGCCGGCAGCCGCGGCGCCGGCGGGTGTCTGCGGCAGGCCGTCACGACGCGGCGTGAAGCTGTCGGACTCCGGCGCATGGTCCCTCGAAGTCATCGCGCCCGACAGGACCACCCGTGTGCTGGCCGCCGGCGCCCTGCCCTCCCCCGGTGCGGACACCTGGCACCGGCTGTCGCTCGGCTTCTCGGGAGAGACGGTCACGGCGGGCATCGACGGCGTCACGGTCGCCCAGGTCACCGACGGCACCTACGACCACGGCCAGGTCGGTCTCGCGCTCGACTCGTACACGGCCTCCCAGTTCGACGCCCTGGCCATCACGCCGAACGCCCACGTCCCCGCCCCGTCGCGTCCTGGGCGGGCACCGACCGCGGCCGGCGGTCCGCACCGGCCGTGACACCCCCGCGCCCCTGACCATGTGAACGCCCCGGGGCCCGGGCGGTGCGGTCCGCCGGTCGGCTCGACGGTCACCCACCGGCACCCGTCCGGACCGCCCGGCTCCGGTGGCCGGAACAAGCCAAGCACGCCGATTGCCGCCGCATTACCACCCGGTAAAGCCACACGTCGCGCGCCCTTCGCCAACACGCCTGATCAGCAGCAGAGTTGACCGGCTTTCGGACATCGATCTCCGCAGTGCTGACAACGCCCTGCTGCCCTGCGACGATCTCTCCGCGCTCGTGTGGCGCTTTCTTTCCTCTCCTGTCGGCTCTGCGGGCAGCGCGGCCTGCGGGCCGTCCCTGTTCCCGCCTGATGTCCGCCGGCATCCGGCGAAAGGAGCTGCACTCGTGCTCAACTCCCCCACGCGCGGCCGCCTGCCGCGCCCACGCCCCGCCGCCGTCGGTGTCGCACGGCGCCGGTCCGCGGCCCTGGCGACCCTGGTCGCCGCGTTGCTGGTCACCACGGTGCCCGCGGGCGCCGCAGCGGCCCCGGACCCGCAACAGCCGGCGCCACGGCTCGTCGACGCCCGGCCCAGAGCCGGCGCACAGCCCGTCCGGCTCACCGTCGCAGAACGCGAGCGCCTGCTCGGCCGGGCGGCCGGCACGCGCGAGGCGACCGCGCGCCGGATCGGGCTGGGCGCGCAGGAGAAGCTGGTCGTCAAGGACGTCGCCAAGGACGCTGACGGCACCGAACACACCCGCTACGAACGCACCTACGCCGGTCTTCCCGTCATCGGCGGCGATCTGGTCGTCCACGACGACGCGGGCGACCTCACCGTGAGCAGGGCGTCGCGGGCGGCGCTGTCCGTGCCCACCACCACGGCGAAGGTGTCCGCCGGCGCGGCCCGGCACAAGGCCCTCGGCATCGCCGCGAAGGAGCAGAAGCGGCAGCGGGCGGCGCGGGCCGGGGAGCCGGCCACGTCCTCGCGCCGCGTCGTCTGGGCGGTGGGAGCGGTCCCGCGCCTTGCCTGGGAAAACGTTGTCAACGGTGTGCGCGAGGACGGCACCCCCAGCCGTCTGCACGTCGTCACCGACGCGACCAGCGGCGGCCTGCTCGCCTCCTACGACGACATCCAGGCCGGTGAGGGGCACAGCCAGTACAACGGCACGGTGCAGGTCGGCTCGCTGCGCAACCCGGACGGCGTCTACGAACTCACCGACCGGCAGCGCGGCGGCCACCAGACCTACGACGTGCGCGGGGGCCTGCGTACCCTGCTGACGGACGCCGACGACGTGTGGGGCGACACAACGAGCGCCGATCCGCAGACCGCGGCCGTCGACGCGGCCTACGGTGCGCAGCGCACCTGGGACTTCTACCACGACCGTTTCGGGCGCAGCGGCATAGCCGACGACGGCGTCGGCGCCACCTCGCGCGTGCACTACGGCACCGGGTACGCGAACGCCTTCTGGGACGACCTGTGCTTCTGCATGACCTACGGTGACGGCCTGGACGGCAACCGGCCGCTGACCGAACTCGACATCGCGGCGCACGAGATGACCCACGGTGTCACCTCCGCCACCGCCGGGCTCCGCTACACGGGCGAGTCGGGCGGGCTGAACGAGGCCACCAGCGACATCATGGGCACCGCCGTGGAGTTCTTCGCCGGCAACCCCGAGGACACACCGGACTATCTGCTCGGTGAGCTGGCCGACGTCCGCGGCACGGGCAAGCCGCTGCGGTACATGGACCGGCCGTCCAAGGACGCCTCCGCCAAGGGCACTTCACAGGACTACTGGACGGCGGAGACGAAGAAGCTGGACCCGCACTTCAGCTCGGGCGTCGCCAACCACTTCTTCTACCTGCTCGCCGAGGGCAGCGGCAGCAAGATCGTAGGCGGCGTCGGCTACGACAGCCCGACCGCCGACGGACTGCCGGTCGCGCCTTTGGGCCTGCACAACGCCACCGATGTCTGGTACCGGGCGCTGACCCGCTACATGACCAGCACCACCGACTACGCCGGCGCCCGTGCCGCCACCCTGCGGGCCGCGGCCGATCTCTTCGGCACCGCCAGCGAGGCCTATGAGACGGTCGGCAACGCCTGGGCCGCCGTCAACGTGGGCCCCCGCTACGTCCATCACATCGCAGCCGACGCGCCCTCCACCCGGGACTCGGCCACCGGGCAGCCGGTGAGCCGCCGGATCACCGCGACGTCCACCCGCCCCGGCCCGCTGTCCTACTCCGCGACCGCTCTCCCGGACGGGCTCGTCATCGACCCGGTGAGCGGAGTGATCTCCGGCGTTCCGACCCGCGCGGGCGACTTCGACGTGACGGTACGCATCACGAACTCCGCCGCGGAAACCCTCGAACTCCCCTTCACCTGGACGGTGCTGGCGTCCGGCGGGAACCACTTCGTCAATCCCGACCGCTACGACATCCCCAACTGGCGCACCATCGAGTCCCCGATCACCGTCACCGGCCACCCGGGCAACGGCCCCGCCGACCTGAAGGTGAGCGTCGATCTGGTGCATGACTTCATCGGCGGTCAGGTCATCAGCCTCGTCAGCGAGGACGGAACCGTGCTCCCCGTCAAGGACTTCGTCTGGGACACCGGCACCGAGTTGCACGACACCTTCACCGTGGACGCCTCCGCGGTGCCGGCCGACGGCACATGGAGGCTACGGGTCACCGACAACACCCCCGGCATCTTCACCGTCGATCCCGGCTACCTCGACCGGTGGAGCATGACCTTCTAGAGCCCCGCCCGCCGGCCGTACGGACGGTCGGCGGGCGGTGGGGCACCGGAGGAAACGGCGGCGGTCACAGGTCGAGCACGGCGCGCAGGGCGTTGTCGACCTGCTCCTGTTGCTCCGGGCCGATGGTGCCGTGATACGTGCCGGTCTCGAAGCGGGAGACGGACAGCTGGAGGAGGTTCACGGCGACGGCGGAGGCGTCGACCGGGGTGCCGAGGTGCACGCTCATCGCCGTGTCGGGGTGCTGCGCGGGCGCGTGCAGCACCAGCACGACGGCCGCGCCGTACGCCTCGGCCAGTCCGTCGAGGCTGACGACGAGGACGGTGCGGTCCCCCTTGCCGGTGTCGACGTCCCAGACGTCGCCCTTGCGGATGGTCACAGGGCGTCGCCCTCGCCCGCCAGGTCCAGGGGCTCGACGGAGGCCAGCTTGCGTGCGGCGTCGAGCGTCATCTGCCGGCGCACGGCTCGCAGGATGTAGTCGTTGAGCGACGGGGCTCCGGCCGCGGCATCGCGCAGCGGCTTGTCCATCGCGTCGGGAATCCGCAGGGTGATGGCAGTCATGACACCAAATTTAGCGTCATCCATGACATCGCGGCAATCCAGGGTTCCGGCCGCGGGGCGGGAAACACCTGCCGCGGCCGAGATGCACCGCCGCGCGGGCCACTTGACAATGGTCTCGACCAGGCGGTCACGAGTCGCACACCCATCGGTCCGGTACGGGAAGGCGGTGGCGTCCGATGACGTACGTCGCTGTGAGTGCGCTGAGCCATCCGGGTCTGGTCCGCGACCGGAACGAGGACAGTCTGGCCGTCGGACCGTGGACACTGTGCGCCGGTGTCACCGAGACCCCGCAGACCCTGGTCTTCCCGCTCGGTACGCCCCTCGTCATCGCCGTCGCCGACGGGCTCGGCGGCCAGCCCGGCGGCGAGGTGGCCAGCGGCCTGGTCGTCCGCCGCCTCGCGTCGACCGGACCCGCCCTGGACGACGAGGACAGCGTCCGCGAGGTGCTGCACACCTGCAACCGCGAGGTGTACGGGTCCGCGAGCGGCGACGGCGGCGGACCGGCCACGATGGGCACGACCGTGGCCGGAGCCGTCCTGCTGCCCCACTCGCTCCTGGCCTTCAACGTGGGCGACAGCCGGGTGTACGCCGCACCCCAGGACGGACTGCTCCAGGTCAGCGTGGACGACAACCCGCCCCTCGCGCCGGGACAGCGCACCACCCCCGTCGTGACCCAGGCCCTCGGCGGCGCCTCGACGTACCAGAGCATCAGCCCGCATGTGACGACCGTCCCGCTGGCCTCCGGCGACCGGTATCTGATCTGCACCGACGGCCTGACCGACGCCGTGCCGAACGACGTCCTCGACGATCTGCTGGGGGAGTACGACGACGGCCGGGCCGCCTTCGAACTGTGGAAGGCCGCCATCGCCGCCGGCGGCCCGGACAACATCACGCTCGCCCTGGCCCGCCTCGCGGAGCGCTGACCTCCCCGCGGTCATGTCCCGCGGCCATCGCACACCCGGCCAGGGCTGTCGACGTGGCGCAAACGCGCCACAATGGAGGTGCGAAACCGTACTCGGATCCATCGAGGAGGTGGCTATGCCAGCCACCACAAGGAAGACGACGGCGACCCGCGCCCGTCCGAGCGCCGAGCCGACGGCACAGCAGACCACCGCCGCACAGCAGACCACCGCCACGGACGGGAAACTGCACATGCACCGTCTGGATGTGCACGCGCCGGTCCGCATCCCCTACCTCACACCCGGGGATGTGGTGGCCAACACACAGGCCATGACCTCAAAGGTGCCGACCAGGGATCTCATCTTCTACGGCGGCCTGGGCGCACTCACGGTGGCAGGTGCCCTCGAATGGCCCGTGGCCCTGGCCATCGGAGGCGCCACCGCCGTCCTGCGCGGCAGGAGAAGGGGTGAAGCCACGGAGCGTCAAGGCTAGTCGGAGGACGACAAGCGTCGGCGCCTGAAGGGTCCGGCGCCGACGCGTCACGCCGCCTGGGGCACGGCCGCCGTGCCGCGCGAGCGCGTGTACGTCGCCCAGAGGTCCAGTGCCAGGCGCACGACGATCGCCTCGACAACGGCCATGACGGCCTTGCCGAGCACACTCATGAGGAAACCGTTCATCGGTGTTGCTCTCCTGTTGGTGGGGGTGTGCGTCGAGTCTGTCCGTGCCCGTGCGACACGTACAGGTCCTGGATGAGGCATTTCGCCAACGGAAAGATGAACGTCCGGCAACGCCGCCCGCCGGGGACGACCGGAACGCCGAGGAACAGGTCAGTGGCAACCAGAGGGCGTGGGTTCGGTGATCACACGAGTGCGGTTCCCCCACCGGCACCTGACGCCGCCCGCCAGGCCCGGGCCGCCGCGTGAACCGCCCAAGCCTCCGTCGCGGCAACCGCGGCCGTCCGGCGGACGGTGGATCTTCTGGTGGGTCCTGATGACGCTGGCCCTCGTCCTGCTGCTCTCCCACGCCCGGTCCGGGCCGCACACCACGGCGCTGTCCTACAGCGACTTCGTCGGCAAGGTCGGCGCCAGCCAGGTGCAGATGGTCGACGTGAACGACAAGGGCGCCGTCACCGGCACACTGAAGGACGGCACGAAGTTCACCACCCAGATCCCCACCGCGCTGGGCACCGGATCCCAGCTCCAGCAGCAGCTGACGTCCCATCACGTCAAGATCACCGCCAGCCAGAGCCGCGGCGGCTCCTCCTCGTGGTGGGCCGTGATCTTCTCGTTCCTGCCGTTCGTGCTGCTGATCGGCTTCTTCGTGTGGATGGGGCGGCGGGCCGCGGGGTCGGTGACCGGGGGACTCAGCGCCATCGGACGTTCACGCGCGAAGATCATCGAGGCGGAACGGCCCACCACCGGTTTCGGCGACATCGCCGGGTACGACGGGGTCAAGCAGGAGATCAGCGAGATCGTCGACTTCCTGCGCAATCCCACCCGGTACAGTGCCGCGGGCGCGAAGGGACCCCGTGGCGTGATCATGGTGGGGCCGCCCGGTACCGGCAAGACACTCTTCGCGCGGGCGGTCGCCGGCGAGGCGAACGTACCGTTCCTGTCGGTGACCGGCTCCGCGTTCGTGGAGATGTTCGTCGGGGTCGGCGCCTCCCGGGTGCGGGACCTGTTCGGCGACGCCCGCAAACGTGCCCCGTCGATCATCTTCATCGACGAGATCGACGCGCTCGGATCGCGGCGCGCCGACGGGGCGCGGATGGGCGGCAACGACGAGCGTGAGCAGACCCTCAACCAGCTGCTGTCCGAGATGGACGGCTTCGACGAGTCCAGCGGCATCGTCGTCCTCGCGGCCACCAACCGGCCCGACGCCCTCGACCCGGCCCTGCTGCGCCCCGGGCGCTTCGACCGGCAGGTCACCGTGCCGCTGCCCAACCAGTTCGAGCGGGCCGCGATCCTGGCCGTGCACGCCCGTGGCAAGACCCTGACTCCGGCTGTCGACCTGGACGCCATCGCGCGCGCCACGCCCGGTTTCTCCGGCGCGGACCTCGCCAACCTGGTCAACGAGGGCGCCATCAACGCCGTACGGGACAATCGCACCCGGGTCGAGCCGCACGACCTGGACGCCGCCCGGGACCGGGTGCTGCTGGGGCGCCGGGAGTCCTCCAACGCCCTGCTGCCCGAGGAGCGCCGTTCGGTGGCCGTCCACGAGTCGGGCCATGCCCTGGTCGCGGCCCTGTGCGAGCACGCCGACCCGGTGGCCAAGGTCACCATCCTGCCGGCGGGTGTCACCCTCGGAGTCACCGAGCAGTTGCCGGAGGCCGAGCGCCACTTGTACAGCGAGGGCTATCTGACCGACCTGCTCGCGGTGCGTCTGGGCGGGCGCGCGGCCGAACTCGTGGCCTTCGGCGAGGGGTCGACGGGAGCCGCCAACGATCTGGCCGGGGCCACCCAGATCGCCACCCGCATGGTGCGCGAGTTCGGTCTCTCCCCCGAACTCGGCCCGATCGGCTACGCCTCCTCCCATCAGCGCTATCTCGGTGACACCGCCGACGAGCCAGGCCGGCCGCCGTACTCGGAGCAGACCCAGCGCGTCGTCGACGAGGAGGTCGCCCGTCTGCTGCGCCAGGCCGAACAGCGCGCGATCACACTGCTGCGTGGCCACCGGCCCGCCCTTGAGCGTCTGGCCGAACAACTGGTCACGCACGAGACCGTGGACGGCTCCGTGGTCCTCGACGTCCTGCGCCGGGAACGCAGTCAGGCGGACGGAAGCGGAGACGCCCGCGCCGTCGACTCCCCCTCGCCCCCCGGGCGTCCCGACCCAGGAGTGCACACCCCGCCCCGGTGATCCCCGGCGATCGACGGCGATCGACGGCGTACGGAAGCGGTCACCGCGCTCGCGGTGGGCATGAAGCCAGTGACCGGTGCCGGGGCAGAGGTGAGGAGTCGGGTGGGAATGCGGCCGTGGCGGTTCGTGGTGTGGTTCGGCGTGGTCAGTCTGCTGGCCGACCTCGTCTACGAGGGGGCTCGCTCGATCACCGGCCCCCTGCTCGCGTCGCTGGGCGCGTCCTCCCTGGTCGTCGGCGTGGTCACCGGGGCCGGGGAGGCGGCGGCGCTGGGTCTGCGGCTGGTCTCCGGTCCGCTGGCGGACCGCACCCGCCGCTTCTGGGGCCTGGCCATCGCCGGCTACGCGCTGACCGTGGTCTCGGTGCCGTTGCTGGGCGTGGCGGGGGTGTTGTGGGCGGCCTGCGTGCTCGTGGTCGCCGAGCGGGTCGGCAAAGCGGTGCGCTCACCGGCCAAGGACACCCTGCTCTCGCACGCCACCGCGGCCACCGGCCGCGGACGCGGGTTCGCCGTGCACGAGGCCATGGACCAGGTCGGCGCCATCGTCGGCCCGCTGCTGGTGGCCGGGGTGCTCGCGCTCACCGCGGACGACTACGCACCCGCGCTGGGCGTGCTGGCCGTGCCGGGCGCGGCGGCCCTGGCACTGCTGTGCTGGCTGCGCTCCCGCGTCCCCGACCCCGAGGCGTACGAGCGCGAGGCGGCACCTGCCACCAGGCGGCCGGCGACGAGCAGCCGTCTGCCGGCGGCGTTCTGGACCTATGCGGCGTTCACCGCGGCGACCACCACCGGGTTCGCCACCTTCGGCGTGCTCTCCTACCACCTCGTCGAACGCCACCTGCTGTCCGCCGCCTGGGTGCCCGTGCTGTACGCCGCCGCCATGGCCGTCGACGCCGTCGCGGCGCTCGTGACGGGCTGGCTGTACGACCGGCACGGTCCCCGTGTCCTGGTGGCCCTGCCGGTGCTGACCGCCGCGGTCGCGGCCCTGGCCTTCACCGACACGGTCGCGCTCGCCGCGGCCGGTTCGCTGGTGTGGGGCGCGGCCATGGGCATCCAGGAGTCCACCCTGCGGGCGACGGTGGCGGACCTGGTCCCCTCCGGCCGGCGCGCGACCGCCTACGGTGTCTTCGCCGGTGCCGTCGGCGCCGCGAGCCTCGCGGGCGGCGCGCTGACCGGCGGCCTGTACGGCTACTCGATCCCCGTACTGATCGCCGCCGTCGTGGTCATTCAGGTCCTCGCCCTGGCCCTGCTGGCGGCCACCACGGCGCACCGCACCTGAGCCGTGCTCGGCGCCGCGTCGGCGTCCGGGCCCTCACCCCCTCGGGTCACCCCGCTGCCCGGCCGGCGAAGGCCGCGAGATCACCTCGGCGGGGCCGGAGAGCCGGTAGGAGCGGACGACGGCGAGCAGGCTCACGGCCACGAGCGCCGCGCTCCACGGGGCCAGGTCGCGCAGCGGGTCCGGCATGCCGCCCGCCGCCCGCGCGGCGCGCGGGGGCACCCGCCCCTTCGGGTCGTAGACGACGGGCAGGGTGTCTCCGGGCCTGGTCGTCTGCCCGCAGCCGGGCCAGACGCGGACCTTGAACGGTACGCCGTGGGTGTCCGCCACCGTGCACAGGTACCGGCGGTGCTCGCCGGCCGCCCTCTCGTCCTGGACCGAGGTCACCACCGCGGTCTGCACCCGCCCGCGCTTGGCGAGCACCACCTGCGCGGCGGCCTGCGGAGCCTGGAGGGCGAGGCATACGCCGAGCACCGCCGCGATGCCGACCAGGGCCCGGCCGGCTCCCACGACGACCAGGTAGAGGGCGAGGGCCGCGGCGCACACCAGGCCCGCCTCGCCGGCCGCGAGCGAGGGGCGGCCCGTCCAGGCGCCGAACAGCGTGGTGCCGACGATGGCCACGGCACCCAGGGCTCCCACGAGGAGCCCCTCCCCCACCAGCCACCGGGGCGGCAGCCCGACGAACTCGGCGGGTCCCCATACGGCGGTGCGCAGATGCACCATGACGTGGGGCTGTGTGGCGGAGGGCCGATGCCTTCGGCGCACAGCTGTCACTCCTCCGTGGTCTTCCGGTCCGTCAGCGCCCGCCCATGCTGCCACCGCGGCGGGACGGCCGCCGCGCCCGGGACCGGACACCTTCGCGTGCCGGGCGTTGCCGGAACCCGGCAAACGCCTGTCACGGCCCGCTGTTTCCCCTGCATTAGGCAGAATCTTCGAGGTGGGAGAGGAGACCGGGATGCGGTGCCACCACCCGGTGGCGGGACCGCGTTGCCGATACCCGGCAGCGTTGAATACCCTCCCCTGGGCCTGACGCCGTCAAGAACGCGTCAACAGGGTGGCGGACACAGCGGGAGGACGACGGTGGCGCAGTCGGAGGCGGCCGCATACCTGAGCGGGTACGCCCGCATACTGACCGACGTCTTTGCGACCGGCCGCAGACTCACCCGCGCGGAACTGGACGAACGGCGTGCTCTCGGCGAGCAGGCCGCCGACGCCGGTCACAGCCTGCGGACCCTGGTGCGTGCGCACCTGACGGCCACCCGGACCTGCTGGCCGGGCGCCATCACGGCAGCCGGGGCCGGCCGGGTGCTGGCCGCGGTGGAACAGGCCGTGGACGCCTTCGCCGAGGGATACGAGCGGGCGCAGCGCATGGCCGTACGTCAGGAGGAGGCGGCACGCCGGGAGTTCATCGACGACCTGCTGTACGGGCGCAGCGACCTGGGACGGCTCGCCGAACGGGCCGAACGCTTCGGTCTGCTGCTGTCCCACGCGCATGCGGTCGCGGTGGCCGAGGGCCCCCATGCCTACGACGACGCCGCCCCCGTCACCCGACGGGTCGAGGCCGCCCTGATCGCCCGGTTCGGCGACCGACGTATCCTGCTCGCCACGAAGAACGGGCAGTTGATCTGTATCGCGCCCGGTGACCAGGACGACGTTCTCACCTTCTTCGCCCGGCAGGCCCACGCGGCGACGGACGGCAGCCGGGTGGCCATCGGGCGTCCGCAGCCCGGCGCGGGCGGTGTGGTGCACTCCTACGACGAGGCGCTGAACACCCTTGATCTGGCCCGGCGGCTGGGGCTTGAAGAGCCGGTGGTGCGGGCGGCCGACCTGCTGGTGTACCCGGTCCTCACACGGGACCGGCAGGCGATGGCCGACCTCGTGCTCAGCGCGCTGGGGCCGCTGCAAAGCGCCCGTGGCGGTGCCGAGCCGCTGCTGCTGACGCTGGAGGCGTACTTCGAGTCGGGGTGCACCGCGGCCGAGGCGGCGCGGCGGCTGTCGCTGAGCGTCCGTGCCGTCACCTACCGGCTGGACCGCATCCGCGAGTTGACGGGCAGCGACCCGGCCGACCCGATGCACCGGTACACGCTCCAGACCGCCGTCATCGGGGCGAGGCTCCTGGGCTGGCCCGCCCGGGAGCTGTGAGCCCCGCCCCGCAGCCCGCGATGCGGCCGGCCGGGGCGTCCCGTGCCCGGTCCACGGCGGCTGCGCGATGCGCGCGGGGCCGGCGAGGCGTCCCCCCAACGCGGTCCCCGGCGTGCACGGTCAGGGCCCCGCTGCGAGGCTCTTGATCGAGCACGAAGGGCAGGACCCACCGCGGCGGCGGAAAGGCGGCAACGGCGTGTCGGACTTCTACGAACGCGTCTGGTCGCCGCCGTCCCGCGGCGAACGCCTGGCCACCGCGCTGGACAGGCGGCTGCCGCTCAGCACGGCGGGGCGGCAGTTCCTGCGTAAGGCGTTTCCGGACCACTGGTCGTTCCTGCTGGGCGAGATCGCCCTGTACAGCCTGCTCGTCCTGGTGCTCACCGGTGTGTTCCTGAGCTTCTTCTTCCATCCGGGCATGTCGGAGCAGACCTACACCGGTTCCTACGCACCGTTGCACGGGGTGCGCACGTCCCAGGCGTACGCGTCGGTGCTGCACATCAGCTTCGACATCCGCGGCGGCCTGCTGCTGCGGCAGATCCACCACTGGGCGGCGCTGGTCTTCGTCGCGGCGATCGGGGTCCATCTGCTGCGGATCTTCTTCACGGGCGCGTTCCGGCGGCCGAGGGAAGGCAACTGGACGATCGGCGTGACGCTGTTCGGGCTGGCCCTGCTGGAGGGGTTCTGCGGCTACTCGCTCCCCGACGACCTGCTGTCCGGCACCGGTCTGCGCACCGCCCAGGGCATCATGCTGTCGATCCCGGTGGTCGGCACGTATCTGCAGTTCTTCGTCTTCGGTGGCCAGTTCCCCGGCCAAGAGATCATCCCGCGCATGTATGTGTTCCACATCCTGCTGCTGCCCGGCCTGCTGCTCGCTCTGGTGGGCGTCCACCTGGGCTTCGTCGTCTACCACAAGCACACCCAGTGGGCGAAGCCCGGCCACAGCAACCACAACGTGGTCGGCAAGCCCCTGGTCCCCCAGTACACGGCGAAGTCGATCGGCCTGTTCTTCGTCCTGACGGGCGTGCTGGCCCTGATGAGTGCGCTGATGCAGATCAACCCGGTGTGGTCGTTCGGCCCCTACCGCGCCGACCACGTCTCCCTGGACGCGCAGCCGGACTGGTACGTGGGCTTCCTGGAGGGCGCGCTGCGGCTGATGCCGGCCGCGGAGACGGACATCGCCGGTCACACCTTCGTGTGGGACGTGTTCCTGCCCGGCGTGGTGCTGCCCACGGCCCTGTTCGTCGTCCTGTACGCCTATCCCTTCTTCGAACGGTGGATCACGGGGCCCGCCCCGGAGCAGCACCTGTGCGACCGGCCGCGCGACCAGCCCACCCGCACCGCCTTGGGCGTCGCGGCGCTGTCCGGCTACGCCGTCCTGCTCATGGCGGGCGGCCAGGACGTCCTGTCGTACGTGTTCCACGTACCGTTCGAGTTGCTGACCTACGTCCTGCGCACGCTGCTGTTCCTGCTGCCGTTCCTGGCCTACCACCTCACCAAGCGGGCCTGTCTCGGACTGCAGGCGGCCGACCGGCGGCGGCTGCTGGACGGCCGGGTGGCGCCCGAGGTGCGGCGCACCCCCGGCGGCTACGAGGCGGCGCGGAACCTGCTGTCCCAGGATGACGCGTACCGGATTCTCGTGCGGAACGAGCCGCGGCCCCGCGCGCACGGGACGGAGGTGTGGCGGTGGTTCCGCAGGCACCGCATCCGCAATGCGCTCAGCCGGTGGTTCTTCGCCAGGCGGGTGGGGCTGCCGGCCACCGAGGTCCAGCGGCGGCGCGTCGAGGTGGCACGCGCCGCACCGGGCGAGGCCGAAGGGGGCGGCGGGGACTGACGAGGTCCCGCCGTCGGGCGGGGCGTGCGGATCATCTGCCGGAGGTGGTGGCCGCGCGCACGGCCAGCGCGAGCGCCACACCGAACAACGGCACCGCGAGGGCCAGCAGCCATACGCCGTAGACGAAGGTCAGGGCCACGAGCGCACAGCCGACCGCCACCACCGGAGCTGCGGCGGCGCCCCGGTCCGGCACGCGGTAGCGCACCTGCTGATCGGGCCCGGAGCGGGCGGCGGCGAGCACGGCCAGCGCGGCCAGTTCCAGCAGTGCGACGACGCTGCCGTAGAGCCAGAACACCAGCGAACTCTCACCGTAGATGCCGAGGACCGCCAGCAGGATGCCGTTGAGCGCTCCCCAGCCGGCGACCACCGCATACGGCAGATGCCGTTTCACGGTCCGCTCGCCTCCTGCCTGCCCGGTGCCGGCGCTGTCCGGTCCGACTGCCGCTCCTGCAGATCGAGCAGCGGGGCGAAGCTGGAGACGGGCGGCAGCGGCCGGTCGGCGCCGAAGTTGAGCCGGGGCGGTGGCGAGGTGGTGGCCCACTCCAGGGTGTGCGCCTGCCACGGGTCGTCGCCCGCCTTGCGCTCCCGGCCCAGACAGATCGTGCGCAGCGTCCACAGCACGTTCACCACGAACACGCTGACGCCGATGGCGAGGATGCCCGCCCCGCTGCTGGCGAGCAGGTTGAGCCAGGTGAAGCCGTCGAAGTCGGCGTAGGTCGCCACCCGCCGCGGCATGCCGAGGTAGCCGAGGGCGAACATGGGCAGGAAGGCCAGGTTGGTGCCGAGCACCAGCAGCCAGAAGTGCAGTCGGCCGAGGCGTTCGCTCAGCATCGCGCCGGTCACCTTCGGGAACCAGTAGTACACGGCGGCGAACAGGCCGAAGGCGCTGCCGGCGAACAGCACGTAGTGCAGATGGGCCACGATGAAGTAGCTGTCGGTGACGTGGTAGTCGATCACCGGAGTGCCGATCATGATGCCGGTCAGGCCGCCGATCAGGAACTGCGGGATGAAGGCCAGGGCGAACAGCATCGGGGTGGTGAAGCGCAGCCGGCCGCCGAGGATGGTGCCGATCATGGAGAAGTACTCCACGCCCGCGGGGACGAGCAGGGCGATGGAGGTCAGCGAGTAGTAGTCGTTCGTGGCCTGTCCGGTGGCGAACATGTGGTGACCCCACACACTCATCGACAGGGCGGCGAAGACCAGCAGCGACAGCGCGGTCCCCCTGTAGCCGAAGACGCGCCGGCCGGAGAAGACGGCCAGCACCTCCGTGGCGGCCGCCAGGTACGGGAAGAACATCACGTACACGACGGGGTGGCCGTAGAACCAGAACAGGTGCTGATAGCCGATGTTCCAGGTGTTCGAGGCGAAGACGGCGGGGTCAGCGCGGCCCACGGCGAGCAGTGCGAGCGCCGCGAGCAGGGCGGGGAAGGCGCCGATCACCATGAGGCAGCTGGCGATCATCGACCAGCAGAAGACGGGCAGGCGGAGCATGGTCATGCCGCGGGCGCGCCGGCGCAGCACCGTCCACAGCACCGCCCAGGCCATGATGATGACGCCGGTGGTGGACAGGACGACACCCGCGATCCACAGATCGGATCCGATGCCGGGCGAGTGCTCCTTGTCGGCCAGCGGCGGGTAGGAGAACCAGCCGCTCGCATGGGCGCCGTCGTTGGTGCCGAACCCGGAGAGCATCAGGGCGGCGCCGAGCGCGAACAGCCAGTAGCCCAGCAGGGTGAGCCGGGGTGCGGCGATGCCGGGTGCGCCGATCTGCAGCGGCACGAGGTAGATGCCCATCCCGAGCGCGAACGGGGTGAACACCATGTAGATCATGCCGGAGCCGTGGACGGTGAACAGCTGGTCGAAGGTGTCCGGGTCCACGATGTCCTGGTCGGGCTGGGCGAGCTGGCTGCGCATCAGCAGGGCGAGGACGCCCATGAGCAGGAACATGACCAGGCAGGTGCCGACGGTCAGCAGCCCGATGCGCTTGTGGTCGGTGGAGGTGAGCCAGCCGAGCCAGCCGCCCGGTGCGACCGGCCGGCCGCCCGTGTCCTCGGTGCCGGCCGCGGCAGGGGCGATCGTCATACGGCGGCCCCTGCCGGGGTGGCGAGCGGCTGACCGTGCAGATACCGGTCGTAGTCCTTCGGCGAGACGGCCTGGATCCAGAAGTCCATGCTGTAGTGGCGCTCGCCGCAGAACTCGGCGCACCGGCCCCGCCAGCGGCCCTCGTGATCGAGGGTGAGGGTGAAGGTGTTCACGTGGTCGGGGAAGGTGTCCATCTTGTAGCGCAGGTCCGGGATCCACAGCGAGTGGATGACGTCCTTGGCGGACAGGCGCAGCTGCACCGGCCGGCCGGCCGGTACGACCAGCGTGGGCAGGTCCTTGCCCCGGCAGGTGCCGGTCGCGCTGCGCTTGGCCGGGGACTGCGGATGGCTGAACTTCCAGCACCACTGGAAGCCCTGGACATCGACGCGTACGGGGGTGCGGTCCGGGGGCCGGTGCTCCTGGTGGTTGTGCCAGGCGGTCCAGGCGATCAGGAAGGCGGCGAAGGCGGTCAGGACACCGACGTAGTACTTTTCGAGGACGGGCCGATCGGATCTTCTGGAGGCGGCGCCGTGCCGTCCGGCGCGCCGTCGGACGACCGCGTAGGCCATCAGGGCGAGCACCACCAGGAAGACCAGTGCGGCGACCGCCGACTCCACGGCGAAGACGGTGCCGAAGACATGGCGCTGGATCACCCTGTCGCCCATATGGTCGCTCCTGTCACGCCTCACGGAACCACAGCCACCCGGACATTACGGGCAATGCGGAACGGCCCGCGCCGGGACACACCAGCGGCGGCGGGGTTCGCGGCCGGGCGGCCGTGCGATCCGGCCGGGTCCGGGCCGCCGGCGCCCGCCGGCGGCCCATGGGGCGGCGCGGGCGGCCGACGGGCGCCGGCACGCAGCCCGGCGGCTCGGGCCGTCGCCGCCCCTGCCTCCCTGTCCTGTCCGGTGCCCGCGGGCGCCTAGAAGAGGAGCATCCACAGGGTGACCAGCAGGGTGAAGGCCGCACAGACGGCCAGCGCCGAGCCCACGCAGCGCCTGCGCAGTGTCCGATAGCGGTGCTCGTACTCGGCCCGCAGGGACCTGCACCGGTCGGCGACGCGTTCGAGGTCGCTCTTGGCGCGGCGCAGGTTGTCGGTGACGTAGTGCTGCTCGATCTCCGTGCGCTGCGCGGTGGTCAGCCACTCCATCGGCCGGACGAACTCGTGCGCGCGCTGCCTGGCCTCGGCGATCCTGGCCTGCCAGAGGAGATAGCCCTCCACCTCGTTGGCGAACTTGCCGTCGCTTCCCTGTCTCGCCAGTTCGCTCACCGTCGTCCCCGCCCGTTCACTGGTACACACCGTGGGCTTCGGCCTCGGCCGTCGCGATGTCGGGATGGTGCAGGTCGAACGAGGGGGACTCGCTGCGGATCCTGGGCAGCGTCACGAAGTTGTGCCGCGGCGGCGGGCAGGACGTCGCCCACTCCAGCGAGCGGCCGTAGCCCCACGGGTCGTCCACGTCGGCCGGCTCGCCGTACCTGGCCGTCTTCCACACGTTGTAGAGGAACGGCAGCATCGACAGTCCGAGGAGGAAGGATCCGATCGACGAGACCGTGTTCAGCGCGGTGAAGCCGTCGGCCGCCAGATAGTCGGCGTACCGGCGGGGCATGCCCTCGGCGCCCAGCCAGTGCTGGACGAGGAAGGTGGTGTGGAAGCCGGTGAACAGCGTCCAGAAGGTCATTTTGCCGAGGCGTTCGTCGAGCATCTTGCCGGTGAACTTCGGCCACCAGAAGTGGAAGCCGGCGAACATCGCGAAGACGACCGTACCGAACACCACGTAGTGGAAGTGGGCCACCACGAAGTACGAGTCGGAGACGTGGAAGTCCATCGGGGGCGAGGCCAGGATGACACCGGTCAGACCGCCGAAGAGAAAGGTGACGAGGAATCCCGCCGCCCAGAGCATCGGTGTCTCGAAGGACACCGAGCCCTTCCACATGGTGCCGATCCAGTTGAAGAACTTCACTCCGGTCGGCACGGCGATCAGGAAGGACATGAAGGAGAAGAACGGCAGCAGCACACCGCCGGTGACGAACATGTGATGCGCCCATACGGTGATGGAAAGCCCGGCGATGGCGTTCGTGGCCGCGACCAGACCCATGTAGCCGAACATCGGCTTGCGGGAGAACACCGGGATCACCTCGCTGATGATGCCGAAGAACGGCAGCGCGATGATGTACACCTCCGGGTGGCCGAAGAACCAGAACAGATGCTGCCAGAGCAGGGCGCCGCCGTTGGCGGAGTCGAACACATGGGAGCCGAAGTGGCGGTCCGCCTCCGCGGCCAGCAGGGCGGCCGCGAGGACCGGGAAGGCGAAGAGGACCAGGACAGCGGTCAGCAGCACGTTCCAGGTGAAGATCGGCATGCGGAACATGGTCATGCCGGGGGCGCGCATGCAGATGATCGTGGTGATGAAGTTGACCGCGCCGAGAATGGTGCCGAAGCCGGAGAAGGCCAGCCCCATGAACCACAGGTCGCCGCCGATCCCTGGCGAGTACATGCCGTTGTGCAGCGGGGCGTAGGCGAACCAGCCGAAGGCGGCCGCGCCCTGCGGGGTGAGGAAGCCGGCCACCGCGATGAGCGAGCCGAACAGATACAGCCAGTAGGCGAGCATGTTCAGCCGCGGGAAGGCCACGTCGGGCGCGCCGATCTGCAGCGGCATGATCCAGTTCGTGAAGCCGGCGAACAGCGGGGTGGCGAACATCAGCAGCATGATCGTGCCGTGCATCGTGAACGCCTGGTTGAACTGCTCCTTGGAGACGATCTGCAGCCCCGGTCGCGCCAGTTCGGCGCGCATGACGAGGGCCATCACCCCGCCGAGCAGGAAGAAGGCGAACGATGTCCCCAGGTACAGCGTGCCGATCGTCTTGTGGTCGGTGGTCGTCATCCACTTCACCACGACGTTCCCGGGCTGTCTGCGCCTCACCGGCAGCTCACCGTGGTAGCTGTCGATCGGCCCCGGAGGCTCGTTGAGAATGCTCACAGGTTGTTGTCTCCCGGTGCGGGGATTGCGCTACGCCGTGGCGTCTGTCGCCCGCCATTTTTGCGAGACGCAAAAAAGGCCGACGCCCGGACCGGATGACACGCCGACAAAGGATGACATGGGAACCTGAACGGCCCATAAAGCTGTACGGGACCGCCATCAGATGAAAATGAAGAAAAGTATGAGAATGACCGCCGCCGCTACCAGCCACCAGATCCACAGGTGATGGCCGCCTTGCGGCCGGCCGTCGGGTCCACCGCCACGCGGCCGGTCCTCCTCCAGTTCCGGTTCGTCGGGACGGTCCCTGGAGTAGAAGTCGTCGCCGTCTGCCATGGGCTCATCCCTCCCTTCCGTCACCAGCGATCGAGTACCCAGCAAAGCGAAGCCGAAAATGCGGAGGACCGCCCCGCGCGGCCCGCACACCGGCCGCGGTCAGGGCCGCGGCGAGCGCCGCGACGGCCGACACCCTGAGGAGCCGGGTACGCCGGGGCGGCCTCGGCAGGGACCCGGCATTCCGTTCCGGGAGCCGGCTCGCCGCGTCCCCGCCGCTGTCCCGGGCCAGCTTCATCACCTCGGCCATGTGCAGGGCGCGTCGTCCGGTGCCGGCGTCCTTGATCTGTGTCTTGCAGGAGAAGCCGTCGGCGACCACCAGACAGTCGTCGGCGGCGGCGCGGACCGCGGGCAGCAGGGCCTGTTCGCCGCAGTCCAGGGAGATCTCGTACTTGCCCGGCTCGAAACCCCAGGATCCGGCGAGGCCGCAGCAGCCGCCCTGGAGGTTCTGTACCTCGAGGCCCATCTCCTCCAGCAGCTCCTGCTCGGGGGTCATGCCGCCGGTGGCCCGGTGATGGCAGTGCCCCCAGAGCAGGGCCGTGCCGTCGAGCCGGGGCGGCCGGATGCCGAACGTCCGGAAGAACTCCGCGAAGTGGTAGGCGTTCTTGGTGAGTCGCCTGGCGTCGTCGTCATGCGGCAGCAGCTTGGGCAGTTCGTCCTTGAACACGGCCAGGCAGCTGGGCTCCATGCCGACGATGGGGGTGTCGGCCCGCAGGTGGGGGCGGAGGGTGTCGAGGACGCGGTGCAGATAGCGTTCGGCGGTGTCCAGGAAGCCGTAGTCGTACAGCGGCCGGCCGCAGCAGATGTGCCCCTCGGGCATGACGACCTGCCAGCCCGCCGCCTCGATCGCCTCGACACACGCGATGCCGACGTTCGGGTGGAAGTGGTTGTTGAAGGTGTCCGGGAACAGGACCACCGGACGGCCGCCCGGGTTGGCGGTGCCGCCACGGCGGGCGAACCACTCCTGGAGTGTCATGGGCGCGAGGCGCGGCAACGGGCGACGCCGGTCGATGCCCGCCATGGCCTTGACGAGGCGGGCGAGTCCGGGTGTCTGGGTGGCGAGGTTGGCGAGTTCCGGGACCCGGGCGGCGATCCTGGCGGCTTGGTCGATGAAGCCGAAGGCATAGACGTAGCGGGGGCGCCGGCGGCGTGGCGACCGGTAGTGGTGGTACAGGAACTCCGCCTTGTAGGTGGGCATGTCCACGTTGACCGGGCAGTCGTTGGTGCAGCCCTTGCACGCCAGGCACAGGTCGAGGGCGTCCTTGACCTCTTCGGACTGCCAGCCGTCGGTGATGACGTCGCCCTTCAGCATCTCGTACAGCAGGCGGGCACGGCCGCGGGTGGTGTGCTTCTCCTCGCGGGTCACCTGATAGCTGGGGCACATGGTCGTCTCCGCCTGCGGCACCCGGCACTTGCCGATGCCGACGCAGCGCAGGGTCGCGTGCGCGAAGTCGCCGCCGTCCTCCTCGTAGGCGAATTTCACCCGGTGCCGTGGCGGGTTGTAGTCGGTGCCGAGCTTGAGGTTCTCGTCCATGCGGTAGGCGTCGACCACTTTGCCGGGGTTCATCTTCCACTGCGGGTCCCAGATCTCCTTGAACTCCCGCATGGCCTGCACGAGTTCGGCTCCGAACTGCTTCTCCAGCAGTTCCCCGCGCTGCTGTCCGTCGCCGTGCTCCCCGGACACCGAGCCGCCGAGGGACACACACAGGTCGGCGGCCTCCTCCAGGAAGGCCCGGTAGGTGGCGATGCCGTCGGCGCTGCGCAGGTCGAAGCTGAGCCGGCTGTGGATGCACCCCTGCCCGAAGTGGCCGTACATGGCGCCGGTGATGCCGTGCTTGTCCATCACCTTGCGCAGCCCGCGCACATACGCGCCGATCCGGTCCGGCGGGACGGCGGAGTCCTCCCAGCCGGGCCAGTGGTCCTTGCCGTCGGGCGGGAACGCGGTCGAGCCGAGGCCGCTCTCCCGAATCGCCCACAGGTGTTCGCTGGTGCCGCCCTCCTGTTTACTCTTGGCGATCCGGATGCGGTCCCGTGCGTAGCCCTTGTCGTGGGTGAGCCAGTCGGCGAAGGCGTGGGCCTGTGTGACGGACTCCTCGGTGCTGTCCGCGCCGAACTGCACCACCAGCCAGGCGCCGCCGCCGGGGTGCGGCAACTCCTGGATGTCCTGCGCGTTCATGTTCTGCAGCCGCTGGTCGCGGATGAGCCGGTCGTCGAGTGCTTCGAGGCCGATCGGCCTGAACCGCTCGACGATCTCCTCGCAGTGCTCGGCCGCGTCGGCGAGGTCGCCGTACTCCACCACGACGGTGGTGCGTCGCGGCAGGGCCGGGGTGAGCATGAGAACGGCCCGAAGGGTGGTGACACAGGTGCTCTCGGTGCCGACCAGTGCGCGTGCCACGTTGAAGCCGCGTTCGGGCAGGAGTTCGTCCAGGTTGTAGCCGGAGACGCGGCGCGGCACCCGGGTGGCCGGGTGGAAGCCGGCCCGGATGGCGTCGGCGTACTTGTCGCGCAGGTCGCGCAGCGCCGCGTAGATCTCACCCTTGCGGCCGCCCTCGGCGATGATCGCGTCCAGGCGGTCCTCCTCGTCCACGCCGACCCAGAACCGGGCGCCGTCATAGGTGACGATCTCCAGGGCGTGCACGTTGTCGCTGGTGCGCGGGCCCGGCCCGTACAGCTGTGACTGCACCGAGTGGATGCCGCAGGAGTTGTTGCCGATGTTGCCGCCGATCAGACACCGGGAGTGGGTGGAGGGGTCGGGGCCGAACACCAGGCCGTGGGCGCCGGTGTGCCGGTTCAGCTCCTCGTTGATCACGCCCGGTTCACAGGTCACCAGACGGCGGTCCGGGTCCGTCTCGCCGATCCGCGTCAGGTACTTGGAGTGGTCGATCACCACCGCCTCGTTGACCGTCTCACCGGACAGGCTGGTGCCCCCGCCCCGGTTGAGGACGGGCGCGCCGAACCGGTGGCAGACCCGGTGCGTCGCGACGACGTCGTCCAGGTCGCGGGGGACCACGACGCCGATGGGCACCTGACGGAAGTTGGACGCGTCCTGGGCGTACAGCCCGAGCGAACCGGCGTCGAAACGGACTTCGCCGCGGACGGCCTTGTGCAGGGCCCGCTCCAGCTTCCCGACGTCGAGCCTCTGACGGGCCCGTGGCGGGCCGGGGATCTGCGGGTGCGTCTTGGCCGGGATCTCGCGTGTCGCCCGGCGTGCTGCCTGCGCCATCGGTTCTTCGGTCTCCTTTGGGGTCCTGGTCACGCGGCCCGCGTGCCGTGGACCCGGTAGCGTTCGGCGTCGGGCCATTTGACCTCCAGGCCGTGCCCCGGCCGGCCGGTGTCGGGGCGCAGCGCGCCCCCGTCCGGTGCCAGGGTGCCGTCGAAGATCAGCTCTTCGAGTCGCACGTGGTCGTGGAAGTACTCCAGGTGCCGCAGCCGGCGCACGGCGCAGAAGGCGTGGGCCGAGACGGCGGGCGCGCAGTGCGCCGACAGGTCCAGATGGTGTGCCGCCGACAGTCCGGCCACCTCCAGTACGCCGGTGATCCCTCCGCAGCGGGTGACGTCGGCCTGGAGGCAGTCCACGGCGGGGCCTTCGACGAGGCCGGCGAAGTCCCGTGTCGTGTAGGCGTACTCGCCCGCCGCGATCTCCAGCAGTTCGGGCCCGCGCTCCCGCAGCAGACGCAGACCGTCCAGGTCGTCGGAGCTGACCGGCTCCTCGAACCACCGCACGTCCCACTCGTCGTGGAAGCGCCTGGCCCAGTACAGCGCCTGTTTGCGGCCGAGCGCCCCGTTGGCGTCGGTGAGGAGTTCCGGCTGGTCACCGATGGCCGTCCGCACCGCGCTCAGCCGCTGCGGGTCACGTTCGGGGTGCCGGGAGGTCTTGAGTTTGACGCGCCCGATTCCCTGTTCGACCCAACCGGTCAGCTGGTCGGTGAGCCGGTCGAGGGGGTAGTTCGTGAACCCGCCGCTGCCGTACACCGGCACCCGGTCGTGGTACGCCGGGAGCACATGGATCAGCGGCAGGTCGAGCAGCCTGGCCTTGAGGTCCCACAGCGCCACGTCCACCGCGGAGACCGCCATGGCACCGACGCCGGGGCGGCCGGCGTTGCGGATGTGCCGTCCCATCCGGTGCCACAGGGCGGCGGGCGCCGTGACGATCTGGTCCCGCAGCAGCGGTGCCAGCTTGGACTCGACGAACGAGGCGACCGACACATCGCCGTAGGTGTACCCGAGCCCGGTGCGACCGCCCGCGCCGACCTGGACCAGCACCATGGTCGTGGAGTCCCATTCCAGGGTGCCGTCCTGCTCCCGGCCGTCCGGCCCGTCGGTCGGCACCTCGAAGGCGTGCACGTCCACCGAGTCGATCCGGCAGCCGTGCCGCTCACGTCCCGCGCCGTCGTCCCTCACGTATGCCGTCCCGGCAGGCGCTCGGCCGCCTCGGCGAACTTGTGGCGTACGCCCTTGGCCGCGATGCCGACCCGCTCCGGGTCACGGACGGCCGCCTTGGCGGCCTTCTTGCCCTGGGCGAGCATGATGTGCGGCGGGATCGGCGCGATCTCGCTGTCGACCTTGAACTCCAGCACCACGGGCACATCCGAGGCGAGCGCCTCGTCCCATGCCTTGCCGACCTTCTTCGGCTTGTCGCAGCGGATGCCCTTCAGTCCCAGCATCTCGGCATACCTGGCGTAGGGGACGTCCGGGATGTCCTGGGAGCCCGGGAACTTCGGGTCGCCGGCCATGGCGCGCTGTTCCCAGGTGACCTGGTTGAGGTCCTGGTTGTTGAACACGCAGAAGACGAACGGCGCCGGACCGGACAACCGGTCCAGATACCGCTTCACGGTGATCATCTCGGCCATGCCGTTCATCTGGAACGCGCCGTCACCGACGAACGCGATCACCGGCCGGTCCGGGTACGCGAACCGCGCGGCGATCGCGTACGGCGTCCCCGGACCCATCGTGGCCAGCGTGCCCGACAGCGACGCCCGCATGCCCCTGCGCAGCTTCAGATGCCGCGCCCACCAGTTCGTCCCCGACCCCGAATCCGCCGTCAGAACGCACCCGTCCGGCAGCCGCGGCGACAGCTCCGCCGCAACCGCCTGCGGATTGATCAGGCCGCCGAAGTGCTGCCCCGCGCGCTTGCGGCAGATCGCGTCCCACTCGCGGACGTCCTGCTCGATCCGCTCGCGCCAGCCGCGGTCCTGCTTGCGGGCGAGCAAGGGCACGAGGGCCTTGAGGGTTTCCTTGGCGTCGCCGACGAGATGGGCGTCCATGGGGTACCGGAGGCCGATCATCCGTCCGTCGATGTCGATCTCGACACCGCGTGCCTGGCCCTCGTCCGGCAGCCACTCCGCGTACGGGAAGCTCGTGCCCACCATCAGCAGGGTGTCGCAGTTGCGGATCATGTCGTCGCTCGCCTTGCTGCCGAGCAGACCGATCGGGCCGGTCACGAACGGCAGGTCGTCGGGCAGCACCTCGCGGCCCAGCAGCGCCTTGGCGACGCCGGCGCCCAGCAGCTCCGCCGTCTCCACCACCTCGCTCTCCGCGTGCGCGGCCCCCTGGCCGACGATCATGGCGACCTTGGTACCGGCGTTGAGGACGGCCGCGGCCTTGCGCAACTCGTCCGGGTCGGGAAGCAGACGCGGTCGGCTCCAGCCGACACTGGAGAAGACGGAGCCGTGCGTCTTCGGCGGCGACGGCTGCGCGGCCTCCTCCTGGATGTCCTCCGGGATGATCACGGTCGCGACGGAGCGCATGGTCAGGGCCGTCTTGAAGGCCCGGTCGATGACGTGGCGCGCCTGGCCGGGGTGCACGATCGTCTGGCAGTAGTCGGAGACGTCCGCGAAGAGCTGGGCGAGAGGGAGCTCTTGCTGGTAGTGGGCGCCGAGGGAGAGCCGTTTTTGCTGGCCGACCACCGCGACCACCGGCTGGTGGTCCAGCTTGGCGTCGTACAACCCGTTGAGCAGATGCACCGCACCCGGCCCCGAGGTCGCCGTACAACAGCCCACCTCACCGGTGAACTTCGCATGCGCGCAGGCCATGAACGCGGCCATCTCCTCATGACGCGTCTGGATGAACTCCGGATTGCCCCGGGCGCGGTCGAAGGCGCCCAGCAGCCCGTTGATGCCGTCTCCGGGATAGCCGTAGACCCGCTCGATCCCCCATTCCTTCAGACGTTCCAGTACGTAGTCGGCCACCAGCGTCATGACGTGCTCCCTCGGATGCGCAGCTGTGCCCTGGGCATGGGGTGACCGGCAGCCGGGTCGGGTAAACGGCCCGTGCTCGCGCTCCCCCGTCCTGGCGAACACGTGGTCGGCCGGACGGCTCTGCCGGGCGAGGAGCCCGCCGCGTCGCGCTGCGGCCTGCGGACCGGTCGGCGTACAGGTCGTTTCCTGGCCCGGCCGTCGGGAAACCCCCCGTGTCATGGAGGAGAGAGCGGATCAGTGCCAGGCGCCGGGAGGCGGTCTCTGCCCGCCGTGGGTCCTACGGGGCTATGCGGTCCTCGCCGACGGCGAACGCGCCGCCGTGGTGGACCCGCAGGGGCGGATCGTCTGGTTGTGCGCACCCCGGTGGGACAGTGACGCGGTGTTCTCCTCGCTCGTCGGGGGCGGTGGGTACTTCGGGGTCGAACCGGAAGACCCCTGGCATGTCTGGGGCGGCTACTACGAGGACGGCACCCTGATCCGGGTGAGCCGCTGGCTGACCGCCGGCTCCGTGATCGAATGCCGCGACGCCCTGGCGATGCCGGCGTCCACGGACCGCCTGGTGCTGCTGCGCCGGATGCGGGTGGAACGCGGCGAGGCGCGGCTGCGGCTCACCCTCGATCCGCGCCCCGGATTCGGCGCCGAGCGCATGCGTGACGCCCGGCGGGAGGGGGACGTGTGGACGGCGGAGGCGGGCGGGCTGCGCCTGCGGCTGACCGGCGCGCACCGGGCCTCGTGGGATCCCGAATCCGGCCTTGCCGGTGAGGTGTGCCTGCGCAAGGGCGAGGAGCACGACCTCGTCCTTGAGCTGTCGACGCGGGCCGGGGCGCCCCGGCCGGATGCGCAGCGGTGCTGGAGCCGGACGGAGCAGGCGTGGCGGCGGGCCGTGCCGGACTGCTCCGGCCTCGCCGCGCCGCGCGACGCCCGGCACGCCTACGCGGTGCTGCGCGGCCTGACCAGTTCCTCGGGGGGCATGGTGGCCGCCGCCACCACGTCGTTGCCGGAGCGCGCCAACACCGGCCGGAGCTACGACTACCGCTTCGCCTGGGTGCGTGACCAGTGCTACGCGGGCCTCGCCGTCGCCGCCCACGGCCCGCACGAACTCCTCGACACCGCCGTACGGTTCACCGCGGAACGCGTCCTCGCCGACGGCGAGCGGCTGCACCCGGCGTACACCGTCGACGGCGGACGGGTGCCGGACGAGCGCAGAGTCGACCTCACCGGTTATCCCGGCGGCGGCGACCGCATCGGGAACAGGGCGGCCCGGCAGTTCCAGCTCGACGCGTTCGGGGAGGCGCTCCAGTTGTTCGCCGCCGCGGCGCACCACGACCGGCTCACGCCCGACGCGCACCGAGCGGTCACGGTCGCGCTCGACGCGGTGCAGCGCAACTGGAGCCGGCCGGACGCGGGGCTGTGGGAACTCGACGAACGGTGGTGGACCCAGTCCCGGCTGAGTGTGGTCTGCGGGTTGCGGCGCCTGGCCGGGGCGCTGCCGGGCCGGACGGGCGAGCGCTGCGCCGAAACCGCCGGTCTCGTCTTCGCGGAGACCCGCCGCCGCTGTCTGCGGCCGGACGGCCGGTGGCGCAGGGCCGCCGACGACGACGGGCCGGATGCCGCCCTGCTCACTCCCCTGGCCCGTGGCTGTCCGTCCGCCGACGATCCCAGCAACGCGCTGACCCGCCGGTTCGTCGAGGAGCGGCTGGCCGAGGACGGCTATCTCTACCGCTTCGCCCACCCGGGCGTCCCCCTCGGCGAGGCCGAAGGTGCCTTTCTGTTCTGCGGGTTCACCATGGCGCTGGCCGCCGACCGTCTCGGCGACCGGGTCGGCGCGCTGCGCTGGTTCGAACGGACCCGGGCGGCCTGCGGACCGCCCGGGCTGTTCGCGGAGGAGTACGACGTGCGCCAGCGTCAGCTGCGCGGCAACCTGCCCCAGGCGTTCGTCCACGCGCTCCTGCTGGAGTGCGCGGTGCGCCTGAACGACGCCTCGGCGCTTCCGGTCTGAGCGTCCCCCGTGCGGACCTCACCCGCGGGTGTGGTCCCCGCGGCCCGGAAGGTGCTCGGCGTACTCGGTGATCTTCTGCCGTACGCCCCTGGCCGCGATGCCGACCCGTTCCCGGTCGTGCAGCGCCGCCTTGGCGGCCTTCTTGGCCTGGGATTTCATGAGGTGCGGCGGGATCGGCGCGATCTCGCTGTCGACCTTGAACTCCAGCACCACGGGCACATCCGAGGCCAGTGCCTCGTCCCATGCGGCACCGACCCGTGCCGGGTCGTCGCACAGGATGCCCTTCAGGCCGAGCAACCGGGCGTATGCCGCGTAGGGCACGTCCGGGATGTCCTGGGAGGCCGGATACTTCGGGTCGCCGGCCATGGCGCGCTGTTCCCAGGTGACCTGGTTGAGGTCCTGGTTGTTGAACACGCAGAAGACGAACGGCGCCGGACCGGAGAGCCGGTCCAGATACCGCTTCACGGTGATCATCTCGGCCATGCCGTTCATCTGGAACGCGCCGTCACCGACGAACGCGATCACCGGCCGGTCCGGGTACGCGAACCGCGCGGCGATCGCGTACGGCGTCCCCGGACCCATCGTGGCCAGCGTGCCCGACAGCGACGCCCGCATGCCCCTGCGCAACTTCAGATGCCGCGCCCACCAGTTCGTCCCCGACCCCGAATCCGCCGTCAGAACGCACCCGTCCGGCAGCCGCGGCGACAGCTCCGCCGCAACCGCCTGCGGATTGATCAGGCCCTCGAAGTGCTGCCCTGCCCAGCGGTCGCACAGGTCGTTCCATGCGCGGACGTCCTTCTCGATCCGCTCGCGCCACCCGCGGTCCTCCTTGCGGCGCAGCAGCGGGATCAGCGCCTTGAGGGTTTCCTTGGCGTCGCCGACGAGATGGGCGTCCATGGGGTAGCGGATGCCGATCATCCGTCCGTCGATGTCGATCTCGACACCGCGTGCCTGGCCCTCGTCCGGCAGCCACTCCGCGTAGGGGAAGCTGCTGCCGATCACGAAGAGGGTGTCGCAGTTGCGGATCATGTCGTCGCTCGCCTTGCTGCCGAGCAGACCGATCGGGCCGGTCACGAACGGCAGGTCGTCGGGCAGCACCTCGCGGCCCAGCAGCGCCTTCGCGACCCCCGCCCCGAGGAGTTCGGCGGCCTCGACGACCTCCCCCTCGGCCTTGGCTGCACCCTGGCCCACCAGCATGGCGACCTTGCTGCCCTCGTTGAGTACGTCCGCGGCCCTGCGCAGTTCACCGGGGTCGGGCAGGACCCGGGGCCGGCTCCAGCCGACGCTGGAGAAGACGGAGCCGTGCGTCTTGGGCGGCGACGGCTGGGCGGCCTCCTCCTGCACGTCGTTCGGGATGATGACCGTGGCGACGGAGCGGGTGGTGAGAGCCGTCTTGAAGGCCCGGTCGATCACATGCCGGGCCTGTCCCGGGTGCACGACCATCTGGCAGAACTCCGAGACGTCGGCGAAGAGCCGCTCCAGATCCACCTCCTGCTGGTAGTGGGCGCCGAGGGAGAGCCGTTTCTGCTGGCCGACCACCGCGACCACCGGCTGGTGGTCCAGCTTGGCGTCGTACAGCCCGTTGAGCAGATGCACCGCACCCGGCCCCGAGGTCGCCGTGCAACAGCCCACCTCACCGGTGAACTTCGCATGCGCGCAGGCCATGAACGCGGCCATCTCCTCATGACGCGTCTGGATGAACTCCGGATTGCCCCGGGCGCGGTCGAAGGCGCCCAGCAGCCCGTTGATGCCGTCTCCGGGATAGCCGTACACGCGCTGCACGCCCCACTCGGTCAGGCGGTGCAGCACATAGTCGGCGACTTGGGTCATGGGGTACTCCTGAGCCGGGGGGTGCGGAGGGTCGAGGAGGGAGTTGCCTCCACGCGTCCCGGCACAAACCCCGGGCATCGGCCGTATAGCCGCATCGGTTCGCCCTACCGGCTCTCGGCGCTCGCGTCCCGGCCGGGCATGGCCGGGTGCCGGGCGAGTACGAAGACGCCGGCGACGATGGCGATCAGCCCCGCGACCTGCCAGGCCAGCGCGAGGGCTTCGGTGCGCAGGCGGTCGCCGAGGAAGCCGACGCCGCAGGCGATGCCCGCGAGCGGTTCGGCGGCCGTCAGGGCCGGCAGGGACATGCGCAGCGGCCCCGCCTCGAAGGCGCTCTGCACCAGCATGAGGCCGGTCACGGCCAGCGCGACCAGGGTGTACGGCACCCAGCTGACGAGCAGCGCGACCACCCCCTCGCTGCCGATGATCCCGCTGGACATGCGGGTCAGGGCGTCCTGCACGCCGTAGAGCATGCCGGCCGCGGCGGCCAGCAGCGGCGGCTCCTCGAACAGCGGCAGATGACGTGCGGCACCGATCAGGATGAGGGCGATGCCGATGACCAGGCCGATCACGATCCATTGGCGGAAGGCCCCTGCCGCCGCCGCGCCGGCGCTGGGCCGTCCGGCCAGGGTGAAGGCGATCACTCCGCCGCCGAGCAGCAGGACGCCCGCCCAGCCGGATGCGCCGATCCGCTGACCGCTGAGCCGACGCGCCAGCGCGAAGGCGAACAGCAGATTGGTGACCAGCAGTGGTTCCACCCGGGACAGTTCGCCCTTGGCGAGCGCGACGGCGCTCAGCAGCTGCCCGGCCACCATGCACCCGATCCCGCCGAGCCACACACCGTTGTGCGCGAGGTCCCACAGGAGCCGGAAACGCAGGACGTCAGCAGCGGGCGCCCGTTCGGCGGCGTGCTGCTGGAGCACGAAGCCGATGCCGAGCAGGCATGCGGCGGCCAGGGCGAAGACATAGACCATGGGAGCTACCCGTCTCACCGGACATCGCCACCGTATGTGCTCGGGCAGGACTCCGCAGTTCCACACCGCGACCTACCGTGTGCGGGCCGCCGCGCACGGTGTCGGCGGCCCGGTCGCCGCCCGGTCGCTCGGTGCGGGCCCGCACGGGCACGCACCGCGGCGCAACCGATCAGGCCGGGTGTGCGTCAGCGGGGCGGCTCGCGGGTACCCGCGAGCGCTGAGACCGCAGCAAGGAGGCATCATGCGAACCCTGACGAAGCCCGCCGCGCCGCAGGTGACGGCCGGGCCGCTGCGCACCGCGAAGGCCACCGCCAGGGTGGCGGACACCACGTCGGCCTGGTCACTGCGGGTGGCCCGCGCCATGGGCGCGGAAAGCGCCGTCGACGTGCTCACCCGGCAGCACCGGCAGATCAGACTGGGCTTTCTGCGGGCCGCGCTGCCCGGTCCGTGGCGGCGCCGGAACTTCGATCGGCTGATGCGCCTGCTCGCCGTGCACGAGGCGGCCGAAGAGGCCCATGTGCACCCCGTCGCCCGCCGCGCCCTGCGGCACGGCCGTGAGCTGGCCGCCCGCCGCCGCGACGAGGAGCGGGAGGCCAAACAGCTGCTGATCGCGCTGTGGCGCACGGGCCCCGACGGCGCCGGCTATCTGCGGCAGCTGAACGAGGTACGGCGTGCGGTGTCGCGGCACGCCGCCCGTGAGGAGCGCGAGGAGTTCAAGGCGCTGCGGAAGGCCATCAGCCCGTCCCGGCTGCGCATGCTGGGCGCCGAGGTCAAGCTCACCCAGGTCTACGCCCCGACCAGGCCGCACCGCTGGGTCAACAACGAGGCCACGAACAAGCTGGCCGCGCCGGTCCTCGGCCCCGTCGACCGGGCGCTCGACGCCCTTCAGCACCACAGGGCCTCCTGACGCCCACGGCAGTGCCGCCGATGTGGTCGGCGGCAGGCAGGACAGCCGGTCGCCCCCGCCCCCGACCGGTGTTAGGAAGGAACCATGGGACGGCTCTCCAGCCTGTTCGGGCGGTCGGGGGACACCGCCGGCACTGGGACCTCACCGCCTGCCCCGGGGCGGCGTCGCCGCGCTTCACGGAGCGTGCGCAGTGTCGCGGGTCAGATCTTCGTGCTGCAGTTGGTGATCCTGATCCCGTTCGGTCTGGCGGCCGTCGTGGCGCTCCTGCTCCAGGCGCGTTCGGCGAGCCTGGAGGAGGCACAGGGCCGGTCCCTCGTCGCCGCGGAGACCTTCGCGCACGCGCCGGGAACGCTCGCCGCCATGAAGTCGGACCAGCCGAGCGCACTGCTGCAGCCGCGCGCCGAGCAGGTTCGAAGGGCATCAGGGGTCGACTACGTCGTCGCGTTCAGCCCGGCCGGCTACAAATGGACCAGTGTCTTTCCGCAGATGCTCGGCAAGCATGTGGTCGGCGACTACCACAAGGCGCTCGGCGGACAGACGTACTCCTCCACGTACACCACGCCCCTGGGGCCGGCCGTGAACACCACCGTTCCCGTGGTCGACACCGACCACAAGGTCGTCGGTCTTGTCTCGGTGGGCATCACGGTCAGGAACGCGAATGCCAGGGTCACCCGGGAACTGCCCCTCGTCCTCGGTTCGGCCGGCGGCGCCATGGTGCTGGTGACCGCCGGGTCGGCGCTGGTGAGCCGGCGGCTGCGGCGGCAGACACACGGCCTGGAACCGGCCGAGTTGCGGCGGATGTACGACCACCACAACGCGGTGCTGCACGCCGCGCGCGAGGGTGTGCTCATCGTCGGGGACAACGGGCGGCTGCTGCTGGCCAACGACGAGGCACGGCGGCTGCTGCGGCTGCCCGGGGACGCGGAGCAGCGCCCCCTTGCGGACCTCCGTCTTGAGGCGGACATCGCCGAGCTGCTGATCTCCGGCCGGACGGCTTCCGACGAGGTGCACAGGGTGGGCGAGCGCCTGTTGTCGGTGAACGCGAGACCGACCGCGCCCCATGGCGCCCAGGCCGGCAGCGTGGTCACCCTGCGTGACACGACCGAGCTGCGGGCCGTATCCGGCAAGGCGGCCGCGGCGGAACGGCGTCTGCGGATGCTCTACGACGCCATGACCAAGATCGGCACCACCCTTGATGTGACACGGACCGCCGAGGAGCTGACGCGGTTCGCGGTCCCCCGGTTCGCCGACATCGCCACCGTCGACCTGGTCGCCTCCATCCTCGAGGGCGGGGAACCGGCGGGTGCGACGATGCGCCGCACGGCCGCCGCCGGCGCCGACCGGCTCCTGTACGACGTCGGCAGGCTGGTCGACTTCGTCCCCGCCAGTCCTCAGGGGATCGCCTTCGCGACCGAGCAGCCCGTGCTCATGAACGGCCCCTCGGCGAGCTGGCGGGAGCAGGACCCGGTCGCCGCCGGCTGGGTCGTCGAGCACGGGATCCACTCGGTGATCGTGGTCCCGGTGCGCGCACGGGGCGTCCTCATGGGGGTCGCCGGTTTCTGGCGTTCCGGGACGCCCGAGCCGTTCGAGCAGGAGGACGTGTCGATCGCGGAGGAACTGGTCGCCCGGGCCGCCGTGTCCATCGACAACGCCCGCCGGTACACCCGCGAGCACACCATGGCCGTGACGTTGCAGCGCAGCCTGCTGCCGCAGGGCATACCCGAGCAGTCCGCCCTGGACGTGGCCCACCGCTATCTGCCCGCCCAGGCGGGAGTGGGCGGGGACTGGTTCGACGTCATCCGACTGCCCGGTGCCCGGGTGGCGCTGGTCGTCGGAGACGTCGTCGGGCACGGACTGCACGCCGCCGCCACGATGGGCCGGCTGCGTACCGCGGTGCTCAACTTCTCCGCCCTCGACCTCCTCCCGGACGATCTGCTGGTGCACATGGACGAGCTGATCGGCCGCATCGACTCCGAGGAGGCCGGGGACGGCGGCGCGAGCATCACCGGAGCCACCTGTCTGTACGCCATCTACGACCCCGTCACCGGCCGGGTGACCGTCGCCCGGGCCGGCCATCCCGGGCCGGCCGTCGTGCGGCCCGACGGAACCGTCTCCTTCCCCGACGTTCCCGCCTCCCCTCCGCTGGGCGCCGGCGGCGGACTGCCCGTGGAGACGGCCGAGATCCTGCTGCCCGAGGGGTCCCGGATGGTGCTCTTCACCGATGGGCTGCTGACCGGAGCCGACCGCGACATCGGCACCGGTCTGAAGGCGCTGCGCGACGCCCTCGCCTCGGGTGCCGACCGCAGCCCCGAGGAGACCTGCGACGACGTGCTCGGCTCGGCGCTGCCCGCCTGCCCCCACGACGACGTCGCCCTGCTGGTGGCCCGCACCCGGCTGTTCGCCCGGGACCAGGTCGCCGAGTGGGGCGTCACCTCCGATGCCGCGGCGGTGGCCCCGATCCGCGCCGACTGCGGCCGCATCCTGGGCGCCTGGGGACTGGAGGAGATCGGATACGCCACCGAACTGATCCTCAGCGAGCTGATCACCAACGCGATCCGCTACGGCAGCCAGCCCATCCGGGTGCGCATGCTGCGCGAGCGGACCCTGATCTGCGAGGTCTCCGACGGCAGCAGCACCTCCCCACACCTGCGGCGGGCGGCCACCACCGACGAGGGCGGCCGCGGGCTGTTCCTCGTCGCCCAGTTCGCCGAGCGCTGGGGCACCCGCTACACCGCACGGGGCAAGGTGATCTGGGCCGAGCAGTCCCTCCACGGCGGCCTGCGGGAACAGGGATCCGACCTCGTCGACCGGCTCCTGAGCCAATGGGACGACGCCGCCCTGTGACCGCGCCCGCCTACGCCGTGCGGACCGAGGTTGAATGGGGGCCGGGGAGGCAGCGAAACCGGAAGTGATCGATGTGTCATCTGAGCGCCACCCCGAGTTGCTGGGGCGTCTCGATACCGAGCTGGGCCGGATCGAGGAGCAGTTGCGTGCCCTGGCCGCCGCCAAGGAACGCATCCAGGGCCTGCTGGACGCGGTGGTGGCGATCACCCGGGAGGTGGAGCTGCCGGCGGTGCTGCGCCGGATCGTGACCACCGCCATGGAACTGGTCGGCGCCCGGTACGGGGCGCTGGGAGTGCTCGACGAGTCCGGCGAGACGTTCGGCCGGTTCGTCGCCGTCGGGCTGTCGGACGCGGATCGCGACGCCCTGGCCGAGGTGGGGCTGCCCCGCGGCCTCGGGGTGCTCGGGGAGGCGATCCGTCACCGCGAGCCGCTACGGGTCGACCGCCTCCCCACCCACCCGGCATCGGCCGGTTTCCCGCCCGGGCACCCCGCCGCGCGCACCCTGCTCGGCGTCGCCGTCGACGTCCGCGGCAAGATCTACGGCGGTCTGTATCTGTCCGAGCGACGCGACGGACATCCCTTCGACGTCCACGACGAGAACATCGTCGTCGCCCTGGCCAGCGCCGCCGGCATCGCCATCGACAACGTCCGCCTCTTCGAGCAGGTCCGCGCCGGATCCGAGCAGTTCCAGCGGCTGTTGCTGCCGACGCTGCCCGAGCTGCGGCCGTTCGACGCCGCGGCGATCTACCGGCCCGCCGCCGAACCCAACCGGCTCGGCGGGGACTGGTACGACGCGATCCTGCTGCCCGACGGTGCGGTGGCGGTCGTCATCGGCGACGTGGTCGGCCACGATCTGCAGGCCGCGGCCGCCATGGCCTCCACCCGGAACATGCTGCGCGCCCTGCTGTTCGAGCGGTGCACTCCGCCCAGCGCGTGCCTGACCCAGCTGGACCGCACGCTGGAGTCCATCACCGACAACCCGGTCACCACCATCAGCCTGGCCCGCATCGAACCCGCGGGGTCCGCCTGGCGGCTGCACTGGAGCAGCGCAGGGCACATCCCGCCGTTGCTGATCGGCCCCGGGCGGCGGGCGGAGTACCTGTTCGCCGAGCCCGGGCTGCCGCTCAACGTGAGCAGCGCGCAGCCCCGCCCCGACCACATCCATGCCCTGCCGCCGGGCGCCACCCTGGTCTTCTTCACCGACGGGCTGATCGAACACCCCGGTCACCCCGTCGACGAAAGCCTGGACGAACTGGCCGAGCTGGCCCGCGCCCACGCCGAGCTGCCCCTGCGGGACTTCGTGCGGACGCTGGCCGACCAGCACCCGAGCGACGGGCACGACGACATGGCGATCCTCGCCCTGCGCACCCCCGCGTCCCCGCGACCCTAGCGGGCGGCAGGTGCGCTGTCGTGTGCGGGAGCGTCGTGGGTTCTCGCGCCGTTCCCCGCGCCCCCAGCGGGCGACCGGTGCGCTGTCGTGTGCGGGAGCGTCGTGGCTTGTCGCGCCGTTCCCCGCGCCCCTGACAGGCGGCAGGTGCGCTGTCGTGTGCGGGAGCGTTGTGGCTTGTCGCGCCGTTCCCCGCGACCCTAGCGGGCGCTGCCCCGACGCGACGGCCCGGGGCGAGGCGGTGGTGTGGCCGGGGGGATCGGCGGATGATGAACTACGGGGCCAGACGGAGGAAGTGACCTCCCGATGAGCGTCGCATCCCGTGACATGCTCCGGCGCTGTGGCATCACCGCGCTTCAGATCGGCGCGGTCGCCGCGCTGTATTACGCCTCGGGCAGGCTGGGTCTGCTCCAGCAGCTCGTGCGCGGCCAGGTCACGCCCCTGTGGCCGCCGACGGGCATCGCGCTGGCGGGGCTGCTGCTCATCGGAAGGCGGGTGTGGCCGGGGATCGCACTCGGCGCGTTCCTGATCAACATCTCGCTCGGCCCTTCGCTACCCGCCGTGCTCGCGATCACGGCGGGCAACACGCTCGCGCCCCTGTGCTCGTACGCTCTGCTTCGTCGGGCCGGATTCAGCACCGGCATGAACCGCTTGCGGGACGTCCTCGGGCTGATCCTCCTGGGCGCGTTCACCGGCATGCTCATCAGCGCGACGGTCGGCAGTGGCACGCTGCACTTCGCCGGCGCGCTGCCGGGCGACCGGTTCTGGCTGACGTGGTGGGTCTGGTGGACCGGTGACGCGATGGGCGTCCTCATGGTCGCCCCGGTCCTGTTCATCCTCCGCACGGCACGCCTGCCGAAGGACGTGCCGCGGTCCCGGTGGGTGGAGGTCTGTCTGCTGGTCCTGGCCACCGCCGCCGTCGCCGTCCTCGAAGCGTCCCCCGCACCGCTGGTCTTCCTCGCCTTCCCGGTGCTCATCTGGGCCGCCTTCCGCTTCCAGCGCAGCGGGGCAGCGCCGTGCGCTCTGGCCGTGTCGACGTTCGCGATCCTCGCCGCCACCCGCAGAACGGGGCCGTTCGTCGGGCACAGTCTGCTCGTCAACATGATCGCTCTGCAGGCGTTCAACGGTGCCGCCGCGCTGACCGCGCTGCTGCTCGCCGCGGCGATCACCGAGCGCAACCAGGCCCACGAGAAGATCGAGCAGGCCTGCACACGACTCGCCGAGCTGGCGGCGAGGACCGCACCCGATGTCGGCGGCCCCTCACGCTCGGGCACGACGGCCGGGGCGGCCACGGCGGGACGACGGCGCCGGACGGCCCCGATCACCCGACGACGGCGTCGCCTGAGGGGCCGCACCGCTGACGCCGTTTCGCAGGGCCGTGGTGTCTCAGAGCGTGTGGAAGGACGGGTCGTACGGCTCGCCGAGCACGGCACGCCCCACGGTGGCCAGGACGTGATCGCCGACGTCATGGAGCTGATACAGCGTCAGGTCTCGCAGGATCCGCTCCACCGGGCTGGGCCGGACCAGGCTGCGGGCCCCGCACACCTGGATGACGTGCTGCACGGTTTCCCGGGTCGTCCGCGCGATCAGATGCCAGGCCCTGTCCCCGGCGATCCGGGCCTCGTCGAGCCTGCCCTCGTCCCACAGACCGGCCACATGGCGCAGCCAGAGGCGGGCGGTCTCCACATCGATCGCCATGCTGCCCACCCGTTGCTGCACATAAGGGTCCTTGCTCTTGCCCTGCCGCTTCAGATACCCGAGCCCGTACTCGTAGGCGCCGAGGGCGCCGCCGAGGAAGCTCGCCGCGTAATGGGGGACGAAGGCGGTCTGCCATTGCCCCTCGAAGTAGCCTCCGGGGCCGCCGATGACGTGGTCACGCGGTACGAAGGTGTCGTTGAAGCGCACCGCGTGGCTGACCGTCGCGCGCATGCCGACCGGGTCCCACCAGGAAGCGTCCACGGTCACGGACGGATCGGACAGGTCGCAGGCGAGCAGCAGGAGCCTCCCGCGGACGTCCCGGCTTCCGCGGGCCGCGCCGGGAGAGTCGGGATCGACGAGCAGGATCGCCCACTGGGCTCCGGTGGCACCGGTGGCGAACGCCTTGCCGCCGTTGAGGACCCAGCCGTCGTGGACGGGGACCAGCGTGGTGCCGAAGCTGAGCCTCTCGCCCGGCTTCGGGGCCTGCGGCTCACCGCTCCAGGCGGCCCATTTCTCGCCGCGGTCCACCACGCCGGCGAACCAGCGTCGTTTCTGCTCCGGGCCGGCCAGCGCGTCGATGAGGACCAGTGCGTTGGCGTGTCCCTCCCAGCAACGGGCCAGCGACAGATCGGCCTTGGCCAGCGCGGTGGTCATCTCCCACAGGGGCAGGGTGTGGCGCTGCCGGGGACCGTAGCCGAGGCCCCCGTACTCCCGGGGCACGGTGACGCCCAGGAGTCCGCTGGCGAACAGGTCCTCGAAGTCCTCGGCGGGGAAGACGGCCTTGCGGTCGTACTCCTCGGCGCGGGCGGCGAATCTGTCCGCGGCGAGCTTCGCCGCGGTGGCGAGAACAGCCTGGTCGTCTCCGATCGCCGCGTCGCGGACCGTTGCGGCGGCTCGGGACAGGTCGTCGGTCATGTCGGGGTGGGCCCTTCCAGGCGGTAGAAGTGGGCGCGGTACATCACGTTCGGCAGCCGCGCGTGGGCGGGGTGGACGGTGTGCACGTCGATGGTCAGCAGGCCGCGGTTGAGGTAGCCGGCGAGGACGACCTGCCTTGGGCCGAGCGGGCCTTCGGCGAGGAAGGCGACGGCCTCGAACACGTCGATGTCATCGGCCAGCGGCACCGCAGGCAGGACGGCGCCGGTGACTGGTGCGGTTTCCGGTGTGGCCTGTGAGGTCTGCGGATCGCCTCGTTCGGTGATCCGCAGCATGAGCCGGCCGCCGTCGACCGCGGCACCGACCAGGTCGATGCCGGTGGCCGTGGTGTCGAAGTTGACCCAGTCGCCTGCCAGCGGCGAGGGATCGACCGGGTGGGCCGTCATGCCCGCGCCTCCGTCCGGTGGAAGAACGAGCGGGCCCAGTGGTCGGCACCCGCGCCGTCGCCGCTGAGGACGGTGGCCGTGGTCGCGACCAGGATGCCCGTCTTGTGGTAGGCGCACACGACGGTGCGCAGCGCGCCGATGTCGTAGACGACGCGGAACGCCCAGGCGACCGACGGCGTGCCCGGTGGGGTGTACAGGACCGCCGGTGCCGCACCCCAGTCGCCCGGCTGCGGGCCGCCGGCCCCGAAGGCCCGCACGTACACGCCTTCGTCCTGTCGCATGACGCTCAGCAGGCGGGCGCCCTTCGCGGTGTGCCGGTCGGTGTTGACCCAGTGCCCCAGCAGTGCCGACACGTCCGGTGTGCCGGGCGGGCGGGGTGTGGGCGGTCCGGACGGGGCTGTCGGACGGGTGGTCATGGTGTCTCCCGCCTCGTGCGGTGTGTCGGTGCCGGTCCCCGCGACGCGGTGCTGCCGTGGGCGGCGGCCCGCTCGGCGAATCCGCGGCACAGGGAGCGCAGCGGCGGCGTCTCGGGCATCTGATGGCCCGTCATCAGCCGGAACTGCTCGCGTACTTCGACGGACAGGACCTGCCAGCCGTCGATGTCGAGCAGACCGCGGGCACGGCTGGCGCGGGTGAGCGCGGTCGGCGGATCGCGGTAGGCCATCTCCAGCACCACCGCGTCCCGGTCGGCCGCGGCGACCGGGAACGGCTCCCGCTCCACCTGGGATGTGGCGTGCGTGAGCAGGTCGTATCCGGCCGGGGAGAAACGGGACAGCGGTACGTAGGGAAGTCCGAGCCGCGCGGAGGCTTCCCGGCCGTGCGCCGCACCGCGGTTGACCAGGGTCACCCTGGCTCCTGCCGCACGCAGGGCCCAGGCGACCGCCCGTCCGGCGCCGCCGCAGCCGACGACGGCGGCCTCGCTGCCGCTCGGGTCGACTCCGTGCAGGGCGAGGGCCCGCAGGGCTCCGACGGCGTCGGTGGTGGCCGCCCGCCAGCGCCCGGCGTCGAGCCACAGCAGATTGGCCGCGCCGCTGCCCGACGCCTCCGCGTCGGCGACGTCGGCCGCCTGCAGCGCGCTCTCCTTGTGCGGAGCGGTCACGGTCAGGCCGCGCAGGGGAAGCCCGCCCAGCGCGCCGAAGTCACTGCCCCATTGCCAGAAGTGGGGGAATCTGTCCACCTGGAAGGGCAGGTAGAGCGCGGGCAGCCGCAGCTCCCGCAGCGCCGCGTTGTGCAGCCGGGGCGACAACGACCTGCCCGGGGTGCGCCCGGCGATGCCGAGCAGGGCGCTGAGCGGAGCCAGGGCGGGCAGACCGTAGTCGGCCCGGAGCCGGTCCGCGCTCGGCATGCCGTCGGCCCCCGGCGCACCGACCCGGCCGTAGACGACCGGCGCGCCGAGCCACGGCGCCAGCACCCGGGTCCACAGGCCGGCGGGCCCCGACGCGAACGCCGTGACGTCGGTGCGTCGGAGCCCGGCGAGCAGCAGCGGGGCGGCGGACCCGTACTGTGCGCCGGACCGCGGCACGAGGAGGTACAGCGCCGCCGGCACGGCGGACATCGCGGCGAACCGCTCCCGGAGTCTGCGGGCCGCCTCCCGCAGCCCCACGCCCTCGGCCCTGCCCGCGCCTTCGGACGCGTGCCAGGACAGACGCCGCTGCCGGGCCGGGATGGCCGCCAGCAGCTCCGGGCACGCGTCGTCCATCGCCTCAAGATCGACCAGTTCGTAGTGGTCGGCGGCGCGCAGCAGCCGGGTGCGCCGTTCCACCGTGCCGGCGGCCGAGCGCCCGCCCTGTCGCGCGGAGCGCAGGCTGTAGGTCAGCTGCCCCGTGAAGTGCCGCCGCAGCCGGGACGGATCGGGGTCGCCGACCAGGTCGGCGCGGACCTCCAGCTCGTCCGCCACCGCGGCGAGGCCGCGCAGCGCTCGGGGGGCGAGGTCTTCCGGTTCGGCGGCCACCGCGACCAGCCGGGCCCGGTGCCCGAGGGGGGCCGCGTATCCGCTCGTCACTCGCGCCACTGGACGTACTCCTCCAGACCGGCTCGCCGTGGGACGAACCGATTGACCGGGGCTGTCTCGTCCGCGTATCCGACAGCCATAGTGCATACGACGAGCCGGTCCGCAGAGATTCCCAGATTCGCCCGGAGCACGTCTCCGTAACCGGCGACACTGAACTGCGGACAGCTGCTGATCCCCCTGGCCACCAGTCCGAGCATGACGTTCTGCAGGAAGAGGCCCAGCTCCAGGAAGGTGCCCTGCACCGCGTTCCGGGGCAGATGGCAGACCAGGGCGGTGGGAGCCCCGTAGAAGCGCAGGTTGTCCCGCAGGTGCGCCCGGGCGGCCGCACGGTCCGGGACGGTGTGCCCCTTGGCCGACAGCACCCCGGTCACGGCCTGTTCGGCGCGTCGCTCGACGGCCTCGTCGAGCGACGCGGGCCGGCTGGTGCAGTCCGGGCGAGGCGGGTCACCACGGTCGAACGCCTCGCACAGGGCGTCCACCAGCGCCTTCAGGCTGCCGCCGGTCACCACCGTCACCTGCCACATCTGGGTGTTGCGGCTCGACGGCGCGTGAGCGGCGGCGAGGAACACCTCCACCAGGTCGTCCTTGGGCACCACCCGGTCCACGAAGGCCCGCTTGCAGTGCCGGGAGGTGATCAGGGACAGGCCGTCGCGCAGCCCGTGGGTCATCCCTGCCTCACCCCCGTCCCGAGGTGATACCGCGGGGGTCGTAGGACTCGGCGAGCTCGCGCAGGCGGACGTGGACGGAGCGCTGGATGTGCTGCGCGCACTGCCGGTACGCCTCCGGGGACTGCCCGTCCGGATCGGGTATGTCACCGTACGGGTCCAGCCGGAGGGTACGGCTCTCGGCCTCGGGCGCCAGGGCGATCACCCTGTCGCGATGGGCTCCGGTCATGCAGTAGATGACGGAGCTGACCAGGCACAGCTCCGAGGTGACCGGGCGGGCGCGGTGACGGCGGGGGTTTCCCCGGCCGGGCACCCGCCGCAGAGCGAGGTCGGCGAGCGCGGAGCGGGCACCGACGGCCATCGGATGTGCGGGCAGCGGCGTGGCGACACCCGCGCTGGAGAACCGGAAGACGTGTGCGAGGCCCGCCTCCGCGGCCTGGGCCCACGCGATGACCTCCGCCATGGGCGAGCGGCAGGTGTTCCCACCGCACACGAACAGCACCCGGCAGGCCGCGCCCGTGCCGCGGGTTCGCCGCCACAGGGCGGCCGACGGCCAGGCCAGGGCCGCGGCCGCGGCGACGCCGAAGGCGAGCGCGATGAGCTGACTGCTTCCCGGAGCAGCGAGTCCGGCGAGCCATGCGAGCGCGTAGGAACCGACCAGGCCGGACATCAGGCTGGCGAACGCCCACGCCGGCACACCCCAGGTGTATTCGCGCCGGTCGAGGTAGATCAGCGAAGCGAAGACGAACAGTACCTCGTAGGCCACGCCTATCCCCGCCGCAGCCAACGCTGCGGGTGTCGTGAGGAACGTGGTGAAACCCGCGGCCAGCTGTGGCTGCCCGGCCAGCGCTCCGGCGCCCAGCAGCACGGCCAGCCAGACCGGTGCCGCGGCATGTTCCTCCACGAAGAACCGCCGGTCCGTTGCGACGACACCGTTCTTGGCGACGCGGCTCATGATGTCGAACCGGCCGAGGTAGCCGACCAGATAGACGAGGACGCTCAGCACGGCGGCCAGCGTGAGGTGGTAGCTGTTCACATCACCGAGAGCGACGGAGACCGCGATCAGGCTGAGGACCAGCCCCAGCCAGGAGTGCTTCATCACCGGGCGGCCGTCGGACAGGTCGATCAGCGGGGAGAGAATGAGGACGCCGCCCCGCATCAGCAGCAGCATGAAGAGGATGGAGACACCGGCGAAGGTGTAGTTCATCGTGGTGGCACCGATGATGAGGGAGGTGAAGAAGCCGGCCGCCAGCGTCTCCCGTCCCGCCGCCGGAATCCGGCGCCCGCCGATCCCGATGCGGCGCATGTGCCGCCACCGGCCCGTCACGCACAGGAACAGCACCATGGCGACGAGTTGCCCGAGGACGGCCGCGGGCAGCATCTCGAAGCCGCTGACCGGCTGGGACGACAGCGGGGTCACCCCGCTGGCGAGCGCCTTCACCAGCATGGCGTAGGGAACATACGCTACGAAGTATCCAAAGGTGAGCCAGCCCATGTGCATCCCATCACCGGTCGAACATCAGGGGTTCGAAGACCGCAGGTCCGGGATGTCGAGGGTCTTGGAAGATGCGAGCCTCGACTGTTCAGTCAAAAAATGCTACCGCCGACGGCCGTGCCGAGCCATCGCGGCAACAGCCTCGGACGGCTCGGCCAGGCCCGTCCGTGAGAGCGCGAAAAAAAGTCCGCACGGCGATGTCGAGATCCCGTGACCGGCTCCGTCCCCGGGGTGAACGTGACCACAATGGGTCGCACCAGCACCGAGGAGACACACGATGGCCAAGTACCTGCTGCTCAAGCACTACCGCGGCGCTCCGGCGGCGGTCAACGACGTACCGATGGACCAGTGGACGCCGCAGGAGATCTCGGCGCACATGCAGTACATGCGGGACTTCGCGGCCCGGCTCGAATCGACCGGCGAGTACGTCGACGGTCAGGCGCTCTCTCCGGAGGGGACGTTCGTCCGGTACGACGGCGAGGGGCGCCCGCCGGTCACCGACGGCCCGTTCGCCGAGACCAAGGACCTCATCGCCGGCTGGATGGTGATCGACGTCGACAGCTACGAGCGCGCCGTCGAGCTGGCCGGGGAGTTGTCGGCCGCGCCCGGTGCCGGCGGGAAGCCGATCCACGAGTGGCTGGAGCTGCGCCCGTTCCTGGTCGCGCCGCCCACCGTCCCGGAGTGCCATCTGTGATGGACGAGGCCCTGCTGAGGAGCCTCACGCCGAGCGTGCTCACGGTCCTCGTCCGCCGCGGAGCCGGCTTCGCGGCGGCCGAGGACGCCGTGCAGGACGCGCTGATCGAGGCGGTCCGGGTATGGCCGGACGACCCCCCGCGGGACCCGAAGGGCTGGCTGGTCACCGTGGCCTGGCGCCGGTTCCTCGACGCGACCAGGGCGGACGCCGCACGCCGCCGGCGTGAGGACGTCGTCGAGGAGCAGCCGCCGCCCGGCCCCACCCCCGCGGTGGACGACACGCTCCAGCTGTACTTCCTGTGTGCCCACCCGTCTCTGACGCCGTCGTCCGCGGTCGCGCTCACGCTGCGCGCCGTGGGCGGGCTGACCACCCGCCAGATCGCCGCGGCCTATCTGGTGCCCGAGGCGACCATGGCGCAGCGCATCAGCCGGGCCAAGCGCACCGTCTCCGGTGTGCGGTTCGACCGGCCCGGCGATGTCGCCACCGTGCTGCGCGTCCTGTATCTGGTCTTCAACGAGGGGTACTCCGGCGACGTCGACCTCGCCGCCGAGGCGATCCGGCTCACCGGGCAGCTCGCGGCGGCGATCGACCACCCCGAGGTGGCCGGGCTGCGCGCCCTCATGCTGCTCCATCACGCCCGGCGGGCCACCCGGACCGCGCCCGACGGCAGCCTGGTCCCGCTCGCCGAGCAGGACCGCGGCCGGTGGGACACCGCGTCGATCGCCGAGGGCGTCGGGATCCTCCAGGCGGCGCTCGCCCGTGACCGGCTGGGCGAGTTCCAGGCCCAGGCCGCCATCGCCGCGCTCCACGCGGACGCGCCCACCGCCGAGGAGACCGACTGGGTGCAGATCGTCGAGTGGTACGACGAACTCGTGCGCCTGACCGACAGCCCGGTCGTCCGGCTCAACCGCGCCGTCGCCGTCGGCGAGGCCGACGGGCCGCGCGCGGGCCTGGCGGCGCTCGCGGCCCTGGACCCCGCACTGCCACGCCATGCGGCGGTGGCGGCGCACCTCCACGAACGCGACGGCGACCCGGCGACGGCGGCACGGCTGTACGCCGAGGCGGCCCGCAAGGCACCCGACCTGGCCGAGCGCGACCATCTGACCCGCCAGGCCGCCCGGCTCAACTCCCGTCGACACCGCTGACGGCTCGCGCCACCTGGTGTGACCCTGGTTCTGATCATCCCCGTCGAGGAGAGCACGACATGACCACGGTGACGGACATCGATGCCCGCGGTATGCGGCACTGCGAGACGACGGCGCTGGGTGTGCTGTTGCGGCACCAGGGACTCGATCTGTCCGAGCCCATGCTCTTCGGCCTCGGTTGCGGGCTGTCCTTCGTCTACTGGGACGGCAAGAACATGGACTTCCCCTTCCTCGGGGGGCGGGTCAGACCCTTCGACCTCACCAGAAACCTGGCCCGTGTGCTCGGGCTGGAACTCGTGGTCCAGGAGACCACCTCCCCGCGCAGGGCCTGGCAGAACGTGGTGGCCCAGGTCGACGCCGGCCACCCCGTCGGGCTGCAACTCGACAGCTACCACCTGGACTACTTCACTTCGAAGGTGCACTTCGGCGGGCATGTCGTCGCCCTGTACGGCTACGACGACCGCAACGCCCATCTGGTGGACACCGACCAGCAGGGCGGGGCCGTGTCCACCAGTCTGACCAGCCTCGCCCAGGCCCGGGCGGCGCGCGGCCCGATGACCGCCAGACACCGGTCCTTCACCCTCACCGCCGCGAGCGACCTGCCCTCCCTGCGGGACCGTATCGTTGCCGCCGTCACCGCCTGCGCCGACGCCTTCCTGAACCCGCCCATCGCCAACCTCGGCCACCGAGGCATCGAGAAGGCCGGAAAGCTGGTCGGCACATGGCTGCGGCGGACCGACGACCCGCGGCGGGACCTGCCGCGGGCCGCCCACCTGATGGAGCGGGCCGGCACCGGCGGCGCCCTGTTCCGCAACCTGTACCGCGACTTCCTCGCCGAATGCACCCACCACCTCGACAGCGGCCGTCTGCGCACCGGGCACGGCCGCTACGCCGAGGCGGCCACCCTGTGGACGCAGGTCGCGGCACTGATCGCCGAGGCCGGGGAGTCGGGCGACGCACGGCACCTCGTTCAGGCCGGAACCCTCCTCGGCGACCTTTCCCGCATCGAGCGGGAGGCCATGCAGGCGCTGAGCCGTCTGGGCACCGAGCAACCAGGGCTCCACGCCCCGGCCTGACGGACGAGCGAGCGCCGCCGAACCGGGGCGCGGCGACCGGGAACCCGAGCCGTCCGGCCGGCCTTGCGGGGACCTTCGGCCCTGTGGGCGACGTGTGCCGCCGTCCGACGGTGGTACCGAGTGGGTGAACGGACCAGTGATGTGCTGGAGGGCGACGCATGGGCACACCGGATTCGCCGTACACGTCCGGTCCGCCCCCGCCGCGCAGACCGCGGGCGGCTCGGGGGGCGAACCCCCTCACACGCGCGTCCGACAGGCTCGAACGCTGGTTCAGCCGGGTCCTGATGGTCCTCCTCGTCCTCGGCGTGCCCGTGGCCGCGTACAGCGCGGGACAGGCGGCGTACGAGGCGTCGATGCGCACCGTGACGGCGCAGGCGGCCCAGCGGCACGAGGTCGCGACCCGCCTGGCGGCGGGCGTCCAGGGCGATCCGACGACGGGCAGGCAGCCCGCGCTCGTCCGCTGGACCGACGCCGACGGCAGGGCGAGGGAGGGAACCGCGCTCGTGGAGTCCGGAACACCCGGGGGCGCCACCGTGCGGGTGTGGGTGGACCGGGACGGACGGATCACCGGCCCGCCGATGAGCACGCTCGCCGCGCAGTCCAACGGCTGGTTCGTGGGCGGCGTGGCGGGCGTCGGTGTGGCCGCCGGTTGCTACGCGGCACGGGCGGCCCTGCGCGTGGCCCTCGACCGGCGCAGGTATGCGCAGTGGGACGCCGAATGGGACCTGGTGGAACCCCTGTGGTCCGCACGTTTTCGAGGGTGACGGGCCGGGCCACCGGCGGGCGGGGCCGTGCGCCGTTCCGTCGGCCCGGGCCGCGGGGCGGGCCGGGCCGACTGTCCCGGGTGGCACCGGGGACGTAAGCTGCTGGTGTCCGCAAGAGCACCCGAGCGAGGGCGTGGTGCCATGCTGCCGGATCGTTCCCAGATTCTCGCGGGTCCGCTGGAGCATGTGACGGTTTCCCACCGTGCGACGTCACCGCGGCCGGCCGACGTGGTGGCGGACGCCGTGCGAGCCGATCAGCTCGGCACATGTGTCTGCCTCGCCCTGGACGACCCGTCCGCCCTGCGGCGTTTGCAGGACGGGGCGGCGGAACTGCGCGACGCCCCGCACCTGGGCCTGGTGCTCGTGCGTGTGATGCGGACGGCCATGGACCTGGTGGGCGCCGACTTCGGCAACGTCCAGGTCGTGGACCCCTGCGACGGCTCGCTGGTCCTGGTCACCCAGTGCGGCTTCGGTCCCCGGTTCCTCGACCACTTCGCTGTGGTGGACGACGACCACTGCGTGTGCGGTCGAGCCGCCCGGCGGGGCGACCAGGAGGTCGTGGCCGATGTCCGCGCCGCCCCTGGCATGGCGCGGCACGAAGGGATCTTCCGTGCCGCCGGGGTACGGGCCGTTCAGTCCACACCTCTGGTGGACTGCGCGGGGCGACTGGTCGGGATGGTCTCGACACACATGTCGGAGCCGGGACAGCCGTCCGAGCGCGACCTCGGGATCATGCGGCTCTACGGCCTTCTCGCGGGTGAGTCGATCGGCCGACGGCTGCGCGGGCCACATGTCGACGGTGTGCCCCCGGGCCTACGGGACGAGGTGGCACCCGTCGCCCGGTGCGATCCCGGCCGGATGCCGGCGGACCCGCTCATGAGCCGGATCCTGTCCGACGCGATCAACCGGATCTTCTCGGCAGGGCTGAGCCTCGCCGGTGCCCTGCCCCGTGTCACCGACGACTTCGCGGCCCAGCGCGTCCGGGCCTGCATCGAAGAGCTGGACGGGATGATCCATTCGATGCAGCGGGCCGCGGTCGACCTCGGCGTGCGCGGCGAGCACCGAAAGTCCCCCACCCGGCAGTCGGCCGGGCGCCTTCACGGCCCGTCCGACGAGACCGACACCCCGGCACATCGCGCCTGACTCCCCCGCCACGGTTCGGCCGGCCAAGTCCCCGCCGCCGCCGGGGTGGGGAGGTGAGACACATGGCTTCACGCGTTCGCGTCCGCGGAGGTGAGCCGCATGACGGTGCCCGTACGACACGGGCGCGGCAGCCCGCCGGAGCGGGCCGGTCCGCATCCGCGCGGCCACAGGGTGTGCGGCAGGGCGGTATGGCCCGTGCCGGGCCTGGGCAGCCGCCGTGCGGTCATCGCAGTGTTCCGCACACCGGTGATCTGCGGGTCGAGGCATGGGCGCCGACCCGTGAGGAGTGCATCGCGGAGGCGGTGGGCGGCATGGTCGGCAGCTTCGCCGAGCTGCCCGCGCACGCGCCGGGCACCGTACGGGAGTACGTGGTGTCCGCCGTGGACGACGACCGGCTCCTGGCCGGGGTGCTCGAAGAGATCATCTACCGCATGGACGCCGCTGACGAGCTGCCGTCCGACGTCGCGGTGACGCCGGAGCCGGGCGGAGTGCGGGTGCGGTGCACGATGTGCGGCAGTTCGACGGCCACACAGACCGGGGCCGTACCCAAGGCCGTGGCCCTGCACGGGCTGGCGCTGGTCCAGGACTCGCACGGGTGGGTCGGCCGGGTGACCCTGGATGTGTGACGCCCGTCCGGCTCCCGCGCCGGAACGGCTCGCCGAGGAGGCCGATGCGACATGGACATCCGGCTGACGGCGGAGGGGCCCTGGCGGTTCCGGATCGAACGGACCGGCGCCATGCGGGTGCCCGGAGCCGTCCTCGCGCCGCGCGAGCTGCTGCCGGACGAGCCCGGTGACCAGGCCCTCGCCCAGGTCGCCCACGTCGCCACGCTCCCGGGCATCGTCCGCGCCTCGTACGCCATGCCCGACATCCACTGGGGCTACGGCTTCCCGATCGGCGGTGTGGCCGCGACCGACGTCGACGGCGGCGGAGTCGTCTCGCCGGGCGGAGTGGGCTTCGACATCTCCTGCGGGGTGCGCCTGCTCACCGCGCACGTGGACCGCTCGGCGCTGCTGCGGAGACTGCCCGCGCTGATGGACCGTCTGGACGCGCTGGTCCCACGCGGGCTCGGGCACGGCGGCCTGTGGCACCTGACGGGCCGGGCCCAGCTGCACGAGGTCCTGCGCGGCGGGGCCCGCTACGCGGTCGAGCAGGGCCATGGCGTACCGCGCGACCTGGACCGCTGCGAGGACGGCGGAGCCGTCGGCGACGCCGATGCCGCCCAGATCGGCGAACGCGCGCTGGACCGCGGTGCCCGGCAGGTCGGCAGTCTGGGGTCGGCCAACCACTTCCTGGAGATCCAGGCGGTCGACACCGTCCACGACAAGACGTGTGCGCGGGCTTTCGGCCTGCGTACCGGCCTGGTGTGCGTCATGATCCACTGCGGTTCGCGGGGCCTGGGGCACCAGATCTGCGCCGACCACGTACGGGCCATGGACGGCGTGATGCGGCGGTACGGCATCGACGTGCCCGACCCGCAGCTCGCCTGCGCGCCCGTCGACTCGCCCGCGGGCCGCGCCTACCTGGCGGCGATGGCGGCCGCCGCGAACTACGCCCGCGCCAACCGCCAGTTGCTGGCCGACGCCGCCCGCGGCGCCTTCCGCGAGGTGACCGGTGCGGGCCTGGACCTGCTCTACGACGTCTCGCACAACCTCGCCAGGCTGGAACGCCCCACCGGCGACGGCGGCAGCGGTCCCCTGCTGTGCGTCCACCGCAAGGGCGCCACCCGGGCCCTGCCGCCCGGCCACCCGGAGCTGCCGGACGCGCTGCGCCCCTTCGGCCAGCCGGTGTTCGTGCCCGGCACGATGGGCACCGCCTCGTACGTCATGACCGGCGTCACCGGCAACCGGGCCTTCGACTCCTGCTGCCACGGCGCCGGCCGCGTCTGGAGCCGGCATCGCGCCCACCGTGAGATGTCCGGCCGAAGACTGCGCCAGGAACTGGCCGACGCGCGGGTCGCGGTGCGCCCCGCCTCCTGGCGCGGCGTCACCGAGGAGGCACCGGAGGCGTACAAGGACGTCGATGCCGTGGTCCGGGCGAGCGAACACAACGACTTGGGGCGCCTCGTGGCCCGCCTGGTGCCGCTGGGCGTCCTCAAGGGATGAAGGGCCCGAGGGGGAAGCCGAGAGGAAGGCGAAGGCCATGGTAGGGACGTCATGGACGACGACGGGCGTGTTCACGGGGCGGGGCGGTGCCCGCACCGACGAGACGGGGATCGTCACCGGGGACCTGACGGTGCGTACGACCTGGGACGGCAGGCGGGCCGAGGTGCTGGTCCAGTACAGCGGCACGTCCCGCTGGTTCACCCTGGCCGGAAGCCCGCTGCCGTGCCCTTCCCGGCAGGAGAGCCGCCATCTGCACCAGGCGGTGGTGAACGCCGTGCGGGCCGGCGGCGGCGCCACCGTTCCCCGGCGCGACGAGCAGGGGGCACGCCCGTGACCACGGGCGGCGGCCACCACCGTGCCCCCGCCGGAAGCCCGTTCCGGCGCCGGAGGCGGGCTAGTAGCGCAGCAGCACGCCCACGCCCTCCCGCAGCCGCAGCTCATGTTCGGGTACCACGACCAGTTCGGCGCCCGTGCCGACGAGGGCGCGGGCCAGGGCCGCGTCGGCCCGCTCCTCGCCGACCTCTCGTGTCCCGTAGACGCGCAGTTCGTCTGCGGTGAGGGCGAGTTGGCCCGGTTCCGGGCCGATCCACAGGCGCAGCGGCGACTCCGGGTGGTTGTTGAGGAAGAGGGCCTTGACCCGGCCGCGTTGCAGGGCGGACACGGCGGCGGCAAGTCCTTCCGTGGCCGCTCCGCCGTGGGCTCGCGCGGCGAGGAAGGCACTGAGCAGTGCCCGGTCGCGGGCGGCCATCCGCCCGCGGAAGAGGTCGTCGAGCTGCCGCTCCAGCAGTGCCCTCCCGGGCTGGGAGGTGCCCGCGCCTGCGACCGTGACGACCTGCTCGCGCAGGCCGGCCGGAAGCCGCCGGACGAGGATGCCGCGTGCCCAGACGTCGCCCGCGACGACCACCGTCTCGATGTCGATGCGCCGTGCGTGGCCCTCCAGTTCCCGGCCCACCTCCGCGGCGGCGTTCAGCCAGTCGGTCACCGGGATCTCCTCGTGGAGACGGTGTCCGGGCGTGACCCGGGTCAGCGGCCAGGTGCCGGCCTCGGCGTCGATCCGTACGGTGCCGGCGGCGTCCGTGGCGTGACGGCCGGTGTAGTGCACGGACACGGCCAGGTACGGGATGCCGGGCGCGTGCTGGACGATCAGCGGCATGGTGTCCGGCAGGGTCCCGAAGTGCGCGGTGTCCCGAGCGGGTGGAGCGGGCAGTTCGTCCGACAGGACCAGGTTCCCGTGTGCGGTGAACACCGCCTGGCCGTGGGTGCCGGGGACCTCCGTGTCACCGCCCACCGTGTCGGCCACCGCGATGACGGAGTCCCGGTCCGCTCCCTCGGCCGTCAGGGCGTCCCGAAGGTGCCGCCGGCGCAGCTCCATGGCGGCATCGGGGTCGTCGACGGCGGCATCGCGGGAGGTGTCCACGTAGACGGACGCGAAGGGACCCGGCTGCTGGTAGAGGGGTTCGAGGAAGGAAAGTCTCATGGTCACTCCCGAGGGGGCTCTCGGCACCGCATATCACCCCGCACGCCCGGCATGCCGCCGCAGCGGGACACGGCCGCGCGGCCCGCTCCCCCCTCCAGGATGCGCCCGCCCGGCGAGCCGCGCCCACCCCGACCGGGTTCTCGGACGGCGCATCGGCCACGAGGAGCCGGGCGGGGCGGTCAGGCCGCGGTGCCGATCTCCACGACGCAGTCGCGCAGTACGTAGCTTCCGATGCCGTCGAGGAATCCGATCGTGGGCGGGGTCGCCATGCGCAGTCCCGGCAGGGCGAACAGCCCGCTGAGGAAGGTGTCCGTCTCCAGGAGCGCGATATGGGCACCGGGGCACTTGTGCGGGCCGTCACCGAAGGACAGCCCCGGCGAGCCGACGCCGTCGTTCGTGGCCCGCCCGGGACGGACGCACCACGGTCGCGGACCCATGGCTCGCTCATCGAGGTTGGTGTGGTCGATGAGGATGTCGATGCGCTCACCGGCCGGTACGGTCACGGTCTCCTCGCCGCCGGGCAGGTCGAGGGGCCGCGTGGTACGGCGGCCGAGGCGGCCGACGACCGGTTCGAGGCGCAGTATCTCGTTGAGCACACCGAGCCGGCCGGCCTCGTCCGCCGACCGGTAGTGCGCCAGCAGCGCGGCATCGGAGAACAGATGCCAGGCGGCCGCGCTGATGAACTCGCGGGTGGTGACCATGCCCGCCGCGGCGAAGGTGAGGCATTCACCCAGGACCTCCTGGGCCGAGCAGCCCTCGTCGAGCAGATGGGAGACGAGGTCGTCGCGGCGGCTACGGCGGCGGGTGCGCACGGCGGGCCGTACGTCGCCCAGATAGACCCGCAGCCAGTTGATGTTCTGCCGCACCATCCAGTGGATGCCGTGGAGGCTGGTCAGCCCTGGCGTACCGAACTTCTCGGGGAAGAAGCGTTCCAGCCGCCGCTCGATGCCGGGCCGGCTCTCGGTCAGCCCGATGACGGCGCAGGCCACGTCGATCGCCACGCGGAAGCTCAGGTCCGACAGGGCGGCCCGGCGGGTGGCCGTGAGGTGGTCGAGCTGGTGCCGGGTGGCGCGGACCATGACGTCCCGGTAGTGCTCGTCGACACGGCGCGGTGTGAAGAACCGGGCGGTCTGCCGGCGGTGTTCACGGTGCTCGGGTCCGTCCCGGTAGAGCACCGGCCGCCGGATGCGCGACGGGAGTTTCTCGACCGTCTCGATGCCGAGCCCCGCCTGGTCGGTGTCGGTGCTGCGCAGCACGGCGCGGGCCGCGTCGTATCCGCGCACCTGCCAGACGCCGTCGCTTCCGCGTGCGACGGGGCATCCCGTCGGTCCACTCCCCCGCTCGATCCTGCGCCCTGCGAAGTCCCCGTCCGCACCGTCCACGAGCGGCACCTCCCTCTCCCCGATGACGCTGCCGGACACGCCGCGGCCCGCAGTGAGCCGGGCCAAGCCGGGCCGACGGCGCATCGTGAGGTACGCCGGAGCCGTGCGGCGGGCTTCACGGTTCCTTCCCGCCGACGACGCTCTCGTATCCTCGTGGGGCCGACGCCCGCAGCACGGAAGGGCGGTTCAGGCCGTCGCCGGGCAGGTGGTCCGTGACCGTGCGGGCGACGCGCCGGGCTCATGCCGCCGTGCGGCCGTTCGCCGGAGCGTCGCGGATCGCCCCCCGTCACGAACGCGTCCCAGGGGTGGCACGTGGTGCCGCCCACCGGTTCGACCGTGCGACGGCCGGTGCTGTGACACCGCGGTCCCGCCGGCGCCGGCACGGCGATGTCATGGGCCGTGCGGCCCGGCTGCCGCTTTCCGGACCTGCGGCACTGTGACCCGGATCATGGGCATGGCGGAGCATGGATGCCCTGGGACGGCCGGTGTTGCCTTGCGGGCATGAACACGAACCATGAGGTCCCCTTTCCCGCCCCGTCCCACTGGATCGACGGCCGTGCCGTGCCCGGCTCGGGGCCGCTGATCGACGTCCTCAACCCGGCCGACGCTTCCGTGGTCGCCTCCGTGCACGAGGGCACGGCCGAGGACGTCGACAAGGCGGTGGACGCGGCGCTCGCCGCCTTCCCCGGATGGTCGGCGACCGCGGCCGAGGACCGTATCGCCGTGATACGGCGTCTGGCCGAGGGGATGCAGCAGCACTCCGAGGCCATAGCGGCCACGATCACGCAGGAGATGGGCGCCCCGATCGGCTTCTCCCGCCAAGCGCAGGCGGGCTTCCCCGTGGCCTCGACCCTCGCCGCGATCACCGCGGCCGAGCGGTTCGAGTGGACGGAGGTGGTGGAGAACTCGCTGATCGTCCGGGAGCCGGTCGGCGTGGTCGGTGCCATCACCCCGTGGAACTTCCCCCTCCAGCAGCTGGTGACCAAGGTCGTACCGGCGCTGCTGGCCGGTAACACCGTGGTGCTCAAACCCTCGGAGATCTCGCCGCTGAGCGCCCGGATGTTCGCGGAGATCGCCACCGACGCGGGTCTCCCGGACGGCGTGCTGAACGTCGTGCAGGGCACCGGTCCGGTCGTCGGCGAGGCGATCTCCCGGCACCCGAAGATCGACATGGTCTCGTTCACCGGGTCCACCGCCGCCGGCAAGCGGGTCTCCGTGGCCGCGTCGGACACCGTCAAGCGCGTCGCGCTCGAACTGGGCGGCAAGTCGGCCCACATCGTCCTGCCCGAGGCGGACCTCGACTTCGCCGTCGCCCGCGGACTGGCCTTCGCCTGGGCCAACGGCGGTCAGGCCTGCGGTGCCCATACCCGCATGCTCGTTCCCCAGGACCTCCAGGGCGAAGTCGTCGAGATGCTGCGGTCGGCCGCCGCCGAGTACACGGTGGGTGACCCCGCCGACGAGGCCACCCGGATCGGTCCGCTCGCCTCGGAGACCCAGCGCGAGCGCGTGGACGGCTACATCCGGCGCGGTGTCGCCGACGGCGCCACCCTGGTGGTCGGCGGGCCCGGCCGGCCGGAGGGCTTCGAGACGGGTGCCTATGTCAGGCCCACGATCTTCTCCGACGTCGACCCCGGATCCGTCATCGCGCAGGAGGAGATCTTCGGCCCCGTTCTCGTCGTGATCCCCTATACGGACGACGACCACGCCGTCGAGATCGCCAACGGCACGATCTACGGCCTCAGCGCCGCCGTCACCGGCGACGAGGAACACGCCATGGCGATCGCCCGGCGGCTGCGCGTCGGACAGGTCGACGTCAACGGCGGGGAGCACAACTTCCAGGCGCCGTTCGGTGGTTACAAGCAGTCCGGCAACGGCCGGGAGATGGGCCGCGCCGGTATCGAGGAGTTCCTTGAGACCAAGGCGATCACCCGCTGACCCAGATTTCCCTCCGGCGAACACCCCGCTCGTACTTCGTGGAGTGAGCCACAGCGCCAAAAACGAGCGGTCCCTCCCCGTGATGCCGGGGAGGGACCGCTCGTTCCATTGGCAGAGAGGGGTAGTGGCTTGTTACATGGCGGCTCCGCTGGTGCGGCGGCGGCGGATCAGGAGGAAGCCGCCGATGGCCGCCGCGGCGGCCGTGCCACCGACGACGGGGTCGATGACCGGGACGCCGACGGTGTCGACACAGGAGTCGTTGTTGTCGGGGTTGGGGTCGGGCTCAGCACCCGTGACCTTGGCGCAGTTGGTCATAATCTCCATCGGCTGGAAGTCGGCGGGCGCCTTGGCAGTGACCTTGACGGTGTGGCTCTCCCCGACGTCCAGCGGGCCACCGGAGCACGTCAGGATGCCGGCGGCGATACCGCAGCCGGCGTCGGAGGTCCTGGCGTCGGTGAGACGCTCGGGCAGCGGGTCGGTGACCGTCCAGCGCGTGGAGCGGTTCGGCCCGTTGTTGGTGATGATGACGTTGTACTCGATCTCTCCACCCGGGCCCGCCCAGGCCGGACCCGTCTTGATCACGGACAGGTCGGCCTGCGGGTTCACGAAGCCGAAGTCGGCGCCGTGGTCGTTCTGGCCGGCGCCCTTCGGGGTGACCTGGGCGGCCGGGTAGGGGTTGCCGGACGTCTCACCGCTGGAGTCGATCTGGTCGTTGTTGCCCTGGTTGGGCCGGGTGGGCTTCCAGCCGTCCAGGACGCCACCGGTCTGGTAGTCGGCCGGGTTGTCCATCTTCACGGTGTACGTCTTGCCGTACGGGAAGTCCTCCGGCTTGACGTTCTTGGTCACGGTCGAGTCGAAGTAGTACTCGCCCCGCTCGTTGGTGACCGCCGTACCGATCTTCTTGCCGGCCGCGTCGTACAGGTTGACCGTGGCACCCACCACCGGCTCCTCACCGGGGTCCTGGACGCCGTCCAGGTCGGTGTCCTTCCAGACCCGGTTGCCGATCTGCAACGGCGCCTCGTCGCACAGGACTTCCAGGTCACCCATCCCGCGCGCCTTGCCGAAGTCGTTGTTCAGGAACAGGCCGTCCCCGTTGATGGCGCTGGTGCCGTCGTTGCGGTCCAGCCACCGCACGCCGCTGCCCGTCTTCTGGATGGGGTCCATCGCGGTGAACGGGATCCTGTCCTCGACCGCGGAGAACGCCACACCACCCGAGCTGATCTCCTGGTGGCCGCCTTCTTCGGTGCCCATGTAGTCGCCGGGGTAGAACTCCTTGACGTCCGGCTTCTCTCCGCCCGAGACGGCGGGGCCGGTGTTGTTGTTCTTGCAGCCGCCGTTGCCGTCCAGGACGAACATGTGGTTCCCGCCACGGCAGGCCCGGTTGATGTCACCGCCGTTGACCGCGGTGGTCGCCGGCCAGGTGCCGGAGGTCTCCGGCAGGTTCCAGCCGGCGCGGTCGGCGAAACGGTCGGCGAAGCCGACGACCATGTCACCGTTGATCTCGAAGCTGATGTCGGTGAGCTCGGGCTCCGGGTTCTGGATCACGTCACCCGTGCATGCCTTGCCGTCCTGGGTCAGGGGCCGGGTGTCGGTCCACGGGTACCAGCTCGGGCCGCCGCACGCGTTGGCGCCCGTCCACCCGCCGCGCGGGAAGTTCAGCGGCTGGTCCATGACCGTGCCGGTGAACTGGCCCGTGACCGGGTCGAAGACCTGCACGACGGCCCGCATGTCGGCCTTGTTGCCGGTGGACTGCGCCGAACACACGCCGCCGACGTACACCTTGCCCTCGTGGAGGCCCAGGCCGAAGGGGCGCCAGTCCCCGGGCGCAGCACAGCCCGGGTCCTTGATCGGGTAGGACGCCTTCTGCGTGGCGGCGGTGGGCTGTGTGGCGTCGTAGCGGTAGAGCCTGCGGTCGTGCAGGTTGACGACGTACAGGTCCTTGCCGTCCGCGCTGACGTCCAGGTCGCCCAGCGACTCCTTGCCGACCACAGGACCGAACGCCTGGTCCATCCCGGCATTCATGTTGTGCTGGGTGCCGCCGGGGTTGGGGACCTTGGTGAACACCACGGTCTGCTTGGTGGCCGGGTCGGTCCGGTAGATCGCACCCGCTTCGCCGGGGCCGTACTTGGCCCCTCGTTTGGCATAGGCCGCGGAGAAGACCTGCTTGGTCACCCGGTTGACGCCGACACCCCAGACCGTGCCCGTCTGCCCGTTGTTCGCCAGGTCAGAGACAAGGCCGGGGTCCGCGACGGCATCGCCGCGCGTGCCGAACGGGAACGACGTCAACGTGCGCTTGCTGTCCGGGGACGCGCTACCGGGCGGAATGGAGGCGTTCTGGCAGGCCGTCACCAAGGTGGCGTTCTTCTGGCAGTAGTCCTCCGGGGACCAGAACGAGGTGGTGATCTCCACGTTCTTGCCACCCGACAGATCCACGAACTCCACGTTCGACGACAGCACCGTCGGATCGATCAGGTTGGGCCGCGCCGAGGCGAACCCGGGGAACAGCACACCCTCGTCGGGGTTCTTCACCTCGACCCGGTACTTGCCGCCACCCAGGCTGTTGCCCGGCGTGAGCTTCACCGTGCCGTCCGCCTGCGTGATCCCGGTGACCGACCGCCCGGCGTCGTCGGTCAGTACGACCGTGACCCCGGCCATGCCCGGTTCCAGCGCCTGGTCCCACTTGCCGTTCGCGTTCACCTCGCGCACGACCCGGATGGTCGCGTCACCGTCCCCGGAGTCGGCCGCCGCCGGGGACACCGCCGAGACCACCCCCGTCGCCGCGAGCGAAGCCGATAACGCGGCCGACAGGGCCAAGGACATACCGCCGGACCATCGCCGGCGCTGCCACTGATCCACTACCGATTCCTTCCTCCGTCTACGAATGTGCATCGGAAGCGAGCGTGCTCGCTCACATAAAGATCTTCACGGCCGCCTTGTGTGACGACCGGATAAGCCGAACGAGCGAGTCGGGGCGTGGAGGACCGCACCCGGGTGGTGGGGCCGGGCATGTGCCGATCCACGCGGCACACATGAGTGCAACCGTGTGATCACAGCGTTGACTCGGGTGCGCCCGTCCACCGCCGCGAGCGCACACTGTGGCAGCTTGTAGCATGGTGGTCTCGGCGCCGGAAGGGACAACGATGCACGCTGGGAACGATCACAATGGGGCCGTTGACCAGGCGACGAAGGACTTCCTTGCGGCGCGCCCCCGGCTCTTCGGCATCGCGTACCGGATCCTCGGCAGCTCGGTGGAGGCCGAGGACATCGTCCAGGAGACATGGCTGCGGTGGCACAACGAGGACCGCACGAACGTCGTGGAGCCGACGGCCTTCCTGACCACGGTCACCGCGCGACTGGCCATCAACCTCGCCCAGTCCGCCAGGGTGCGACGGGAGTCGTACATCGGACCGTGGCTTCCCGAACCCGTCGACACCACGGTGGACCCGCAGGTGGGCGCGGAACGGGCCGAGGCGCTGGAACTGGCGGTTCTCTTCCTCATGGAGAAGCTGAACCCGGTGGAACGCACGGCCTACGTCCTCAGAGAGGCGTTCGACTACCCCTACCACCGGATCGCGGACATCCTGGAGACCAGTGAGGCCAATGCCCGCCAGTTGGTGAGCCGTGCCCGCAAGCACCTCGCCGCCGAACGCAGGAAGCGGGTGAGCCCGGCCGAGCACCGACGGTTGCTTGAGGTGTTCCTCGCCGCGGCCCGGACGGGCGATCTGTCCGTACTGGAGAACCTTCTCGCCGAGGACGTCGTCAGCTACTCCGACGGCGGCGGGACGCGCGGCGCGTCGAAGGTCCCAGTCATCGGGCGTCTGCGCGTGGCCAGGTACCTCGCGGCCTTCGCGCCCCGGTTCTGGCCCGAGGCGGACATCCGGTGGGTCGAGGCCAACGGGCGGCCGTCCGTTCTCGTCTCGGCCGGCGGGAACGCCGTGGCGCTGCTGTGCATCGACGCGTCCGCCGACGGGATCGACCGGATCATGTGGGTCATGAATCCCTCCAAGCTGTTGCCCTATGTGGCCTCCCTGAGCGGCTGATCGTCTCCCCCGGCGGTCGTCTGCGGGTGTTCGTGTGCCGTGAGGGTGTGCGCCCGTTCCCGGCTGAGCGGTTCGTGCGCCTCGACGAACTCGCCGTGAGGCAGAGGTTCGTGAACTGCTGTCCTCCCTATGACCGGCCACGCCATGACGATGTGACACACGGCGTGGCGACCGCACTGCGCACACCCGGCGGCGATGCGGCGCCTCGCGTGGGGTGCGTCAGTGGCCGGAGGGGTCGAGGTTGTTCCAGGTGCGGAGTTTGTCGGGGTTGAGGACGGCCCAGATCTGGACGACATGACGGCCGGCGATGTCGAGGCTGATGACGGCGGCGACCAGCCGGTCGTGGCGCACGACGAGGCCGGTGCGCCCGTTGACGGACTGGGTGTGCAGGGCGGTGCGCGGGTGGCGGGGCAGCAGCGTGAGCAGGCTGCGGGCGACCTGTGTGCTGCCGCGGACCGGTTCGACCAGGGCCCGGATCTTGCCGCCGCCGTCGAAGAAGGCCGTGACATCGGGTGCGAGGACGGATGTCAGGAGGGCTTCGTCCTGCGTCGCACAGGCCGTCCGCACGGTGTGGACGGCCGCGTCGTGCTGCCGTGGCGTGGTGTGCCGCGCGCCTTGTGCCCGGAGACTGCGGCGGGCGTCGTCGGCCGGCTCGGAACGCTCCGGTCCCGGCTGCCGCACGATGTCGACGACCGTGCGCGGCGCCCCGCACACGTCGTTGAGCACGAACGACGCACGTTGTGCCGGGGAGAGGGAATCCAGCGCGTCGAACAGCGTTCCGCTGCTCTCCTCCTCGGGCGTCCCGCGCGGCTCGGCTCCCGAGCAGGAAGGGGCGCTGTCGGGCGGGGTCAGCCGGGCCAGGCAGATGCCGCCGGTGACCTCGACCAGCCATGCACGCGGCGAGGTGATCCGTGCCCGAGCCGGTTGGGGCAGCGCGTACCACCGTCGATACGTTTCGTCCACGACGCTCTCCGCCGCGCTGCCGTCGCCCAGCATCCAGTGGGCGACGTCGAGCAGATGACGCCGCTCGTCGAGCAGCTCCGCGATCGGCACCGCGTCATCGGCACGGCCCATACGACATCCTCCCTCTCGCACGGCCCACGCACCACAGCCACCGCGGCAGTCGTCCCGATGTCCTCGACCGGCCGGTGCGGATCTTGTGACGTGCCTGCGCGCCGGCCCGCACCCTGGTGCACACCTCCTGCCCGGTCGCACCGTGTCCGAACGCCGCCCTGGCGGGCGGTTCCGTCAGGGTTGCGCGGTCATCGGCCTGCCGCCACGTCCGCCTCGTACACGAGGGCCAGACGGTGGTTGTACTGAATGGTGTACATCTTCTTGCCGCCGGTCACGACGGTGCCGCTGGAGGGGAAGTAGTCGTCGGTGGCGGCTGGTTCCCCGGTGGCCACGTACGCCTGGCCGGCGGGAATGTCGTAGAAGCTCAGCGGCGCCTGGGTGGAGGGCGAGAGCCCGGCGGGATATTCGTCCGCGTCCGGGTAGCTGCTGCCGTACACGGCGGCGGGCGCGGCCTGGGCGGCCTTGATCACGGTCGCCCCGTGGGCGGGGGTCGTGTTGCGCCCGCCGGGGTTGTGGCACCACACCTTGCTGCCGCTGTACCAGATGGCCGTCCACGCGCCCTGCTGATCGGCCACGACGAACTGCTGGCCCGCCTGCGCGGTGCTGCCCCAGTCGTTGATCCTGCGGGTGCCGGCGCCCTCGGGGTGGATGGCCTGGTCACCGAAGAGCGGTGCGCTGCCGCTGGGTGCGGTGTGCAGGGGGACGAAGTCGGCCGGCTGGCGCCGTTCGGTGCATTCGGGCGTGGCGCCCGTCGGATCGTCGGAGGGGCAGACCTGCACCGTCTGCCGGTTCTTGGCGAAACCAGGTGTGATGGTGACCGCCGAGCCGACCCGTGCGGTGCCGTGTGCCGCGTCGACGGGGGCGCCGAGGAGGCGCATGTAGCGCTCCCAGTCCCAGGACGGGCCCGGGTCCCAGTGCATGCCGGAGACGAGGGAGGAGTTCGGTCCCGGGACGTTGTCGTGCCCGATGATGTGCTGCCGGTCCAGCGGGATGCCGAACCGGTCGGCCAGGTACCTGACGAGTTCGGCGCTTGCCTCGTACTGGGCCTGGGTGTACCACGTCCCGTTGGCGGCGGCGTAGCCCTCGTGCTCGACGCCGATCGAGTGCATGTTCGTCGAGTAGTTGCCGGCCTGGAAGGACAGGTCCTTGGTGGGCACCATCTGGGTCACCGCACCGTCCGAGGAACGGATCACGTAGTGGGCCGAGCCGCCACCGGGTGTCTGGAAGCTGTTGATGGCCGACTCGTAGGACGACTCGGTGTCATGGATGACGATGGAGTCGATCCGGATGCCATTGGCAGGCCGGTCGGACACCTGCCCGTTCGCGGCGGCGGCGGGGATGAACGTGCAGTCGAGTGTCACCGGGCACTCGGTCTGTGCCGCGTCCGTCGCCTTCAGACGAAGGCCGGCGAGCTGGTCCGTCGCGGGCCGCACGTCGGTGACGGGGGCAAGCCGGACCCGCTGACCGTCCTCCGTCGTCTCGCTGACGCCCTTTTTGACGGAGGCGAAGACCCGGTCGGCGAACGCCTTCGCGCCGCGCTCCTGCGGCGAGCCGCTGTAGCGGGCCACGGCGGCGTACCACTGGCCCACGTCCTGCGGTACGCCTCCGGTGGTGGCCTTGGCGTAGGAGGCCAGCAGGGCGGCGCCGCCGCGGATGTTGGCGGCCTCGTCGTCGCGCAGCTTCCCGGCGGGCAGCCCGGTCAGTTCCGCCGCCGCCCGCAGGGTGTGCAACGAGGGGTCGGCGGCCATCTCCTTCAGATCCGCACGCCCGGCGGCTCCCGCGTCGCCGCCGGCCATCATCGCGGGCGTCACATCCGTCAGATGCATCGGACCGTAGCCGCCGCTGGTGCTGGGTTCGCCCGGATGCGGTTCCCAGGCCGACTCGTGGTAGGCGACGCCGAGCAGCACCGGCAGCGGAACGTGGAACTCGGCCGCGGCCCGCTCGAACGCCTGCTGCCGGCCGGCCGGTTGCGGGTCGGAGCCCGAAGCCTGGGCCAGCAGCGGAACACCGGTGACGCCGGCCGCCGCGAGGGCGCCGGACGTGATCAGAAGTGGCAGCCGCCATCGCGGCTTGCGCTTGTGCACTGCGATACCTTGCCTTCACGTGGTGATTGCGCCCGCCGTGAACAGCGGAGCTGACACTATCTCACACGTTGGTGTGATGAAATCGTGAGCATCGCTGCGCTGTGCACGCCGTCGCCACGGCGGCACGACAAGCACCCCGATCCGGCCGCCGTCGGCGTGTTCCCGGCGACGGAGGCCGCACTGCTTGGGGCAGGACCGTCAGCTCGTCCACCACGGTGTGTTTCGCGCCGCCGCGTCGGACACACACAGTGGCACTGGTCGAGGTACCGCTGCGTATGATGAGGGTGACACTCGTCTGCGTGCCCGGGCCCTGCGACACCGCAGGTGAGCCCGGCGCGGCAGAAAGGGTTGAGGATGAGAGGAACACATGGTCTCCGGAACCCATGCGGCGCATGACATCGAGGTCACCGCTGAGAGCCTTCAGGCCGAACTGGAACGCCTGCAGATCCAGAAACAGTCGCTGGAAAGGGAACTGGCCGCGGTCGTGGCACACCTCGGCTCCGTACAGCGGGCCCTCAGCACCCTTGAGACCCTGATGCTGCCCCCCTCCGGTGAGGCGGCCTCGGCGGATCCGGCCGCCGGAACCGCTGCCGCGGAACGCGACGAGGCCGCGGTGCCCGGCGCGCGGCGCTCCCGTCCCGCCTCCCCCGAACCGGCGGACGCGCCCACGCCGGCCGGTGCCAACGCCGGCGGGCCGAAGCAGTACGGCAAGCTCACCGAGCAGATCATGGAGTACTTCGCCGCCGTCGGCGATGCCGACGTCCGCGCCCGCGATGTCGCGGCGGCCCTGGGGCGCGACTCCGACAGCGGAAGCATCAACGGGGTCCGCAGCACACTCGACCGCCTCGTCGGTGCGTCGCGCATCCGCCGAACCGGCCGGGGCCTGTACCGCGCCAAGGGCTAGGCCCGGGCAGACCCGCGGTGGTGCGCGAGCGGTCCGGTACGGCGCGGTGGCCTGGCTGACACGTCCCGGCCACCACAACCCGCCGTGCGGATCAGAGCAGTTCGAGCAGTTTCTCGGTGAACTCCTCGGTACCGGCGGTGCCACCGAGGTCGGGGGTGCGCACGGAGGTCGTGGCGAGCACGGCGGCGATCGCGTCCGTGATGTCGGTGGCCGCGGCCGGCTGGCCCAGATGGTCGAGCATCATGGCGGCGGACCAGATGGCGCCGAGCGGGTTGGCGATGCCGCGCCCCGCGATGTCCGGTGCGGAGCCGTGCACCGGCTCGAACATGGAGGGGTATGCGCGCTCGGGGTTGAGGTTGGCGGCGGGGGCGATGCCGATGCCGCCCGCGACCGCGGCGGCAAGGTCGCTGAGGATGTCGCCGAACAAGTTCGATGCGACGACGACGTCGTAACGTGCGGGCTGGAGGACGAACTTCGCGGCCAGCGCGTCGATGTGCTCCTGGTCCCAGGCGACATGCGGGTGGTGCCGGGAGCGTTCGTTCACCAGCTCGTCCCAGAAGGGCAGTGTGTGCACGATGCCGTTGGACTTGGTGGCCGACGTCAGCCGGCCGCCCCGCCGTGCGGCCAGCTCGAAGGCGTAGTCGAGCACCCGGCTGACCCCGGCGCGGGTGAACACGGCCTCCTGGACGGCCATCTCCTCGGGGAAGCCGCGGTTCAGACGGCCGCCGATCTCGCTGTACTCGCCCTCCACGTTCTCCCGTACGACCACGAAGTCCACCTCGCCGGGCTCGGCGGTGCGCAGGGGACTCGCCACGCCCTCGAAGACGCGGATCGGCCGCAGGTTGACGTACTGGCGAAAGCCACGGCGGATGGGGATCAGCAGGCCCCACAGGGAGACGTGGTCCGGGACGCCGGGGTGTCCGACAGCGCCCAGGAGGATCGCGTCATGGCCCCGCAGCTGATCCAGGCCGTCGTCGGGCATCATCGCGCCCTCGCGCAGATAGCGCTCGCACGACCAGTCGAACGCGTCGTAGGAGAAGGCGATGCCGTGTCGGGCGGCGACGGCGTCCAGGACGCGCCGGGCGGCGGGCAGCACCTCGGTGCCGATCCCGTCACCGGGGATGAGGGCGATGCGGTAGGTCGTCATGTGTGGATTGCAGCAACCAGCGCACCGGCGCGTCCAAGACGGGCCGTCCATGTGTCTTATAGGACGCGCCTATCCGGCCTGGCGGCCGGCGCCCTCTGTCGCACTGGCCAGGAACGCCCGGGCAGCCGGGGTCAGCCCCGTCTTCCTGCTGAGCAGCGCGACGTGCAGCGTGGTCGCCGGTTCGATGTCCAGCACGAGCGCCCCGGCCCGTTCGGCGAAGTCCCGCCAGGAATCGGTCACCACGGCCAGTCCGACGCCGCCGAGCACGAGCGGCACCAGCGCGATGCGGTGCTCGCTCTGCACGGCGAGGGTCCACTCGACTCCCGCCGCCCGGAGGTCATCGACGTACTGACGCATCCCCGTGCCCTGCTGGCCGACGATCAGACGCTGTCCGGCAAGCTGCTCGCGCCGTACCGGCGCTCCGGGCGGGAAGGGCCCGTCGGGCGGGGTGAGCAGGACGAACTTCTGCTCCATGACCGGATAGGGCCGCACGTCGGTCGCCGGGAACGGCGCGGGGCTCGCCACCAGCCCCAGCTCTGCTTTCCCGGTGCGCACCGTCTCGGTGACATCCTTCGGGGTGAAGGCCGCCTGGACGGCCACGCAGACCTGCGGGTGTCGCTCGGCGAAGCGCCGGATCATGCCGGTGAGCGGCTCGATGGACTGGGAGGGCATCGCCGCGATGTCGACCCGCCCGCTGCGCAGGCCGTGCACGGATTCCACCGTTGCCCGTGCCATCTCCAGACTGCGCACGGCCGCGCGGGCCGGTTCGATCAGGGCGGTTCCGGCCTCGGTCAGCACGGCCTTGCGCCCGATGCGGTGGAACAGCTCGCTGCCCAGGTCGCGCTCCAGTGCCCGGATCGCCTGCGACAGCGAGGGCTGGGCCAGGTAGAGCGCCGAGGCCGCGCGGTTGAAGCCGCCGTGGTCGACGACGGCGAGGAAGTACTCAAGCTGTCTGACGTCCATCGCCGCGCCTCCGCCCCATGGCTCTCATAGGGTGACCCTATAAGGATGGCCGTGAAACGGTCTTGGACCGGCGCTGCCGCGTGCTGCTGTGATCAGGGGATGACCGACCTGCTGCCTGCCGAGTTCGCCCCTCGTCTCGTGGACGCCGAGGGCGTGCGCATCCATACCCGGGTCGGCGGAGACGGCCCTCCGGTGCTGCTGCTGCACGGCTACCCGCAGACGCATCTGATCTGGCACCGTGTGGCTCCGCTGCTGGCCGCCCGGCACACCGTCGTCCTGACCGATCTGCGCGGCTACGGCGACAGCGACAAGCCGCGCTCAGGCCCCGACCACGGCGCCTACGCCAAGCGCCGGATGGCACATGATCAGCTGCTGGTGATGCGGGAACTGGGCTTCGACCGCTTCGCGGTCGTCGGCCACGACCGCGGCGGCCGGGTCGGACACCGCCTCGCCCTGGACCACCCGGACGCCGTGACGGCGCTGGCCGTCCTGGACATCGTGCCCACCCGTCACGCCTTCCGGCACGCCGACGCCGGCTTCGGGCTCGGCTACTACCACTGGTACTTCCTCGCCGCCGGCGACGGCATCCCGGAACACCTCATCGGCGCCGACCCCGGCTTCTGGGTCCGCACCCGCATGGGCGCCCGCCACCACGGCGGAACCCCCTTCGACCCTCGTGCGCAGAACGAGTACGTGCGCTGCTTCTCCGACCCGGCGGCCATCCACGCCTCCTGCGAGGACTACCGCGCCGCCGCGAGCATCGACCTCGTACACGATGACGAGGACGCCGCCGCGGGCCGCCGCGTCACCTGTCCCCTGCTGGCCCTGTGGGGCGCACACAGCTTCGTGGGCCGCACCTACGACGTCCTCGATGTCTGGCGCGCCTACGCCACGGACGTACGGGGCCAGGCGCTGCCCTGCGACCACTACGTGCCCGAAGAGGCCCCCGGCCAGACCGCGCGGCTGCTGGACGTCTTCCTTGAGGGCCGGCCGTGACCGGCCCCGGCACACACGGCTGACGGGCTCTCGGTGCCCGCTCAGCGGTGCCGGTGACGGCGGTGGTAGACGTCGCTCGACGTGGGCGCGGCGTTGTCGACCGAGCGGGCGTTGAACGAGACCCGGTCCATCTCCGCCTGGAGTCGTGCCTCGCGCTCGATCAGCAGACCGTCGGCCGTCTGTGTACGGCTGCTGTTCCTGCGCAGCAGGACGACGACCAGGAGCACGACGAGTGCGCCGAGCACGCCGAACAACACGAGCACCGAGGTCATCTCGTGCTTCCCCCCTCTTCTCAGGACACCGTTGCACCCACTCATCGGGACAGCGGCCCGAGTACGGCCGGCTCCGGGAGCGTGGTCGTGGGGTGCGCCGGCGTCAGGCTTGCCGTCCTGCGGCACCATTGTGGCGCCGCGTCCCGGTCGTGTCATTGCCGGGGACCGGCAGTCTCGATGCGTTCATCGTGCCGGTGAACGGGCGCCCGCCCTGATCCCGCCGTGCCGCCGTCGCCGTCGGGACGCCGTCGGCGGCGGGAGGTACGCCGTCGCCGTCGGGGCGTCGTCGCCGTCGGGCGGAGGACCGGGGCGGACGCCATGCCGTTCAGCGCGGCACCGCGCCCCGCGCTTCCGCCGCGGACCCGTCACGGGGAGCCGCCACGGCCTCCGCCGGGTTCTCGCTGAAGCTCATCACCGGAGGCTTCCGGCTGAACATACGGGTCAGGAACAGCAGATACAGGAACCCGGCCAGCATCCAGCAGAGCCCCACCTCGAAGGTGATGCCCTCCAGGCTGGTCCACAGCCAGAGGGTCAGGGCGAAGCCGACGACCGGCAGCAGTCCGTAGGACAGCAGATCACGGCCGCTGCGGCGGCCCTTGTCGACCAGGTAGTGCTTGACCACGCTCAGATTGACCACCGAGAAGGCGATCAGGGCGCCGAAGTTGACCATCACCACGGCGTTGTCGAGGCTGATGAACAGCGCGACCAGCGAGACGGCGGACACCAGAGCGGTCGCGGTCGCCGGGGTACGCAAGCGCGGGTGGAGCCGGCCGAACACCCGCCTGGGGAGCACCCCGTCGCGTCCCATCGAGTAGAGGATCCGGGACACACTGGCCTGCGTGGCGACCCCGGAGCCGAAGGCGCCCGCGACATAGACGGCGACGAAGAACGAGGTGAACGCGGAGCCGCCGAGCGTGCGCATGATGTCCAGGCCCGCGCTGTCGGGGTCGGTGAAGGTGGAACCCGGGTGCACCAGCGCGCCCATCCAGGACACCACGATGAACAGCACGCCACCGAGGACGGTGGTCAGCACGATGGCGCGGGGAATGGTGCGCCGCGGGTCCTTGGCCTCCTCCGACATGGTGGAGACCGCGTCGAAGCCGAGGAAGCTCAGCGCGAGGATCGCCGCCCCGGAGAACGCCGCCGAGGTCCCCGAACCGCCCGGCAGGAACGAGGCGAACGGCGCGGAGACACCGTGGTCGAGCGTGCGATGGACGGACAGGGCGACGAAGACCACCACGAGCACCCCCGCGAGGCCCACCACCAGGGTGCTGAGCCGGCTGATGAGGTTCACGCCGAGCACATTGACGAGCAGCGAGAGCAGCAGCGCGGCGAGCACGAACACCTGCGCGGGCACCGACGGGAACTCGCTGTGCAGATAGATGCCGATCAGCAGGAAGTTGATCATCGGCAGGAAGAGGTAGTCCAGCATCAGGGTCCAGCCGACCATGAAGCCGACGTGCCCGCCGAAGGACTGCTGGGTGTAGGTGTAGGCGGAGCCTGCGGCCGGGAACGCCCGTACCATCCGCCCGTAGCTGACGGCCGTGAAGAGCATCACCACCAGGGCGATCACATAGGCGGCCGGCAGATGTCCGTCGGTCACGCCGGTGACCGCCCCGTAGGTGGTGAACACGGTCACCGGAGCGAGATAGGTGAGACCGAAGAGGGTGAGTCCGGGCAGTCCGAGGACCCGCTTGAGCCCGGATCCCGCGGGGGTGTCTGTCGCCGTCATGAGCCGTTCCTTCCGCAGAGAGAATGACGGGTTGCCGGGCGATCCGGCAACGGGCGGTGGCGGGGCGTGCGGCGGCGCCCCGCCGTACGGTCACCCGTGGGCGTGGTGGGTGCGCTCGCCGGCCAGCCAGGTGCCGCGCACGGTGATGCGGGGCACGTCGTGCGGGTCGCAGTCGCGGGGGTCCCGGTCGAGCCAGACGAGGTCGGCGCCGCGGCCCGGGGCCAGGACACCACGGTCGTCGGCCATCGCCTGGTGGGCGACGCCGGCCGTGTAACAGGACATCGCGGTCTCGATGTCGATCCGTTCCCCGGGCAGCCAGCCGCCCTCGGGACGGCGCTGCGGGGTCTGCCGGGTCACCGCGACCGGAAGGCCGGCCAGCGGCCGGTGGTCGGTGACCGGCCAGTCGCTGCCGAAGGAGACCCGGGCGCCGCTGCGCAGCAGCGATCCCAGCGGGTACTGCCGGCGGGATCGTGCCTCGCCCAGGCGGGGCATGGTCAGGTCGGTCATCACCGGGTCGGGTCGCAGCCACAGCGGCTCGATGTTGGCGATCACGCCCAGTTCGGCGAAGCGCGGCAGGTCCTCGGGGTCGACCATCTGCACATGGGCGATCACCGGGCGGCGGTCCCGGGGGCCGCGTACCTCGGTGAGGTGGGCGAGGGCGTCCAGGGCGGTACGGATACCGGCGTCCCCGATCGCGTGCAGATGCGGCTGCAGTCCCAGCCGGTCGAACTCCAGCAGTGCCTCGCGCAGTTCGGCGGCGGCCCACAGCGGCATGCCCCGGGTGCAGGGGTCGTCGGCGTACGGTTCGAGCAGCGCCGCGGTGCGGTTCTCGATGATGCCGTCGACGAAGAACTTGACGGTGCGCAGGGTCAGCCGGTCAAGGCCCGCCGCCTCGATCCGGTCGCGGTCGGCCGCGAACTCGGCCAGCTGTTCGCGCCAGCGCGACGGATCGGCGCGCAGGGCGAGGTTCACCCGCGTGGCCAGTACGCCCTGCCGGGCCGCCGCCAGATAGGCGTCGACGGCCTCGTGCTCCACCCAGGCGTCCTGGATCCAGGTGACACCGGCCGCGGCGTAGGTGCGGGTGGCGATGGCCAGGGCCCGTACCCGTTCGTCCCGGCTCCATGCGGGTGCCGCGCCGAGGACCGCGTCGACGGCGTCCCACTCGACCAGGGTGCCCATCAGGCTGCCGTCGGGACGGCGGGGGAACCGCCCCCGCTCGCTGTCCTTCACCGAGTCGTCGAGTCCGGCCCGGCGCATGGCCTCGGTGTTGCACCACAGTGTGTGGTAGTCCCAGGCGCGCAGGGCGACCGGGCGGTCGGGCACGGCGGCGTCCAGCCAGCGGGCGTCGAAGAGGCCGTCGGGGGCGAGCGTGGCGTCATAGCTGCCGCCCAGGATCCAGTCGGCCTCCGGGTGCTCGGCGGCGTACCGGGCGACCTCCGCGACCAGCTCGTCGACGCTGGTACACGGCCTGATCCGGGGGCCGAGCGCCTCGAATCCCGCCTGGTCTGGGTGGCAGTGGCCGTCTGCGAACGCGGGCATGAGCAGGCCACCGTCGAGATCCAGCACCTCGTCGGCGGCGCCGGCCAGCGCCTCGGCCGCGGCGCCGACGGCCGCCACCCGGCCGTCCCGCACGGCCAGCGCGGCCGGTGGCCGCCCGGTGTCGGACGGCGTGGGCAGACCGGTCCACACGGTGGCGTGCCGGAAGACGGTGAGGGGCATGCGCGCTCCTAAAGCGAAAGCCATTCGTTTTAGTGCACGCAGGCTAGACTCACGCGACGACGCTTGGGAAGAGGGGCGGCACATCGGATGAGCGCCGGGACGCGCAGGACGGGACGGCCGAGCACACCCGTACTGGATCGCGAGGTGATCATGCGCGGCGCGCTCGACCTCATCGACGAGGTGGGCGCCAAGGGGTTCTCCGTCGCCCTGCTGGCCCGGCGGCTGCGGGTGCGGCCCTCGTCGCTGTACAACCACGTCAGGGGCAGGGACGACATCCTGGCCGGCGTGCGCGAGCTGGTGGCCGACCCGATCGACGCGGGCGTCTTTGACACCCTTCCCTGGGACGAGGCCCTGGTCAGCTGGGCCAGGCTCTACCGGGCGGCCTTCGCGGCGCATCCGCAGACCATCTCGTTGCTGGCCACCATCCCGGTGTGGGGTGCGCACCGCACCCTGCGGATGTACGAGTCGGTGGTGGCCGGGCTGGAGCGCGGCGGATGGCCGACCGCGTCGGTCATCCCCGTCATGGTCGGCGTGGAGTCGTTCGTGCTGGGTTCGGCGCTGGACCTGGTGGCACCGCCCGCGATGTTCGACCCGGGGCCGGACTCGCCCCAGGTGCCCAGGTTCTCCGCCGCGGTGCACGCCCGCGACGAGGCATCGGCCGCGCAGCGACGGCCGGCCGCCGACCTGGCCTTCGAGATCGCCCTCGGGGCGCTGGTCGACGGCCTGCGCACCCGCCTGGCCACGGAACTCGCCACGCAGACCAGGAGGACTGACGCCGCGTCAGACTGACACTGCGTCAGGCCGGTGTCACACCACCGCGTACGCAGGGGTACGGAAGACCGCAGGGCCTGGGTCTTCTCCGGTCCTCAACGGCGCCCTCGCCGGCCCCCGGTCCTTCGCCGGAGCGGCGGCTCATGTCTGCCGCTGCGGTGCGTACTCGGCCTCCTCGAGTCCGAAGGTCCAGGCGACGCCTTCCCTCGCGGTCCGGGTGCGGGGTGGCACCCGCAGCCAGTAGGTGCGGTGGGTGCCGTCGGGCTCCGGGGTGGAGTTGACCACCTCGATCATCACCAGCGGCTCGTCACCCTCCAGTTCGATCCGCCAGAGCACTCCCGCCTCGTCCCGTTGCACGGGTTCGGCACCGGACTCCTCCAGATACCGGTCGTAGCCGTAGTACTCAAGCATCACGCGGCGCAGTTCGGCGTTCTCCTCCTCGCGTATGCGCCGCGGGGTGAGCCCGGCGAGTTCGCCGAGGAACGCGGCCGGCACCGGCATGCCGCGCCAGGCGTGCAGGGCGAATCCGTCGGGGAAGGCGAGCGCCGGCCCGTCCCCGCGGTCGAGCCTGCCCGCCTCGTCACGGTGCAGTTCCACGGGGCGTTCACAGACGATCACGGTCTTCTCGTAGGGCCACCACCAGCCCGCGGCGCGGGCGACCGCGGCGATCCCGGCAAGCGCCTCACCGCCGTCCTGGCCGTCGAAGGCGGCCAGCCAGGCCGCGTCGTGCTGGCCCAGAACCGCGTCGAGCAGCGCGAGCCGGACCGCCTGCTCGCCGCCTGCCGCACCGGCCGAGTCCTCGACCACGCCGGTGCGTATGCGCTCGGTCAGTATGACCGTGCCGTCCCAGAGCGGGGCGCTCGTCAGGGCCCAGTGCTCGGCCCAGCCGGCCGGCCCGAGCCGGCCGAGGACACGCTCCCGGGCGACGGCCCACGGCCGGGTACGCACCGCGTCGCGGACACAACGGCCGGCCGTCTTCTCCGCCATGAGTCGCGTGGCCAGCACGGCGCCCTCGCGGGGCGATCCCACCCACACGATCCGCTCCGGCCCGGGCAGGCCCGCCAACCGGTAGGCCAGCCGCAGGCCCTCCTCGGCGGCCGCCCGGTCGGCGGGCCCGGTCGCCGCCGCCACCTCGCGCCACGTGTCCGTCGCGTCCGCCCGCGCCTGCATCGCCATCGTCACCGCTTCGTTCTCCCGCCGTCTCAGTCCGCCACGACGCGGACCGCGCCGGGCACGTACTCACGCTGCCGCACCACGCGGTACCAGCCCTTGGGCAGCGGTATCGCCGCGTGCTCCTCGTGCACCACCCTGCCGCCGTCCGGGAGATGGAGGTAGGAGGCCGCGAACGGCCCGGCCTCGCGGACCAGCGTCCCGGGCCCGACCACCGCGTGGGCGTGTCCGGTGACCTCACCGAGAGCCAGCACGAGCCTCCCCCGCGCGTCCCGCGGCTGCCGCGGCAGCCGGTCCGTGCCCGGCGGCACGGCCGCCTCCTCCACGGGCACGATCAGGACGTCCCCCTGCCGGTACATACGTGTCTCCCTTCCCCGTCGGCGCTCGCCGATCGATGTCCACGACGCTACGCCGGGGGTCTGACAACGCCCCTCGGACCGGGCGGTGCACGGCCCGTTGCCGCCGATGTCAGTGCGGCTTGGTACAACTCTTCGCGATCACTGCTTCACGTCCGGGTCCCAGGAGGCCAGCGCTCATGTCCCATGTCGAGCATCTGAAGGAACTGCACGGCCTGCCGGCCTTCGACTTCCCCGCTCCCGGGGAGCGAGGGGAGCTGCCGGCGGCGGGCGCCGTGGCCTGGCGGCTGGCCCTCGACCCGTACGGGGACTCCGTGCAGGAGAACTTCGGTGAACTGTGGGCCCGCTTCCTCGCAACCGTGGATCCCGCCGGTGTCCGCGCGATCGTCGTGGGCCCGTGGGGCGAGGTGTACGACCACGACTCCAGCGTCGTCGTACGGTCCCTGGTGGACGCCCGTGACCGACTGACCGCGCTCCGGGCGGTGTTCATCGGCGACCTTGAGATGGAGGAGGCGGAGATCTCCTGGATCGAGCAGAGCGATGTCACACCGGTCCTCGGCGCCTATCCGCTGCTGGAGGAGTTCGGGATCCGCGGCGGCACCGGACTGCGCTTCCCGGCGGTCCATCACCAGCACCTGCGCACGCTGCGTTTCCAGGCCGGCGGCCTGCCCGGCGAGGTCGTGCGCGGTGTCGCCGCCGCCGAACTGCCCGCGCTGGAACACCTCGACATGTGGCTCGGCGTCGAGGAGTACAGCGGCGACGCGACGGTGGCCGACCTCGCGCCGATCCTCGCCCAGGGACGTTTTCCGGCACTGCGCCATCTCGGCCTGCGCAACAGCGAGATCCAGGACGAGATCGCCGCGGCCGTCGCCGCGGCCCCGGTCGTCGCCCAACTGACCTCGCTCGACCTGTCGCTCGGCGTGCTCACCGACCAGGGCGCGGCGGCGCTGCTCGACGGCCAGCCCCTCACCCACCTCAGCCGGCTCGACCTCCACCACAACTTCGTCACCGAGCCGATGGCCCAGCGGATGCGTGCGGCACTGGAGCCGTCCGGCGTCGACGTCGACCTGTCCGAGCCCGGCGACAGCTGGGAGAACGACGGCGTCGTCCACCGCTTCACCGCCGTCGCGGAATGAGACCGTCATGACCTTCGCCGCTCATTTCGACACCTTCCACGGGCTGCCCGTCCACACCTTCACCGAGCCGTGTGAGCGCGAGTTGGTGGCCGCGGGCGACGTGGCCTGGCGGCTGGACTGCTCCTGGGAGACGCCGTTCGCCGACCTGTGGCAGTCCTTTGTGGACCGGGTGCCGAGCACGCAAGTACGGGCCCTGGTCATCGGGCCCTGGTGGCACGACGAGTACAGCGAACTGCGTCCGGCGCTGGAGCCGATCCTGGCCGACGCGGAACGCTTCCCCGCGCTGCGCGCCCTGTTCCTCGCCGACGTCACCGGCGAGGAGTGCGAGATCTCCTGGCTGCGGCTGACCGATGTGACCCCCGTCCTGGAGCGCTTCCCGCTGTTGGAGGAGCTGGGCGTGCGCGGCGGCGGCTCGCACGGACTCGGCGAGGAACCCCTGTCGCTGCGCCCGGTGCGGCACGGCGCGCTGCGCGTGCTGCGGTTCGAGTCGGGCGGCCTGCCCGGCGAAGTGGTGCGGGCCGTCGGCGCATGCGAACTGCCCGCCCTGGAGCGTCTGGAGCTGTGGCTCGGCGTGTCCCGTTACGGCGGCGACGCGACCGTGGCCGACCTCGCGCCGATCCTCGACCAGGGACGCTTCGGGGCACTGCGCCATCTCGGCCTGCAGGACAGCGAGTTGCAGGACGAGATCGCGGCGGCCCTCGCCTCGGCGCCGGTCGTGGCGCAGCTGGAGTCGCTGAGCCTGTCCATGGGCACGCTCACCGACACCGGAGCCGAAGCCCTGCTGCGGGGCCAGCCGTTGACCCATCTCAGCCGGCTCGACCTGCACCATCACTTCCTGAGCGAGTCCATGGCCGAACGGATCCGTACGGCGTTCGGGTCCGCCGGGACCGAGGTGGATCTGTCGGACCGTCAGGAGCCGCACCGGTGGCGGGACGAGGAGTGGCGTTATGTCGCCGTCTCCGAATAGCCCGGCGCCCGGCGCGGGTCTGCGGTTCGCCGTGATCGGCAATCCCGAGAACCGGCGCACGACGATGTTCGCCGCTGCCGTCGGCGCGGCCGGCCACCCGGCGCCTCGGGTGCTCGCGTGGCGGGACGTGCTGCGCGGGCGGTACGCCTTCGCTCCGGGCGAGTTCGTGCGGATCGACTCCCCCGGTGAGAACGCCGAGGTGGACCGGCTGCTGCGGGGCACCGACGATCCCGCCCGGGTCGAGGGAACGGCCCTGTGGTACCGCCGTTTCACCGCCGCGGTCCGGGAACTGGCCGGCGCGGCGCACCGCGCGGGCGCCGTGACGTCCGCCGAGGCGGAGGATGTCGCGGTCCTGTTCGACAAGCGCCGCTGCCATGCCCGGCTCGCCGCCGCAGGCGTCCCCGTACCCCCGGCCCTGGCGGGCCCGATCGGCGGCTGGGACGGGCTCAGGGAGCAGCTGAAGGCCGCCCGGATCTCAAGGGCGTTCGTGAAACCGGCGCACGGCTCGTCGGCCTCCGGTGTCGTGGCCCTGTCGATGGCGGGCCCCGGCCGGATCAAGGCGACGACGTCCGTGGAGACCACTTCCGACGGCCGCCTGTACAACTCCCTGCGGATACGCCACTACACCTCGGAGACCGAGGTCGCCGCCCTCGTCGACGCCCTGGCCCCGGACGGGCTCCACGTCGAACGGTGGCTGCCCAAGGCGGCGCAGGGCGGCCGGGCCGCCGATCTGCGGGTGGTCGTGGTCGCGGGGCGCGCCACGCATGCCGTGGTGCGGACCAGCCGGCACCCCATGACGAACCTGCACCTCGGTGGCGCCCGCGGCGATCTGGAGGCGGCACGCGCGGCGATCGGCGCCGCGGGCGGCCGGTTCACGGACGTGCTGGAGGTGGCCGAGCGGGCGGCAGCGTGTTTCCCGGGCACGTTGTGCGTCGGAGTCGACGTCCTGCCGTCGAACGGGTGGCGCCGCTTCACGGTCGGTGAGGTGAACGCCTTCGGGGATCTGCTGCCCCGGCTGACCGGCCTGCCCGGCAGCGGCGCCGAGGGCCTGGACACCTACGCCGCGCAGGTCGCCGCGGCATCGGCCGCCGTACGGCGGGCGGAACACGAGGAGCAGCGCCATGACACCACCGCTTGACATGAACGAGATCGTGGGCAGCCACGATCTCCTGATGGTCACGCTCGACACCCTCCGCCTCGACGTGGCACAGGAGTTGGCGGCGGCCGGCCGCATCCCGAACCTGGCGAGGCAGCTGCCCGGCGGTGCCTGGGAGCGCCGGCACGCACCCGGCAGCTTCACCTACGCCTCCCACCAGGCGATGTTCGCGGGTTTCCTGCCGACGCCGGCCGCGCCGGGTCCGCATCCGCGGCTGTTCGCCGCCCGTTTCGCGGGCAGTGAGACCACGGCGAACGGCACGTTCGTCTACGACACACCCGACCTGGTCTCGGGACTGGCCGCCGTGGGCTACCGCACGGTCTGCATCGGCGGCGTCGGCTTCTTCAACAAGCGGGGGCCGCTCGGCTCGGTGCTGCCCGGGATGTTCCAGGAGAGCCACTGGGAACCGGAGTTCGGGGTGGCGTCCCCCACGTCGTTCGAGGCGCAGGTGGCCTGCGCCGAGAAGGTCGTGGCCGGGCTCGCGCCCGAGCAGCGGCTGTTCCTCTTCGTGAACGTGTCGGCGCTGCACCAGCCCAACTGGTTCCACCTCGACGGGGCCACCCGCGAGGCGGGCGACACGCGGGCCACCCACGCCGCGGCGCTCGAGTACGTGGACCGGCACATGGGGCGGCTCCTGGCAGCCGCCGCCGGCCGCGGCCCGTGTTTCGCCATCGTCTGCTCCGACCACGGCACGGCGTACGGCGAGGACGGCTACAGCGGCCACCGCATCGGCCATGAGGCCGTCTGGACCGTTCCCTATGCCCACTTCTTCGTCGACGAGGCCCGATGACCATCACCGAAGCGGCGTCCGCGTCCGCCGTCCGCCCGTACCAGCAGTACGTCTACGCCTATCCGCACAAGACCGCCTACCGGCCGCTGCCCCGACAGCGCGCGTCCTTGCGCGAGCTGTGGGCGGACGAGCCGAAGGACGCCCTGTCCCTCTATGTCCACATCCCCTTCTGCGAAGTGCGCTGCGGCTTCTGCAACCTGTTCACCCGGATCGGGGCGCCGGACGGCCTGGCCGCCGCCTACCTGGACGCGCTGGAGCGTCAGGCCGCCGCGGTCCGCGAGGCGCTGGGCGGCACGGCACGGTTCGCCAACGCGGCCTTCGGCGGCGGCACTCCGACGTTTCTGGAGGCGGCGGAGCTGGAGCGGCTGTGCGATCTGGCCGAGGGCCTGGGCGCCGATCTGAGAGCCGTCCCGTTGTCGGTGGAGGCCTCGCCCGCGACGGCGACCGCCGACCGGCTGGCCGTGCTCGCCGCCCGCGGCGCCACCCGGCTGAGCCTGGGCGTGCAGAGCTTCGTCGACGCCGAGGCGCGCAGGGCCGTACGCCCGCAGCGCCGGGCGGACGTGGAAGCGGCACTCGCCCGGATCCGCGACGCCGGCATCCCCGTCCTCAACATCGACCTGATCTACGGCATCGACGGCCAGACCGAGGCGTCCTGGCGCCGCTCCCTGGACGCCGCCCTGGCCTGGCAGCCGGAGGAGCTGTACCTGTATCCGCTCTATGTGCGCCCGCTGACCGGGCTCGGCCGGCAGCACGGCGGGGCGCACGGCGAGGCGGCGTGGGACGAACAGCGGCTGCGGCTGTACCGCCACGGCCGCGACCACCTGCTCGCGCGCGGCTACCAGCAGGTGTCGATGCGCATGTTCCGCCGTACGGGCGCCCCCATGACGGGCGGAGAGGACTATGCGTGCCAGACCGACGGCATGGTCGGGCTCGGCTGCGGCGCCCGCTCCTACACGTCCACGCTGCACTATTCCTTCGACTACGCGGTGGACATGCACCGCATACGCGGGATCATCGACGACTACGCCGCCCGCTCGGCCGACGACTTCCGGCACGCCGACTACGGCTGGGAGATGACCGCGGACGAGGCCCAGCGCCGCCATCTGCTGCAGTCGCTGCTCCAGGCCGAGGGCATGCCCGTCGCCGGCTACCGGGCCCGTTTCGGCAGCGCGCCCGGCGACGACTTCGCCGCCGAACTGGACCGGTTCCACGCCCGGGGCTGGCTGGACGACTCGGCCGGCCCACGGCTGCTGCGGCTTTCCCCTGAGGGACTGGCCCACTCCGACGCGCTGGGTCCCGAGTTGTTCTCCGCCGCCGTGCGCGAGCGCATGGCCGCCTATGAACCGAAGTGACGGAGCCCGCATGGACCTGACCATCCTCTACCGTGGCCCGCTGGCGTCGTGCGACTACGACTGCCCATACTGCCCGTTCGCCAAGCGCCGGGACACCCGCACCCAACTCGCCGCGGACCGGGCGGCGCTGGAGCGCTTCGCCGCCTGGGCGGCGGCCCGGCAAGGCGACCGGCTCTCCGTGCTGTTCACACCGTGGGGCGAGGGCCTGGTGCGCTCCTGGTACCGGCGTACGCTCGTGGAACTGAGCCGGCTGCCGCACATCCGCCGGGTGGCGATACAGACCAATCTGAGCTGCCGTACGGACTGGCTCGCCGAAGCCGACCTGGACACCCTCGCCCTGTGGTGCACCTTCCACCCCGGACAGACACCGTACGACCGCTTCCTCGCCAAGTGCGCGGACCTGGCCGGCCGCGGGGTACGGCACAGTGTCGGCGTCGTCGGCCTCCCCGAGCACCTGGAGCAGGCGCGCCGGCTGCGGGCCGACCTGCCCGCCCATGTGTATCTGTGGGTCAACGCCGCCGAGGGACACACCTACACCGATGCCGAGGCCGGCCGGTGGACCGCCCTCGACCCGCTCTTCCCGTACAGCCGCCACCCACACCGCAGCGCGGGTCTGCCCTGCCGTACGGGAGAGTCCGTCATCTCGGTGGACGGCGACGGCACGGTGCGGCGCTGCCACTTCGTCCCCTCCGAGCTGGGCAACCTGTACGACGGCTCCTACCGGCGGGCACTGCGCCCCCGCGTGTGCCCGCTGGCCGTCTGCGACTGCCACATCGGCTACGTCCATCTGGAGACCCTGCCCCTGTACGACGTGTTCGCCGGCGGTGTCCTGGAGCGGATCCCCGCCGTGCCACCCCCGGTCCGCGCGGGGTAGGCGGGCGCGGGGCGCCGCCTGGGTGTGCCCGCACCCGGGCGGCACGCGCCCCGCCCGGCACCCGGGTGACCTGCTCATTCCCGGTGGAGTGCCGTGTCCTGCCGGAGCGCGGCGCCGGACGTAGATTCGGACATATGGAGCAGGCGCCGGAGCGCATCGATCCCTCGACGGACCGGGTGGCCGCCGCGATCCTGCTCGGCTGTGCGCCGCACGAGGTCGGATACTGCCCGCGCTGCCAGGGACTCACCCACCGCTACGGCCACAACGCGCAGGTCCTGTGCCCCGCCTGCACCGCCCCATCCGGCGGGCAGCGGCCGGCCGATGGCGCGGGGCGCCGGGACGGCTGACCGGTGCGCCGCATGCGGCGGCCACCGCGGTCACCCGGGGGACATCGGCTCCCTGCCGGACGTGTGCCGTCACCATTCCCGGGTGGCTATCAGTTCCTCGACGTCCGCGTCGGGGAATTCCGTAGGCCGACGCGACGAACCAGAAGTCCTCGGCGATCTCCTCCCGCGCCACCGTCTCGATCTCGCTTCCGGCCGCCTCGAACTCCGCCTCCAGCAGGTTGAACTCCTCCGTGGCGGCCTGGGTGAGCACGGCCAGGGCCGCCACGTCCGACGGCTGCTCGGCCTCGATCCGTTCACACAGCCGCACCAGGATCGCCCTGCCCCGGTCGACGACGTGGTCGGGAAAGTACGCGTCCGCGTACAGCTGCCGCAAGAACGCGTGCTCTGCCACCTGCTGGTTGGTGATCGACATGGTGTGTTGTCCTCCCCTTCGACGACGGACGCGCCGATCATGCACCACACCACTGACAGGACGCCTCAGCGCTGTGGCCCGTGCGTCGGGGCGCGCAGGTCCACCGCGGTGGCGGCGAACGCCACCGGGCCGGGCAGCAGCGGTGTCAGCAAGGGCATGGACCAGGCGAGGAGCGCGGCCAGGAGCACGGCGCCGCCCAGCAGGAGCGTGCCGCGCGGGTCGGCGGCCGAGCGCAGCAGCCCCTCACGTGCCGACAGCCGGTGCGGGGCCGTGAGCGCGCTCGCGCGCAGGCCCACGGTCGCGCTGCCCAGGGTGAGCAGCGCCAGCGCGGGCGCCATGGCGGCGGCTCCGGGCAGTGCGCCGCGCACCAGCGCGGAATCGACGAGCAGGACCACGGCGAGCAGCGGCACGAGCAGACCGGCGGCCAGCGAGCCCGCGGACAGGTGTGCGCGCAGTTGGCCGGCGTACGCGCCGATCCGGATCTGGGTGCCGGTGCCGACGGTCTCCCTGAGGGTCGCCGAGGCCGCGGCGAGGGCGGCCGGGACGGTGACGACCGGGAGACAGGCGAGGCTGGTGAGCAGGCCCACGAGGAGCATGTCGGCGAACAGGGCGAAGCCCGGGCTGAAGATCTCTCCCGCCTCGCGGCGGTCACGGGGCGGTGCGGGTGCGCGGCTCATGGTGGTTCAGCCCTTCAGTCCGGTGGTGGCCATGCCCTGCACGAGGTAGCGCTGGAAGACGAAGAAGAACAGCACGATCGGCAGCACGGAGATCACCGACATGGCGAACATGGGGCCGTAGGCGGAGGTGCTGGACTGGTCGACGAAGCTGCGCAGGGCGAGGGTGATGGTGAACTTCTCCGGCGCGAACAGATAGATCATCTGGGTGAAGAAGTCGTTCCACGTCCAGATGAACGTGAAGATGGCCGTCGTGATCAGCGCGGGCCGGCTCAGCGGCAGCGTGATCGACCAGTAGGTGCGGAAGGCGCCGCAGCCGTCGATGCGGGCGGACTCCTCCAGTTCGCGGGGCAGCCCGCGCATGAACTGGACGATGAGGAAGACGAAGAACGCGTCGGTGGCGAGGAACTTGGGCAGGACCAGCGGCCAGTAGGTGTCCACCATGCCGAGCCGGTTGAAGATGATGTACTGCGGGATCAGCACCACGTGGTGCGGCAGCATCAGGGTCGCGACCATGAAGGCGAACATCGCCCTGCGCAGACGGAAGCGCAGCCGGGCGAAGGCGTAGGCGGCCAGGGAGCAGGACAGGACGTTGCCGACGACGGCGCCCGCCGCGATCAGCAGGGTGTTGGACAGCAGGCGGGTGACGGAGACGCCCGACACTCCGTCCAGGGCGGTCGTGTAGTTGGACCACTCCAGGTGGCTGGGCCACAGGTCGAGGCTGGTCACCACCTCGTTCGCCGGCTTCAGCGAGGTCGCAAGCAGCCAGGCCAGCGGGTAGAGCAGAACGAGCAGGCACACCGCCGCGACCGTGTGCGGCAGCCACCGCTTCGTGGCGATGTTCATCGCGTCTCCTCGTCCGCGTAGAAGACCCAGGACCGTGAGGTGCGGAACAGGATCAGGGTGATGACGCCGATGGCGATCAGCAGCAGCCAGGCCATGGCCGCCGCGTAGCCCATGTGCGAGGCGGTGAATCCGCGCTCGTACAGGTACAGCGTGTAGAACATGGTCGAGTCGGCGGGTCCGCCGTCGCCGCCGCTGATGGCGAAGGCCGGGGTGAAGACCTGGAAGGAGTTGATGATCTCCAGCACCAGATTGAAGAAGACGACCGGGGACAGCATCGGCACGGTGATGGAGACGAACTGCCGCCGGCGGCCGGCGCCGTCGAGGGCCGCCGCCTCGTAGAGGTCGGGTGGGATCTGCTGCAGTCCCGCCAGGAAGATCACCATGGGTGCCCCGAACTGCCACACCGTCAGCAGGACGACCGCGTACACCGCGAGGCCGGGGTTGCCGACCCAGCTGCCGGTGTGGATGCCGAACGTGCCCAGGACGTCGGGGACGGAGCCGCCGTCGTTGAACAGGGCCCGCCACACCAGGGCGACGGACATGCTGGCCCCGAGCAGGGACGGCGCGTAGAACGCGGAGCGGTAGAAGGCGCGGCCCCGGGCGAGGTTCTTCAGCAGCATCGCCACGCCGAGCGCGAGGCCGAGTTTCAGCGGGACGGCCACCACTACATAGAGCAGGGTGGTGCCGACCGACCGCCAGTAGCGTGGGTCCTCGGTGAGCATGTCGGTGTAGTTGCGCAGGCCCACCCAGCGCGGCGGATCGAACAGGTTGTAGTCCGTGAACGACAGGTACAGCGACACGGCCATCGGCACCAGGGTCAGCACGGCCGCGCCGATCATCCACGGTGAGAGGAACACATAGGCGGGCCACTGCCGTTCGCGAACCGGGCGGCGTCGCTCCGCCGCAGGCCGCCGGTCGGTCGTCCGGCCGGCGCGCGCGGGCGCCCTGGTCGACACTGTGCTCATGACCTCAGCTCCCGCCTGGCCTCTTCGATGAGTTCGCGCGCCGCCTGCCGTGGTGTGGCGAGGTTGAACAGCACGCGCTGATAGGTGCGGTTGAAGGCCTTGTTGATCGCGACGTCGCCCGGCGGCGGTGCGGTGGGCGGGGCATCGAGGCCGTACTTCTCCATCGTCCGCGCGTACTGGTAGATCTCCCGCTCCGGGCCTTTGAGCGTCTTGGCGACGCGGGCGGCGATCACACGGTTGGGCGGGGTGGACCGGGTGAAGCCCAGGATGTCGCCCGCCCGCCGGTCGTTGAGGAGGAAGTCGACCAGTTCGGCGGCCTCTTCGGGGTGTGCGCTGTGGGCTCCGATGCCCAGGAGCATGCTGGGTTTGAAGTACGAGCCCTGCCGGCCGTCGGTCGACGGCGTGGGCGCGAAGTGGACCGCGTCACCGAGGAGCGCCGGGTAGCCGGGGAACGGCGCGTCCCAGGTGAAGTCGGCGGCGGCGAGGCGGCGGCCCATGGGGCTGGTCTCGGTGCTGTGGGCCTGTACGGTGTCCTCGGCCGCCGCGACGGCGCCTTCCTCGCGCAGTGTGTCGCAGAACGTCCAGAACGCGGTGAGGTCGTCCTCGGTGAATCCGAGCCGCCTCTGGCCGGCGTAGAGCTGCTTGCCCCGGCTGCGCAGCCAGGTCTCGAACACGTCCTGGTTGCCGCCGCCGTCGTTGGCGCCGGTGACCGGGCGGCCGTCGGGGGACCTCAGGCCGAGGGCGGCGAGCCTCCTGTTGGCGCTCGCCCAGTCCTGCCAGGTCCAGCTCGGCCGCGGGGCGGGGATGCCGGCCTTGCGGTAGAGGGCGGAGTCGTAGGCGTATCCGGTGATGCCGCGGCCCATGGGCAGTGCGTACTGTCCGCCCTTGTAGGTGCCCGTCCGCAGGAACTGCCGGTCCATCTCCGAGGTGCGGATCGTGCCGTTGCCGATGTCCTGGTCGAGCGGTCGCAGCGTGCCGCCGGCCGCGTACTGGGAGATCTGCCGGTAGTCGAGCTGGACCACATCGGGTACGCCGCCTCCCGCGGCCTGCGTGGCCAGCTTCTGCAGGTAGGCGCCGAACTCGCCGTTCGACGTACGGACGGTGACACCCGGGTGTTCCTTCTCGAAGAGCCGTACGGCCTGCTCGGTGCGCGCGGCACGGTCGTCGTTGCCCCACCAGGAGAACCTGAGGGTGATTCCTTCGGACGAGGAGCCGGCGCCGGCGGTGGAGCACGCGGTGAGCACGGCCGTCAGGGCGGTGCTGAGGCCGACGGCCGCCGCGGCCAGCACGGCCCGGCGGCGCCGGAGCCGGCGCCGGCCGCTTCGGGGCTCGGACATGGTGGCCCTCCAGACGGTAACGGGACAGGGAGGTGAGGAGCGGGCCGGCACACCGGCGGACGGCGCCGCACGCGTGGCGGGCCGGGTCCGCGGCCGGGGCCCGCGCGGTCGTACGGGCGGCGCGGTCAGATGCCGGGGTAGACGTCCAGGCGGCCGCACATGCCGAAGCGTCCGCGTGCCGTGGGACCGGTCGCGGCGACCCGGGCCGCGGCGAGATACGCCCCGTTCTCGGCGTTCTCGGTGTTCTCGGGGTTCTCGGTGTTCTCGGGGTTCTCGGCGCGCAGCGCCTGGAGCTGGGCTTCGGTCGCCGTCGCGGCGGCGTGGGCGCCGGAGCGCCAGCGCTGTTCCCAGGCGTCCAGTCGGGGCCGCACCAGTTGCGCGGCTGCCCGGTGAAAGGCCGCAAGCGGCTCCGGATCGCCGCTCTCGGTGGCCTTCCGCAGCTCCTGGAAACGGCGCGTCGCCAGGTCGCGGCGGGCTCGCGCGACCTCGGCCTGCTCGGTCTCGGCGGCGTCGGCGGGGATACGGACCGCGTGCGCGTAGGTGTCGGTGTCGGTGAGCAGGTCAGGGGGCAGGGTGAGCACGGCGTCGCCCGCCTCGGGCAGGCCGCTGTTCTGCATCACGACGGTGATCTGCAGGCCGCCGTCGTTGATCAGCCGGTGGATCGTGCCGGGCGTGAACCAGGCCACCGTGCCCGGCTCCAGGGGCGTCTCCTCGTAGCCGGAGGCGGTGAGGGTCTGCACCGCGCCCCGGCCGGCCGTCACCACGTATCCCTCGCTGCACGTCAGATGCATATGCGGCGTGCCTCCGCCGGGCCGGCCGTCCGGGGTGGGCCAGTCGTACACGCTCAGCCGGGACACGCCGACCGCCGCGGGGAATCCGTCGTACGTCGCGCTCACCACGGCCGCCCCCGCCGATGCGCGGCGACCCGCTCGCGGTCCCAGGCGCCGTCGGCGACGGTCACCCGGTAGCCGCGGGCCAGGGTGTCGCCGGGGGCGAGGACCAGTTCCTCGTGGAACGCCCAGGAGGGCGCGACCGCGGCGAACGGGTCGGTGCGCACGAACCAGTGGGCCGGATGCGTCCCCTTGTCGCCCGCGTGGTCGTTGGCCGGCGCGTGCTCGAAGACGACCGTGGCGTGGCCGTCGCGCCCGTCGTGCTCACCGACGTAGGCCAGCCAGGGTGCCTGACTCCCCATCAGGTCGCCGCCGGCCGCGTCGGCCGTGAAGACCTGGCCGTCGCGGAAGGCGCGCGGGCCGCGCCAGAACAGCCCGGTGTAGCCGGCGGCCGGACGGCCGTGGGTGGTGGGGCTGCCGAAACGCAGGGGTTCGGCACGGCGGTTGGTCACGGCCGAACTCCAGGTGAACGACCAGCTGCCGGCGTCCGGGTCGACCTCGCACACCTCGATCCGGCGCTCTTCCTCGGCCCACAGCTCACCGTCGTACGGGTGCCAGGTCAGGCGTTCGGCGATGACGACGTGGTCGCCTTCGGCCGCCACCTCGGCGAAGGCGACATGGGCCATGGAGCCCACCTTCTCGGGCAGCGCGAGGTATCCCTGCCCGTGCACATAGGTGTTGCCGCCCCACAGGTTCTGACCCGACAGATGAGAGGCGGTCAGCTGGAGTCCTTTGTGCCACCGGTGGTCGTTGGGCCGGTAGTCGGTGACGAGCGCGCCGGTGAGGGTCCGGATCGGGTGGAGGTAGGGCTTGGGCGCCTCCCACGCGGCCTCGGGCCGGTACACGTAGGCGAACAGCTCGGTCCCGGTGGCCTCGTGGGTCACGGTGATCCGGTCGCCGTGGGCGTGAGTGAGTGCGAGCGTCATGCGGGGGCTGCCTCCTTGCGTGCGGCGGCCGGCGCCCAGCCCTGGGCGCCGCCGTGCAGTGCGGTGTAGTAGGGGTCGCCGGGGCCGATGTCCCCGGCGCGGACGGGGGCGTCGGTGAACGCGGACTTGTACAGGGCGGTGATGAACTCAAGCGTGCGCCGGCCGCCGGTGCCGCTCGTGGAGTGGCGCCGGCCGGCCTTGATGTCGGCGACGAGGACGCGTAGTTGGGCCAGGTGCGAACTGGGTTCGTCGGCGCCGAAGTCGCGCCAGGCCGCCGCGGTCTCCTCGGGGACACCGGGCGCGGGGGTGATGCGCCAGTCGGCGTTGCGGTGTCCGTACAGGTGGGTCAGTTCGATCGTGGCGCGTTCGCAGTCGATGCGGATCCGGCTGACCTCGTCCGGGCTGAGCACGCTGTTGACGAGGGTGCCGACGGCGCCGTTCGCGAAGCGCACCAGCGCCGTGGAGACGTCCTCGGTCTCCACGGCGTGCACGAGCCGTGCCGCCATCCCCCGCACCTCGCTCCAGGGCTCCATCAGGTCCAGCAGCAGGTCCGTCTGGTGGATCCCGTGCCCCATCGCCGGGCCGCCACCTTCGGTGGCCCACCGGCCGCGCCAGGGCACCGCGTAGTAGGCGGCGTCCCGGTACCAGGTGGTCTGGCAGTGGGCCAGCAGCGGACGGCCGAACTCACCGGCCTGGAGCAGCCGGCGGACATGGCGGGCGCCGGAGCCGAAGCGGTGCTGGAAGACGATGGACGCGTACGCTCCCGTGCCGCCGGCCCGCCCGGCCGCCTCGATGGCGTCGAAGTCCGCCAGCGACGGGCACGGCGGTTTCTCGCACCACACCCAGGCTCCGGCCCGGAGCGCGGCCACGGACTGCTCCCGGTGCACGGCCGGAGGTGTGCACAGCACCACCAGATCGGGGCGCACCTCGGCCAGCATCGCGTCGAGGTCCGTGGAGGCGTACAGGATCCGGGCCTCGGCGGCGAACGCACGCGCCGCACGCTCGTCGACGTCGACCGCGGCGACGACGTCCACCTCGCCCTCGCCGGCCAGCGTGCGCAGCGCGGGCAGATGGCCGGCGCGTGCGATGCCCCCGGTGCCGACCACGGCCGTGCGCAGCGGGGTGCGGGAACGATTCGGAGACATACGGGTCCTCTCGTGCGGCGGACGGGCGGGCCACTGCGCGGAGCATGGGTTCGGGATGGCGGCGTCGGCGCGGGCCCGCGAGCGGCGCCGTCTCGTCGGGGCGGGCTCGGCCGCCCGGGTGGGGCGGCCGTCCGAGCTGCCGCCGACGCGGCCGTCGGCGTGCGGTTCCAACGTTGTAACCGTGGGGCGTCGCCAGGGTCAACCCCCTGTCAGAAAGGGATTTCTACGCGGTCATGAGGGCTGACGCTCGTGGTGCGCTCGTGCATAATCCGGGGAAACCACGGTGAAGGGGCTGGTCGGTGACAGCGGTGACGCTCAAGGACGTCGCGGAGCGGGCAGGGGTGTCCATCAAGACCGTCTCCAACGTTGTACGTCATGCTCCACGGGTGTCCGAGGCGACACGGCAGCGGGTGATGCAGGCCGTGCACGAGCTGGGCTACCGGCCGAACCCGTCGGCACGCCGGCTGCGCACGGGGCACAGCGGTCTGATCGCGCTGGCCGTCCCGGAACTGACCATGCCCTACTTCGCGGAGCTGGCCCATCATGTGCGGGCCCAGGCCGCGGCGCTGGGCCTCACCGTCCTCATCGAGGAGACCCTGGGGGACGCGACGGAGGAACTGCGCCTCGCGACCGGCATCGGCGCGTCCCTGCTGGACGGCGTGATCCTGTCGCCGTTGCGTGTCGCGCCCGACGAACTGGCCGCCGTCGCCAACGAGTTCCCGCTCGTTCTGCTCGGCGAGCGCAGCTACGAGCGCGAGCAGGTCGGGGCCGACCACGTCCTGATCGACAACGTCGCGGCGGCACGCGACGCCACCGCACACCTGGTCGGGCTCGGCCGCACCCGGATCGCCGCGATCGGCGTGGACCACAAGACCTCGGAGACCAGCCGCCAGCGCCTGGAGGGCTTCCAACTCGCCCTGCACGAGGCCGGGCTGACCTATGACCCGCGACTCGCGCCACGCGTGCGGGAGTTCAACCGGCACAACGGACTGCTGGCGATGCGCACCCTCACGGCGCTGCCCGCCGGCGTACGCCCCGACGCGGTCTTCTGCTTCAGCGACATGTTGGCCCTCGGCGCGCAACGCGCCCTGTACGAAGCGGGCTTGAGGATTCCCGAGGACGTGGCCGTGGTGGGCGTCGACGGCTCGGAGGAAGCGCTCTACAGCACTCCGTCGCTGACGTCCGTCGTCCCCGACAAGGCCGCGATCGCCTCACTGGCCGTGAAGTGCCTGGCGACCCGTATCCGCACGACACAGCCCCTCCCGTTCGAGGTCCACCTGGCCCCCCACCGCCTGGACACACGGGAGTCCACGCTCGGGGCGCGACGCCCGTTGCCCGGGTCGCCCCCAAGGGGCGCGGGGAACTGCGCGACCAGCCACGACGGTGCCGCGGACGACCGACGGCACTTGGCGCCCTGAAGGGGCGCGGGGAACTGAGCAACAAACCACGACGGTGCCGCACACAACCCACGACGCCAGCCACCCCAAAGGGGCGCGGGGAACTGCGCGACCAGCCACAACGCCGCCGCACACGACCCACGGCACACAGCGGTACTTCCAGCGGAGCGCCCCTCAGACGGCCTGTTCATGCCGTGCGCGAGCCCGTCCGTGACGGCTGGCGCCGTGCAGAAGATCGCTCAGGTGGAGATCGCTGAGGTGGAGCCCGCTCAGCGGGGTGGGCGTGCGCTGGATGGCGAGGATGGCCGCGTCGTCGCCGAGGGCACCGTCGGTGTGGGCGAGGAGGTCCTGCCGTACATGGTGGACGAGCGTCGGGGGGCTGCATTTCGCGCACAGGGCGACCCGCTCCTCCAGCGGGTAGAAGACCCGGCCCGGATCGCGGGCCTCGACGACGCCGTCGGTGTAGAGGAGCAGGGTGTCACCGGCGAGGAACGAGAACGCGTGCATGGTGCGGCTGTCCGGCCCCAGCTCCCACGTGCCGAGGGGCGGCGCCGTGTACGGGCTGGCGATGGACGTCACCCGGCCGTGCCGCAGCAGCAGGGGCGGCGGGTGCCCGCACACCGTCATACGGGCCACGGGGCTGTGGTCGGGGATCTCCAGCAGCAGTGCGGTGATGAAGTGCTCCTGGGCCTCCTCGTCGGCTTCGGGGAACTGTGTCAGGTAGCGGTGGACGCTGCGGTCGAGGGCGTCGGCCAGGACGTGCAGGGTGGCGTGCTGGTGGGCGGCCTCCTGGAAGGCGCCCAGCAGCATGGCCGCCTCCCCGATCGCGGAGAGACCTTTGCCCCTGACGTCGCCGATGAGCACGCGGGTTCGTTCGGCGGTGCGTGCCACCGCGTACAGGTCGCCACCGATGTGGGCCTCCTTCTCCGCGGCCAGGTAGGAGGATGCGATGTGCAAGGGGCCGAGTCGGTCGGGCAGCGGGCGCAGCAGGGCCCGTTGCGCGGCCTCGGAGACCGACCGCACCCGGGCCAGCTGCTCCTTGTGCCGGTCACGCACCCAGCACACCAGCACGGAGAAGACCGACAGGGCGGCGAGTCCGGCCAGCTGGGCGATGTTGTTGGAGGTGGCCACTCCGCCGCTGTGTGTGGTCAGGAACGCCTGGGCGCCCAGGGCCAGCGCTCCGACCAGTCCGGTCAGCCGGGGACCGGCGAAGGACGTGGTGATGGCGGGGGCCGCGACGAGCAGCGGACCGAGATGAACACGGGCCGGGGACTGGAGGTCGGCCAGCATGATCGCCACGATCAGGATAAGCGGGAGCGCGACCAGCGCATGACTGGAATGCCACCGCTGCCACACACGGACGAGGTACTGCCCGACGTCCATATCTCCAATGTGCACGATCATCCGGCCACGATCCACCGGGGAGGTCCGCCGGTTTCCCCGGCCGGCCGGGGCGGATCACCGGTGCGGGAGCGACGGGTCACGTGTGCGTGCACAGCCACCTGATCTGGTCCGAGATCCAGCGGATGCGGGCGGCGTCACCCGTGTGCCCCTGCTGATCGGTGCGGGGGACGACCTTGACCCCGCCGAGCCGGTTCACCTGCTTGCAGATCTCCGCCCAGTGCTCGGGGCCGGGGGTACGGTCGGTGTGCCCGGGGCGGTCGGTGTGGGAGACGGCCGTGGCTGAGTCGCCGGGCGCGGCCGTCGCCGCCGAGGCAGGGCCCCCGGTGACGAGCAGGGCGGGCACGGCGACGGCCGCGGAGGCGAGTGCGAGCGAGGCCCGGCGGGCGATGCTGCTGGTCATGGCTCTTCCTTCGTGCTGGTCCCCGGCCGGTGCCGGGTTGTCCGGGTGTCGGACGGGCGGCGCGGCCGGAGTACGGCGTGCGGACGTCAAGGGGTCGGCCGGCCGCGATCGCCCGAGCGAGATCATCGGTTCGGGTGAGGGTGTCGGCGTCATTGGGCCAGTCCAGCGACTCATCGGCGCCGTCGCAACCGGAGCCGGGTGAGGACGGTGCGCGCCGGGCGTGGCGCATCGGAGCCGTCCGGCAGGTGATCACGCGTGCAGGGGGCCGCCGTGGCGGGGGAACGCCGCCGCGGGGTGCGGCGCGGCGGCCGGCGGACCAGGATGGGGGGAGGGAATCGCCCGGCGGGAGTCTCCTCGCGCCCGCGGTGCGCGCAGCGCCGGTGGGGTGCCACCGTCCGGGTGTGACCGGCCGAGTACGGGGAAGACCCTCGGCGCCCTCGCCGTCCCCTCATCCGAAGGACACCACATGACCACTGCTTCCGTTTCCCGTCCTGCCGAAGCCTCCGGCACCTTCTCGCTCGGTGGCGATCTGCCCGTGCACCGGCTCGGCTTCGGGGCCATGCAGCTGACCGGCCCCGGCATATGGGGCCCGCCCGCGGACCCCGACGAGGCCGTGCGCGTGTTGCGGCGCGCCGTGGAGCTGGGGGTCGACCTCATCGACACCGCGGACTCCTACGGGCCCTTCGTCAGCGAGCAGTTGATCCACAAGGCGCTCCACCCCTACCCGGACGGCCTCGTCATCGCCACCAAGGCCGGTCTGACCCGCTCCGGTCCGGACGACTGGCGTCCGGTGGGCCGGCCCGAATACCTGCGCCAGCAGTGTGAACTGAGCCTGCGTCATCTCGGTCTTGAGCGCATCGACCTCTTCCAGCTGCACCGCATCGACCCGAAGGTGCCGCTGGCCGAACAGCTCGGCGAACTGGTGCTCCTCCAGCAGGAGGGCAAGATCCGGCACATCGGACTGTCCGAGGTGACCGTCGAGCAGATCGGCCAGGCGCGCGAGATCGCGGACATCGTCTCCGTACAGAACCTGTACAACCTCGCCGACCGGCGCGCCGAGGACGTCCTGGCCTACGCGGAGCGCGAGAACCTGGGCTTCATCCCGTGGTTCCCCATGGCCACGGGCGAACTCGCCCGTCCGGGCGGGCCGTTGGACAGCGCGGCCAAGAAGCACCAGGTGAGCCCGGCACAGCTCGCGCTCGCCTGGCTGCTGAGCCGTTCCCCGGTGATGCTTCCCATCCCCGGCACCTCGCGCGTCGCCCACCTCGAGCAGAACGTCGCGGCGGCCCTGGTCACCCTGACCGACGAGGAGTTCGCCGCGCTGGCCGACAGTGTCGGCGCCTGAGGTGCCGGCGCCGCCGGCGCCATGAGGTGACGCCGGCGGCCCACGTGTCATCTCGCCGACGCAGCGGTCGGGGCTACGGGCTGCGGGCTACGGGGCCAAAATCCGGAGCAGGGCGTCCGCGGTGTCCTGCGCGGCGCCCGACCGGAACCGGGAGCCGATCTGCCCGGCGAGCCCCCGCCCGGCCGTCGTGCACCACTGCCACCAGTGATCCAGCGCCGCGGCGTCGACCTGCTCGGCGGGCAGCAGCGCGGGCCAGCCACAGGCACGCGCCTGCGCGGTGACCTTGGCGCCGCCCGCGACGGGGTCGACGGCCAGTGCGGGAACGCCCGCGCGCAGTGCGAGCACCAGCCCGTGCAGGCGGTCGGTGACGACCACGTCGCAGCGGGACACCACCGTTTCCAGCTGGGCCGGTGTGGTGCTCAGCCGCCAGTCGCGCGGGTCGAGCCGGGTCTCCAGCTCAAGGCGGGCGCAGTCCCGGCCGGACAGCCACCGTGTCACCTCCCGGGCGACCCGGCCGTGCCGCCTGCGCGGTCCGTACTCTCCCTGGCCGTGCGTGAGGATCACCGCGGCCAGCGGGAGGGCGTGCACGGACGGTGCCCGGGCCGCCAGGTCGAGCGTCGGAACCCTGCCGGGCGCGTCTCTCGCCAGTACATGGTGGAAGCCGTCCAGGGCCGGGCTGCCGGCGTCGAGGACCGAGGTGCCCACGGCGATGCGGACACAGTGCGCAAAGCGCAGGTGCAGCCGCTCGATCTGCGGCCCGTACAGGGGTCCGCAGACGAAGACCAGATGCGCGTAGGCATCGGGCCGTACGCCCGTGAAGTCGCCGCGGTGATCGCCTTCCTCGCGAGTCCGGGCGCCTCCTACGTGACGGGTGCCTCCTGGGTGGTGGACGGCGGGATGCTGCGGATGGGGCCGCAGGCCGGCAGCCACCTGCCCGACGATCGCTGGCAGAGCCCCTGAACCCGTTCGGATCGGCGGGCACGGGCGCGAGACGGGCGAGAGGGCGGCCGACGTGACGTGCCGTCGGGCGTCCGCGGCGGCGTCGTGGCCGGTCGCGCCCGCGCGGCGGAGCCACATATGGATACAGGCCCCGCGCCCCTTCGGTGCGCTGTCGCTCTGTGACGGGCTTCGCGGGACCTGCTCAGCTCTCGGTCTGCGCCGCACCGGAGGGGCCTTGCCCGGAGCGCAGCCGGTCCTCGCACCACTGCCTGGCGGCCACGGCGACCTGCTCCAGGGCGCCGGGTTCTTCGAACAGGTGGGTCGCGCCCGGAACAACGCGCAGGGAATGCGGGGTCACGAGCCGGCGGGCCGCTTCCTTGTTGAGTTCCAGTACCACCTGGTCCTGGCCGCCGACGATGAGCAGGACCGGTGCCCGCACCCGCTCCAGGGCGTCGCCCGCGAGGTCGGGCCGGCCGCCCCGCGACACCACGGTCAGCACCCGGTCCGGCCGCTCGGCCGCGGCCACCAGGGCGGCGGCCGCGCCCGTACTGGCGCCGAACAACACGACGGGCAGGCCGCGGGTGTCGGGCTGCTCCCGCAGCCAGTCGATCGCGGCCACGACCCGCCGCCCCAGGAGCCCGATGTCGAAGCGGTGCTCGGCGGTCAGCGCGTCGTGCCGCTCCTCCCGTTCGCTGAGCAGATCCATCAGCAGCGTGCCCAAGTGCGCGGTACGCAACTCGGCGGCCACCCTCCGGTTGCGCGAGCTGTGCCGGGAACTGCCGCTGCCGTGTGCGAAGAGCACCACGGCCCGTGCCGGTGTCGGCACGACGAGGTCGCCGGGGAGCACGGCGTCACTGGTGGGCAGCATGACCATCTCGGAGATCATCGCGTCACCTTCTTCCCTTGTGCCGCCTGCGGGTCGCTACGACGTGGGTGTCCTGCACCGCGTACCCCGGCATGTCCCCGGCCTACCTCGCAGGCGGCCGGTCGTTCATCGCCGCGCGGCGCGGGGAACCGGACAGCGCCCTGAAGGGGCGCGAGGAACCGGACAGCGCCCTGAAGGGACGCGGGGAACTGCGCGACCGGCCACGACGGCGCCGCAGACGCCCGACGGCACGTCACTAAACCGATCCGCAGGCGCGGGGAACTACCGTCCGCGCGGATGACCGCCCACCCGAGAACAGGACATCGCCCATGAGCATCCTCAGCCCCCTGGCCGGCCGGCACGTGGTCGTCATCGGCGGCACCTCCGGCATCGGCCTCGCGATCGCCGAGCACGCCCTGGCCGCCGGGGCCCGGGTCACCGCGGCCAGCCGCAGCCCCGAGCGGGCCGCGGGCACCGTGCCCAGCGGCATCGCAACCGAGCGGGCCGACATCACCTCGGCGGACTCGGTCGCGTCGTTGCTGGACCGCGTCGGGGCCTTCGACCACCTGGCGATCTCGGCGGGTGTCACCGCCCTCGGCACCGTGCGGGAACTCGACTCCCGCGCCGCACGGGCGTACATGGACACCAAGTTCTGGGGCGCCTACGAGGGGGTGCGGGCCGCGGCCGACCGCATCGCGAAGGACGGTTCGATCGTCCTGATCGGGGGCATCGCGAGCCGCAAGCACGGTCCCGGCCGGCCGACGATGGCCGCGATCAACGCCGCCCTGGAGGCATTCGGCAAGGCCAACGCGGTCGACCTGGCGCCGGTGCGGGTCAACGTCATCGCCCCCGGTCTGGTCGAGACTCCCGCCTTCGCGGACGTCCCGCAGGAGGTGCGGCGGCGCCTGATGAGCGAGTACGAGGCGAGCGTGCCCGTCGCACGCGTCGGCCTGCCCGAGGACATCGCCTCGGCCGCGGTGTTCCTGATGACCAACGGCTACGCCACCGGCTCGGTGCTCGACGTCGACGGCGGCGTGCAGCTGACCTGATCCGCGCGGTCGCCGCCGCCGCGCCGCGACCAGAACGCCCGGTCCGTGGCGCGGCCACGGCGGTACGGGGCCGACGGCGGCGAACGCCGCGGGGTTCGCCGCGTGTCATGGCAGGCTCACGGCCGGTTCCCCGCCGGTGCGGCGGGCGTCCGCGCGGCGCGGGAGCAGCAGCGGGGTGGCCAGCAGGAGGATGCCGGCGGCCGCGATCGCCGTGCGGGGGCCGGTGAGGGCGGCCAGCAGACCCCACACGGCGGTCAGGGCCGCGATGGCGGCGCTGGTGCTGACCGACCACGCGGAGAGCGTGCGGGCCACCCGGTCCGCCGGCGTGTGGTCGAGCCGGTAGGTGGCCAGCACCGGGTTGAACAGCCCGCAGCAGGTCACCAGGCCGAACTGGACGACGATGATCAGCACGATCCCGGGGACACCGGGCCGGACGAACGCCAGTCCGAGGGGCCAGCAGGCGCGCAGCACCCCGGACGTGAGCAGCACCTTGCGCTGCCCGAACCGTGCCACGAGCCGGCGCGCCAGCCGAGCGCCGACGAGGCCACCGACGCACGGAGCCGCGAACGCGAGACCGTACTGCCAGGGCGCGAACCCGAGCGGGCCCAGCAGGAGTACGGCGAGCAGCGGCTCCGACGCCAGGATCAGCCCGTTGACCACCATCGCGTTGAACAACAGCGGGCGCAGCCCGGGGTGGGTGAGGATGTGGCGCCAGCCCTCCAGCAGATCGCCCGCCCGCAGCCGCGGTGCACCGGCCGGCCCAGGGCGTGGCTCCTTCCCGCCGATGGCGCGGATGCCCAGTGCCGACAGCAGGTAGCTGAAGGCGTCGGCCAGCACGGTCGTCATCGGCCCGAACAGCCCGATCGCCGCGCCGCCGAGCGGTGGTCCGACGGTCGTCGCGCTCCAAGTCGTGGACTCGAACCGGGCGTTGGCGACGAGCAGGTCCTCCGGCGGCAGCAGCGCCTTCAGGAACGCCCCGCCGGCCGCGTTGAAGGCGATGTTGGCCGCGGCGACGACGACGCAGACGAGGAGGAGTTGGGCGAAGCTGAGCCGGCCGAGCGCGAACGCGGCCGGGACGCTCGCCAACGCCGCGAACCGGGTCAGGTCCATCGCGATCATGACGGGCCGCTTGCTGCGGAACTCCACCCATGGTCCCAGCGGCATCGCGACCAAGGCCCCCACCGCCCGTCCCGCGGCGGGCAGCGCCGCCACCTGGGCCGGCCCGGAGTGCAGCACGAGGACCGCGATCAGGGCGAACGCGCCGAACCCGAACCCCGTGCCGTACGCGCTGACCGCGTAGGCCGCCCACAACCAGCCGAACCGCCGCCCCAGCGCCCGCCCACCCGGCATGCCGCACACACCTCTCGCCGACCCGAACACCCTCCGCTGTCCGCCCGCATCAAAGCGAGGACCATGCCGTCGGATCAAACAACCGGGCATCCGGCAAGCCACAACCAGGCGTTGTGCCGCCTGCCGCCGGGCCGCCGCGGTGCCGTGCTCAGCGGGGTCCGTCGGGGGCGTCGCCCGCGCAGGGCCCGTGCCGTCACCGGTCGGCTTCGGCATGGCCGGTTCCGGGTGAACCGCCCATCATCCGGAGCATGGTGGGGCCGCCGGTCCGCACGAACCGCGCCACGAGCAGGGCGGCCAGGGCGAGGAAGACGATGTTGAGCCACGTGGTGTAGTTCCATCGGACGCCTTCCGTGGGGACCTTCGCGTTCGCCTGGTCCGGAACGAGGCCGAGGCCGCCGAAGGCGAACTCCACGACGTATCCCGCGATGACCGTCGCGAGGTAGAAGGTGCCCAGGAGGAAGGCGGCCGTCCGCGCGCCGTAGTACTTCCGGTAGATGCTGAGGATCGGCAGGATCAGCAGGTCGGCGAAGACGAACGCGACCACGCCGCCGAAGCTGATCCCCGCCTTCCACAGCACCACCGCCAGCGGCACATTGCCGATGGAGCACACGAACGAGGCCATCGCCACCAGCGGGCCGACGACGGGTCCCCACAGCTTGGCGGCGAGCGGGTGGCCGTCGAAGAAGAAGGCGCGCCAGAACGAGTCCGGGACCCAGGCGGCGATGGCGCCGGCGATGAGCAGGCCGACGACCAGATCGCGCAGGATCGCCGCCCATTCCATGACGAACACATGGCTGGTGGCGGTGAATCCCTCGCGGGAGAGCAGGCGGTGGGTGAAGGAGCCCGCGCGCCGGACGGACATGTCCATCCCGGCATGGCCCTCCATCGATCCGGCGAGCCCCCGGTTCGCCTGCCGTCGGGTCCGGCGCAGCAGTTCTGCGCGCAGGAACAGCCGGAACAGCACGGCCAGCACGAGGATCATCACGGCGCCGCCGACGAACTCGGCGACGGTGAACTGCCAGCCCATCAGCAGCGCGAGGAGGACGCCGAGTTCCACGACGAGGTTGGTGGAGGCGATCTGGAAGGCCATCGCGGCGGTGAAGTCCGCTCCCTTGCGGAACAACGCGCGGGCCAGCGCCACCGCGGCGTAGGAACAGGACGAGGACGCCATGCCCAGGCCCGCCGCGACGGCGAGGGTGCGGGGCCGGTCGTCACCGAGCAGCAGGACGACGGCGGACTTGCGGACCACGGCCTGGACGACGGCGGACAGGGCGAAGCCGAGGATCAGCGCCCAGGTGATCTCCCAGGTCATGGACCCGGTGATCGACAGTGCGTGCAGTACGGCGTGCATGCGTGAAGCCTCCCTTGCGGGATCGGCGACTCGCCGGGGGTCGGCGGGCGGGTGCGCGGGCTTCACTCGTCCGATGGAATGCGCATACAGTAGCGAGCCGATTACGCTGCGTACGTGATCGGTTGGGGTGGCGGAGCGCATCGCGCGGCCGCGCGGAGAGCCGTCCTGGTGCTGGCCTCCGTGCTGCTCGCGCTGTGTGCCGCGCTCATGGCCGAGCACACCGACGAGGTCGAAGTGGCGGAGAGTGTCGCCTGCGTGCTCGACACGAGGAAGCCGCTCGCCGTCGACGGCGTGGAACGCCCCGGCCGCAAGGCCCAGAAGCTCGCCGCGCTCTGCCCGTCCTTCCCCGCCGCGCGCCCCGGGGACGCACAACAGGTCTCCCACGCCCGGGCACTGCCCGGGCGGGCGATCCCCGCGACCGCCGGCGCCTCGTGCGTCGTCCTGCGCTGCTGAGAGGAACCACGGTGTCAGATCCGGTGCCGGTGCGGCACCGACGGCACCGCTCGCACATCCCTCTTCGCTCACGAACGCAGCAGGAGCAGTCATGCCGGCCGACCCTGGTCGCGCGCTGGAAGGATATCTGCGCGCCCTGAGTTACCGTACGCCTCCCCGAGAACCCGAACCCGCCCCGATCCTCGAAGGCACCATCGGGGCGGTGCCCGCCGAGGAGCCGGTGACACGGGCAGAGCCCGACGCCGCCGCCTCTCCTCGGCCGTCTCCGGCCGACGGCCCTCGCCATCCGGGCCTGTTCGCGAGGCTTCGTGCACTGTGCGGGCGGCGGCTGGGGCCGCCCCAGCGCGCACGCTCGTAACCCGTCACGGACGCATCAGCCGGTCACGGGCGGGGATCGGGTGTCCGACCGGTCCCCGCCGCTCCCGTCCGGTCCATGACCGCGGCCGCCGAGGCGGTGCGGCCGGAGAACCCGGACGCACCCCTTCGGCGGTCGGCGCCGCACCAGGCCGCTCGAAGCGATCGTGGCGGCCGGCACCCACGACTCGCCCGCCCGCACAGGCCCCGCCGCCCGCCCGTCGGCCCTCTCGCCCCGCTCGAACAGCAGCTCGCCCGTGCGGCGGGCCGGGTGTCATCGGGCGGCGAAGTCCTGGACCCACATGCGGTGGCCGGGCGGCCCCACGACGGCGATGCCGGTGTCCCGGTAGGCGCAGTTGAGGATGTTGGCCCGGTGTTCCGGGCTGCGCAGCCATCCCCGGGCGGCCTCCTGGGCGTCGTGCGGGCCGAGGAAGATGTTCTCGCCGGCCCGGTGCCAGCGGTAGCCGGCCGACCGAATGCGCTCCCCCGGGTCGGATCCGTCCGAGCCGGTATGGGAGTAGCGCTCGTGCCGGACCAGGTCACGGGCGTGCCGGCGGGCCGCGCGGCCGACCGCCGGACTCAACCGGAGCGGGCCGCACCCGGCCTTCGCGCGCGCGTCGTTGGTGAGCTTCAGAATGCGGGTCGCCGCGTCGTCGGCGTGCGGACGCGCGGTCGCGGAGTGCCCGTCGGTGAGCAAGGAAGTCAGCACCAGGAGGAGAACAGCGGCCGTCCGTCGCATAGAGGCTCCTTTCAAGGATGGGCCCGGAACACCACCGGCCACATCAGCACCCTCAGACTCACGACTATCGAAAGTAACGTCAACGCTACTCTTCGTAGCTAACAGGGGATTGGGGAGCTCGCAGCGTCACGGGAACGTCGGAGGGACGCATTTCACTCCGAGATCGCAACTGCACGCCCCCGGCCGAATGGCCGAGCGGCTTGGCCTCGTGCCCGCGGTCTACAGGGGCCAGTGGTATCCCAGGGCGAAGTTGACGGCGGCCGCGTAGGCGAGGTACATCAGCCAGGCACCGGTGGCGATATGGAAGAAGCCCAGTGCGCGTTCGCCCAGTTCGATCCCGATCGCGGCGAAGAAGTCGCAGAAGTAGATCGCGAACAGGCCGAGGAAGAGCAGGCCCACCGGCCAGTCGCCGACCGCGAAGAACACCGTCGCACCCATCGCGGAGATCACCATGTAGGCGATGCACATCCCCGCATTGGTATGCGCGTCATTGCCGCGGTAGCGGTTCCAGCCGATCGCGAACCAGTGAATGCCGTATGCGGAGAAGGCCAGCGCGGCCATGTACAGGGGCGGCTGTTTGGTGAACACCTGGAACCAGGTCAGCCCGACGAAGAGGATGACTCCGGAGATGAGCTGGCACAGGCCGGGCATCCACACGCCCCAGACGCCGAGAGCCCGGTCCGTCGCATCGGTCTTCTTCGGATACCCGAACAGTTCGTGCGGACCGTAGATCAGATATCCCGTACCGAGACCGAAGAACCCGAGCGCCAGGGGCGGAAAGGCCGAGGCGGTGAACGTCAGGTCCATGTTCTCCTCCTTCGAAGAAGAACGGACGGATGACGATGGGGGCCGACGCCGGGTTGCCCGCTGCGGTCCTCAGCGACTCATATGTCACTACAAATCCTAGCAAAATACCGATAATCGGGCGAGTGAAGGGCGTTCCGGAGCACCGTTACGCAAGGCAAGGACCCCGAAAACAGGAGGACGGGAGGGACGGGAGGCCGACGCTGCGGCTCAGCTTCGGGTGAGGTCCTGGAGCCCGACCACCCGCAGCAGTTCGAGGGTCGGTGAAGTAGCGCCAGATGATGTTGCGTTCGGCCTCCGGGCGGGCGGACGCGTCGCCCGAGAGCGCCCAGGCCATCGCGTTCTGCGCGAGGATGTCACCACGGTCGGTCACGACCTGGGCCGGGGTGTCGGTCAGCCGGTCGAGGACGAGGAGCAGGCCGGGGCGTACGTGCTCCGCGCTCTGGCCGGTCCCGCGGCGGCTCCTCGCCCGCCAGGTGGAAGAGATGGTCACGCTCGTCGCCGGTCAGCCGCAGCGCGCGGGCCACGGCAGCGAGCATCTGGCGGGACGGCCGCGAGCCCCTGGCCCGCTCCAGCCGCGTGTAGTGGTCGGTGGACATGCCCGCCGGCTGCGCCACCTACGTCTCTCCCGCCCCGGCCCGCGCCGCCTCACGGGCCGCCCCTTCGGCGTGCGTCCCGCCGGGGCGACGCGCTGGGCACGTTGATGTTCGCCACGTCCGTCGGCAACCCCGACCCCGACGACTCGATCCGCATCGTCCACAGGACGCCGGACGCGGGGATCAACCTCATCGACCTCCACCAGCTGCACCGGCCGGGCCCGGCACGGACATCGAGGAAACGCTCTCCGCACTCTCCGACCTGATCCACAGCGGCCTGGCCCGGTTCCGCACGGACCAACCGCCCTACTCACTGCTCAACCGCGGCATCGAACGCGAGGTGCTGCCGGTCGCACAGCGCCACGGGATGGGCACGCTCGTATGGGCACCGCTCGCGCAGGGTCTGCTCACCGGCCGGGTCCGCAAGGGCGAGCGGAACGGTCTGCGCCGCGCGGGCCTGCTCCGGCACCTCGCCGACGAGCGCCGGCTCGATGCCGTCGAGCGCCTCGTCGCGCTCACCGACGACGTCCTCGACCGGATCGACGAGATCGTCCCGCCCGGCACCGATGTCGGCGCCCTCGACCAGACGTACCTGCCCCCGGCCCTCGTGCGTCCGGGCCTGCGGCGGCGGCCCGTCGGCGAACGGGCCGCCGCCCGACCGCGGCCGTACCACCCCCGGTCATGAGCCGGCTTCGGACAGAGTTAATTCTCGGAGAAATCTCATACAACCTTTCGCCACGTCCGTCCGTCTGGTTTACGCAGGACCTGTGCAGAGATTGACGAAGAGGAGCTCAGAACGTGACCGTGCGTTCCTTTGCCCGGCGGATACGCCCGCGAGTCGAGCGGAAGGCCGCCGAGAGGGTGTGGCAGCTGCGTACCATGCGGCGGCGCCGAAGGGCGGCGGTCACAGACCCTGTGCTGCGCCCGGTGGCGGTGCGCGGCCAGCAGTTGTACGGACGGGTCGTGACCCGGTTCAGCGCGGCCGAGGCGGCGGCGGCCAACCTCGGCCTGGTCGTGGCCGCGCTGGAGCGGGAAGGCATCCCCTACTTCCTGGTGCCGGCCTCCCGTACCCGCCACACGGTCGGCGTGAACGCCGTCGACCGGGAGCGTTTCCTGACCGCTCTGGAGGAGCAGAACGCCGGCAAGGCGGTGTTCATCGGCAGGCCGCTGCCCGGCGGCAAGCTCAACCATCCCGCGCTGTTCCTGGACGGGGTGCTGCCGGCCGCGCTGCGCACCTCCCCCACGCTGCGGATCGGCGAGAACCACCTCGGTCCCGCGGGCCAGTTGCTCGCCGGACCCGAACTCGCCTGCGACGTCGAGTTCTGGGAGGACGGCGCACAGCTCCTCGCCTCCCCCGACGGGCCCCGGCGACTGGCCAAGGTGCAGCCGCAGGCGTCGGAGGACATCTTCGCCGAGTCCCTGATCGCGCCGCGGAACAACGGCATCACGGACGTGCTGCCGGCCGACGAGCAGCGGCCGGCCACGGTGCGCGTCGGCGACCGGGAACTGCCGAGCTTCGTCCCGTTCACCCGGCCCACCGTGAACGACGTCACGTTCCCCGTCGACGTCGTCTACACCTGGGTGGACGGCGAGGAGCCCGCGATGCGGGCCAAGCGGGCCCGGTACCAGGATCGCGGCACCGCCGAGATCCTGGACAAGGAGACCAACGCCTCCCGGTACACCAGCCATGACGAGCTGAAGTACTCGCTGCGTTCGCTGGCGATGTACGCCGACTTCGTCCGGCACATCTACCTCGTCACCGACGGCCAGAAGCCGCACTGGCTCGACGACCGGGCCCCGGGGATCACGGTCGTCGACCACCGCGACATCTTCCCGCCGGACGTGCTGCCGGTGTTCAACTCGCATGCGATCGAGACCCGGCTGCACCACATTCCGGGCCTGTCGGAGCACTACCTGTACTTCAACGACGACGTGTTCGTCGGCCGCCGGGTCACCGCCGAGCACTTCTTCCACGGCAGCGGCCTCATGAAGGTCCCGGTGTCCCCGCTCAAGATCGGTGTCGGCAAGCCGCACGCCGAGGAGACGGCCACCAACTCCGCCAGCAAGAACGTCCGGCAGCTGCTGCTGGAGAAGTTCGGGCGGATGACGACGAACAACTTCATGCACACTCCGCTGCCGCAGCAGCGCGCGGCGCTCACGGCCATCGAGGAACTGTTCCCGCAGGACGTGCGCCGCACCACGGCGTCCCGGTTCCGCTCGCCGCAGGACATCGCCATGACGGCCCCCCTGCTGTACCAGTACGCGCTGATGACCGGACTCGGGGTGCCGGGCAGGTTCAGCTTCCGGTATGTGAACATCAGCCGCCCGGACGCCGAGGCGCGCCTGGCCGATCTGCGCAGAAACCGCCGTTTCGACTTCTTCTGCCTCAACGACGTCGACGTGCCGCCCGAGGAGCGGGAGCAGGTCAGCATCCGCATGGGCGAGTTCCTGGAGGACTACTTCCCGTTCCCGAGCCCCTTCGAGAAGCAGAGCTGAGCGGGAACACGCATGGACCTACACCATCGCTCCCCGGCGCCCGCGGGCATGCGGGCCGCCCGGGACCTGTTCGTGTACCTCCGGCTCCGGCAGTCCGCCCGGCTCTGGACGCTGCGTACGGGCCTCGCGCGCCGGCGGCTGCGCGCCGCCGTCCCCGGGCTGCACCCGATCACCTGCGGACCGGTGCGGCTGTACGGGCGCACGGTCACCGACTACATCGCCGCGGACGCGGCCGAAGCCGACCGGGAACGGGTCTGCACGTTGCTGGAGGCGATCGGCGTCCCCTACTTCGTCGTCCCCGCCGACCACGGATTCGGCGCGCCCCGGTCGGTGATCGGTGTCGAGGAGGAGTACCGCGCCACCGTGCTCGACCGGGCCGCGCAGCGGTTCGCCCGCACTGCCGGGTACGTCGGCGCCGTCGGCCCGGACGGCGCCGTGACGAGCGCCGTGCTGTGGGCCGACGGGAGGCTGCCGCGGGCGCTGCGGCGGGCCGCCGTGCTGCGTACCGGCGTGGTGCGCCTCGGCCCCGCGGGACAGGTGCTCAGCGGCCTTGAGACGGGCTGCGACATCGAGTTCTGGTGCCGCGGGCGGGACCTGGGGGCCGGCCCGGACCCCTCCTGGCTCACCGTGCCCGGCAGTCGGCTTGAGGACGTCTTCGGCACGGCGCTCGTCGCCCCGCGCCGCAACCCGGTCTCGGAGGTGCTTCCGGCGGCGGCGCTGCGGCCGGCCACGGTGGCGGGCCGCGGCGGCAGCGTGCCGACGTTCGCGCCGTTCGCCGAGCCGGGCATCGACGAGGTGCGCTTTCCCGTGGACGCCGTGTACACCTGGGTCGACGGGGACGACCCGGCGATGGCCGAGAAGCGCCGTGCCCATCAGGCGCTCTCCGACAACCCCATCGCCCCGCGCGAGACCGGCGCCTCCCGCTACACCAGCCATGACGAACTGAAGTACGCGCTGCGCTCGTTGGAGATGTACGCCGGGTTCATCCGGCATGTCTACCTCGTGACCGACTCCCAGATCCCCGACTGGCTGGATCCGGACGCGGCGGGCCTGACCGTGGTCGATCACCGGGACATCCTCCCGGCCGACGCGCTGCCGGTCTTCAACTCGCACGCGATCGAGAGCCGGCTGCACCACATTCCGGGGCTGTCGGAGCACTACCTCTATTTCAACGACGACGTCTTCGTCAACCGCCCGGTGGGGGCCGAGCACTTCTTCCACGGGAACGGCATCGCCCGCATCCCGCTGTCCCCGTTGAAGCTCGGTGTCGGCGCCCCGCATCCGCTGGAGCCGGCGCCGAACTCCGCCGGGAAGAACGCCCGCGAGGTGATCCGGCGGTTCCACGGCAGATACGTCACGCACAAGTCGCTGCACACCCCGCATCCGCAACTGCTGTCCGTGATGCGTGAGATGGAGGGCCTGGCGATCGAGGAGCTGCAGCAGACCTCGTACTCGCGCTTCCGCTCCGTCAGCGACGTCGCTCCGGCGTCCACCCTGCACCATCACTGGGCGATCGCGACCGGCCGGGCCGTCCCGGCCGACTACCGCTTCCGCTACATACAGCTGGGCACCCCGGACATGCGGCGCCGTCTGGACCGTCTTGCGGCCGGGGAGGACATCGACTTCTTCTGCCTCAACGACGTGGAGACGCCTCCCGAGGCCAGGGCCGCCGCCAGGGCGACCATCCGCGCCTTCCTGGAACGCAAGTTCCCCTTCCCCAGCCGCTTCGAGCGTGCGTCACGGCCCCTCGCACGGGTGATCGGGCCCCCCGCCGTGCCCCGCCCGCAGCGGGCGAGACTGGAGGACGCGCAGCGCCACGAGTGAACTGTCCGTGCCCTGAGACGCGGCGCTCCCCGCCGGCTGGTGAGCCGGCGGGGAGCGCCGCGTCTCAGGCCGCGAACGCGCTGACGCCGAGGACGATCAGCGCCGCCACCTTGGCCACCTCAAGGGCCACGTAGACCAGATGGGCGCGGGAGCGCGGAAGGGTCTCTCCGGCGAGCACCCGGTCGGACCGGCGGTTGAGAACGGGCCGCACGGCGGCGAGTTGCAGCACCAGCAGGAGCACGGCGGCGGCGGCCGGTACGACCACCGGCGTGGGCGGGCCCGAGGCGGCGAGCGCCGCCACGACGACGACGGCCAGCGCGGCTTCGACGGTGTTGAGCGCCCGGAAGACGATACGGCCGATACCGAGTCCGACCGGGACGCTCACTCCAGGGGCGCGGAACTTCAGCGGGGCCTCCAGGAAGGAGATCGCCAGCACCATGCCGAGCCAGACGAAGGTGGCTGCCGCGACGACGGCGGCCGAGGCGTCGCTCATGTCAGTTGCCTGTCCTTGGCGTTGACGGATTCTGCCGCGTCGGGGGTTCCGGGCCCGGTGGGGCCCGGAACCGCCGGGTCCGCTACGCGTCGGCGAGCCAGAGGTCCGGCCCGAACACCTCGTAGTGGATGTCCCGGGCCGCAACGCCGCGGCGCAGCAGGTCACCGCGCACGGACCGCATGAACGGCAGCGGGCCGCACAGGTAGGCGGTGACGGCCTCCGGCAGTTCGACGGCGTCGAGGTCGGCCAGGCCGGTGGCCGCTTCGGGCTCCTGGCCGTCGTGCTCCTCGTACCACAGGTGCAGCCTGGCGTCGGGCAGCGCCCGGACCAGTTGCTTCAACTCCTCGCGGTGGGCGTGGTCGTCCGGGGTGCGATCGGCGTGCACGACGGTGACGGACGCGGGCGAGCCGGCGGCCGCCAGGTGGTTCAGCATGGACAGTACGGGGGTGACGCCGATGCCCGCGGACGCCAGCAGCAGCGGTCCGTCGCCGGGGCGCAGCGTCAGGTCCCCGAACGGGGGCGAGACGGTGAGCGTGTCGCCGGCGCGCGCGTTCTCGTGCAGCCAGGACGAGACCTCGCCGTCGGGCTGTTCGGCACCGCTGACGCGCTTGACGCTGATCCGCCACTGCTCGCGGCCTGGGGCGCCGGAGAGGCTGTACTGGCGGATCTGCCGTGCGCCGTCCGGCAGTTCGACCTGCACGCTGACGTACTGGCCCGGCCGGAAGGACGCGCAGGGCCGGCCGTCGGCGGGCCGCAGGGTGAAGGAGACCACATCGGCGGACTCCTCGTGCCGCTCGACGATCGTCATCTGCTGCCATGTCCCGCCCTCGGCCGTACCGGCCTCGGCGTAGAGCCGGCTCTCGACGGCGATCAGGGCGTTGGCCATCAGCCAGTAGACCTCGTCCCAGGCATCGGCCACCTCCGTGGTGACGGCGTCGCCCAGTACCTCGCCTATCGCCGTGAACAGGTACTTGTGGACGATCTTGTACTGGTCGGAGGTGATGCCGAGGGAGGCGTGCTTGTTCGCGATGCGGGCGAGCATGGCGTCGGGGCGGACATCGGGGTTGGCCAGGAGCAGTTCGGCGAAGGCCGCGATGGAGCCGGCCAGCGCCTTTCTCTGCTCGCCGTTGGCCTGGTTGCCGCGGTTGAACAGATCGGACAGCAGTTCGGGATGGGCGTCGAACAGCCTGGTGTAGAAGACTTCGGCGATCTCACCGATGGCGGCGCCGACGACCGGCAGGGTCGCGCGGACGACGGGCGTGGACTGCTCGGAGAGCACCGGTACCTCCATGAATTTGCATACTAGATTCCAATTTTTGGGCGCGGGTACCCACGGTTTGCGGGCGCGGGTGCCCACGGATCACAGCCCGGTCACTCCGGGCGGGCGCCTACGAGTCCCACCAGCACCGGACCCGTGGGCGAGGCCACCAGGTCGGAGACGGTCAGCGGGTCGAGAGCGGCGTAGAACGCCTCCTGTGCGGCGCTCAGGGCGCGACGCAGACGGCAGGCGCCGCGCAGCGGGCAGGGCGGATCGCCCTCGCAGGCGACGACCTCGCCCTCCCCCTCCAGTTCGCGGACCAGCCGGCCGACCGAGGCCACACGCCCGCGTTCGGTCAGCGCGAGGCCGCCCCCGCGCCCGCGGCGGGCCTCGACCACACCGAGATGCTGCAGCCGGGCGATCGCCTTCGCCATGTGCGCGTACGGTACGTTCACCACCTCGGCGACCTCACGGGTGGTCAGGGCGTCACCCCGCGGGGAGACGGCCAGACGCATGACCGCGCGCAGCGCCAGGTCCGTGAACTTCGTCAATCGCACACCGGCACGCTAACAAATGCGCATGTTAGATTCCAATTAAAGGGCGGGGGTTGGCCCTGTGGCATCCGCCACGTGCCAGGAACCCGCGCCCGCCACCACCCGGCCCCGAGCGGGCACACACGTAACCGGACGCTGACGACACATGGCTGAGCCCCACCAGGAACCCTCCCGCCCCACGCCGAGCACCGCCCCGGTTCCGCGGCTGCTCCACGACACCAGGACCCTCGCCGGCCTCGACTCCGCACGGACCGGAGCGCTGTGGCGGCTGGCCGAGCCCGGACGGCAGCTCGACGCCAATCTCGTCCACCTCCCGCCGCACGGTGCCATCGACCGCCATGTCGAGCCCGACCTCGACGTCCTGCTCCTCGTCGTCTCCGGGGACGGCACGCTGACCACCGCTCAGGAGCGCCAGCCGCTCACCGAAGGCTGTCTGGCCTGGCTCCCCCGCGGCTCCGGCCGCAGCCTGGCCGCGGGCGCGGACGGCATGACCTACCTCACCGTGCACCGCCGCCGCCCCGGCATGCGGATCCTCGGCCCCGCCGCACCGGGCGCCGCTCCCCCGTCCTGACCGGCGGGGCGGGTGGCCGTCGCCCGCTCGGCGGGGCGGGCGTGTGCCCCGCCGGCCGCGCACTGGTCACGCCCAGCCAGTGGGGGGACGCTGAAAAGGGAGGAGCCAACCGGCACCGGCAGCGTTCGTGCCCACCGGGACGCCGCGGCCGGACGGGGACGACCGACGCGAGGGAGACGGCCATGAAGGTCGGCATACTGACCGGTGGCGGAGACTGTCCCGGCCTGAACGCGGTGATCCGCAGCATCGTCCGCAAAGGCGTGCAGAAGTACGCCTTCGAGTTCGTCGGACTGCGCGACGGCTGGCTCGGAGCGCTCCAGAACAACGTCGCACCGCTCGACATCTCCAGCGTGCGCGGGATCCTGCCGCGCGGCGGGACCATCCTCGGCTCCTCCCGCACCAATCCGTTCCAGCACGAGGACGGGGTGCGCCGCGTGCGGGACACCCTCGCCGCACAGGACGTGGACGCGCTCATCGTGATCGGCGGCGAGGACACCCTCAGCGTGGCCGCCGAGTTGAGCCGGCAGGGGATCAGACTGGTCGGCGTGCCGAAGACCATCGACAACGACGTGTCCGGCACCGACTACACCTTCGGCTTCGACACCGCCGTCGGCATAGCGACCGAGGCCATCGACCGTCTGCACACCACCGCCGAGTCGCACATGCGGACCCTCGTGGTGGAGGTGATGGGGCGGCACTCCGGGTGGATCGCCCTGCACGCCGGCATCGCGGGCGGCGCCAACGTGATCCTCGTCCCGGAGCGGCCGTTCGACATCGACGAGGTGTGCGGCTGGGTGCGGAGCCGGTTCAGGATCAACTACGCGCCCATCGTCGTGGCGGCCGAAGGCGCGGTCCCCAAGGAGGGGCAGATGATCCTCAAGGACCACACGGTGGACGAGTTCGGCCATGTGCGGCTGTCCGGAGTGGGCGAGTGGCTCGCCCGGGAGATCTCGCGGCGCACCGGCACGGACGCCCGTACCACCGTCCTCGGCCATGTCCAGCGGGGCGGCACGCCGAGCGCGTTCGACCGCTGGCTGGCCACGCGGTTCGGGCTGCACGCCGTGGACGCGGTCCAGGACGGCGACTTCGGTGTGATGGTGGCGCTGGACGGCACCGGGATCGTCCGCGTTCCGCTGGCCCAGGTCACGGGCCGTACGAAGCAGGTCGATCCGTCGCTGTACGAGGAGTTCGAGGTGTTCTTCGGCTGACCGCACGAGGCCGACGACCACCTGGGCGGCACCGGGCGCCGCGAAAGGGGGCCGGTCGGCACTCGTCGGCGGGCCGTTTCCGTGGTGTGCTGGAGGTGACGGGAAGGAGCGTTGGCGACGCGGGGAAGCGGCTCGCGGCCGTGCACCGCGCAATCCGGATCCGCGAGAAGCGGGTGGCCCTTCCCGTCCCTTCATGCCGGCTCACCCGGCGATGTGCGCCGCGAACCGAGAACCACGAGGAGGAGAGCATGGAGGGCAGCCCGCACCGGGTGGGTGACGTGATGACGCGCGCCGTCGTCGCCGTGGGACGCGAGGCCCGGTTCAAGGACATCGTGGCACGCATGGAGCAGTGGCAGATCAGTGCTCTTCCCGTGGTGGAGGGCGACGGCCGGGTGATCGGCGTGGTCTCCGAGGCGGATCTGCTGCCCAAGGAGGAGTTCCGGGACGACGACCCGGACCGGTGCACCCAGCAGAGCCGCCTCCCCGACCTGGCCAAGGCCGGGGCGCTGACGGCCGAGCAGCTGATGAGCACGCCGGCCGTCACCGTCCGCGCCGACGCCACGCTCGCCGAGGCCGCACGCATCATGGCGCTGCGGCGGGTGAAACGGCTGCCCGTGGTGACCGCCGAGGGCCTGCTGGACGGCGTGGTCAGCCGCGGGGACCTGCTGAAGGTCTTCCTGCGTCCGGACCACGACCTCGCCGACGAGATACGGCGCGATGTCCTCGACCCGCTGTTCCCGGCACCCGTCGAGCCCGTGCACATCACGGTCACCGACGGCGTCGCGACACTGACCGGACGCGTTCCGGACAGCAGCCGGATTCCGCTGGCCGTCCGTCTCGTACGCGGCGTCGAGGGCGTGGTGCGAGTGGACTGCCGGCTCACCGCGGCCGACGCCTGAGCGCTCCGCTGGGAATGCCGCTCTATGCCGTCGGTCGTCTGCGGCGCCGTTGTGGCTGGTCGCGCAGTTCCCCGCGCCCCTTCGAGGCGCTGTCGGGGCTCAGACGGTGATCCGGCGTCCGGAGACGGTGAAGGGCCGGATGCGCACCCAAAGATTGCGGGAGCCGCCCGCCCAGGGCGCGCTGTACGCACGCTGCGTCAGCCGGCGCTGCTCCCGCGGGTCCGTCACCACACGTGCGGTCCCGCGGGCGAGCACGCTCCAGCCCTGGCTGAACGCCTCGTCGATGTGGTCGACCTCGAAACCGACCTGGCAGCCGTCGCCCAGCGCCGGTGTCGCACCGCGCGCGGTGCGGAAGACGATCGCCTCGTCCACGACGCTGTAGTTGACCGGTACGATCACCGGCCCCGACGAGGTGGGGACCGCGATCCGTCCCACGCCGTGCGACGCGAGCAGGGCCCGGCACTCCCCCGGGCGCAGTGTGGTGAACTCCGGGGACCGTCCGGCGCGTCCGGTCCCGGCCGGCAGGTCGACGGCGCCGCCGCTCAGGTCGGTGACGGTGGTCCCAAGCGCCTCGGCCAGCCGCAGCAGCGCGCCGGTGCTCGGCGTGGCGCCGGGATGGTCCTCCAGGTGGCCGAGGTAGCTGGTGGCCATGCCCGCGCGCGCGGCGGCTTCCCGCCGGCTGAGGCCGGCCTGTGTCCGCCGCGCGGTCAGACGCCGGCCCAGATCGCCCTGCGGCTTCGCGGGCGCCGTGCCCGTGCCCGAACCCGTCCGTTCGCTCATGTTCCCTCCAGCCCCTCGGGCCGTGCCGTGGGAACGGCGAGTTCGTGCTGCTCCCCGCCCAGCACCACCTTGAGCGCGCCCGTGTCGGCCGCCCGGGAGAAGACGTCGTATGCCTCCTCCATGTGGTCCAGCGGGAAGGTGTGGGTGACCAACTGACCGGTGGGCAGCCGGCCGGCCGCGGCCATCCGCAGCAGCGTGGGCGTCGAGTAGGTGTCCACCAGCCCGGTCGTGATGGTCACGTTCTTGCTCCAGAGCTCTTCCAGGTGCAGTGTGGCCGGCCTGCCGTGCACCCCGACGTTGGCCACATGCCCGCCGGGGCGGACCATGCGGGTGCACAGTTCGAAGCTGTCCGGCACGCCGACCGCCTCGATCACCACGTCCGCCCCGAGCCCGTCGGTCAGGTCGGCGACCAGCTGGGCGGGGTCCTCACGGCCGTCGGCGACCGCGTCGGCGCCGAACCGGCGTGCCGCCTCCAGCCGGGACGGGGCCAGGTCCACCGCGATGATCCGCTCCGGTGCGAACAGGCGGGCCGTGACGATCGCGGCGAGCCCGATGGGACCGGCGCCCACGACGGCCACGGTGTCGCCGGGACGCACACGCCCGTTGAGCACGCCCACTTCGTAGGAGGTCGGGAAGATGTCCGCGAGCAGCACGGCGTCCTCGCTACGGACGGCGCCCGGCAGCGCGTGCACGGACAGGTCGGCGTAGGGCACGCGCACGTACTCGGCCTGAGTGCCGTCGACGAGATGACCGAGGATCCAGCCGCCGCCACCGAGGCACTGGCCGTAGCCGCCCTCCCGACAGAACCGGCACCGGCCGCACGAGGTGATGCAGGAGACGAGCACCCGGTCCCCCGGCCGGACGGTGCGCACGTCGCTGCCGACCTCGACGATCTCGCCGACGGCCTCATGGCCGAGCACCGTCCCGGAGTGCACCTCGGGCACGTCCCCCTTGAGGATGTGCAGGTCGGTCCCGCAGATCGTGACGGCACCGACCTTCACGATCGCGTCGGTCGGTTCCTTGATGTCCGGATCCGGGACGTCCTGCCAGGACGCCTGTCCGGGGCCGTGGAAGACGAAGCCTTTCATGACGCTCCTCACCTCTTCGGGGCCGGTCGCGGGAGGCGCGTCCCGGCAGACCCGGCCGAGGACCCTGGTGCGGACCGGGCACGGTGCCGGGGCCGCCCCGCAGATCTCAGCTTGTGCGGTGCGCTGGGGCCCGCGCTTGGGCCGACCGGCCCTGGCCCGCCGCCGGTCCGCCCATCGGCCGCCCCGCGCGGCCGTACGCCGGGACCCATGGCCCCCTTGCCGGCGCCGGAAGTGGGCCGTCCGCCTGCCGGCGGTGGCTCCATCGGCCCTGGCAGCGGCGACCGCGTCGGGCGCACCGTCGAGGCAGCACCGCGACGAGACGACGGGCGATGAGGAGTGAGGTGTTCCGCGATGAGCGCGACACGGCGGCTGTGGCGGTGGCGAAGCAATCCGCTGCGGCGGCGCGAAGACGTCGTCGAGGCATGGATCGTCCTGGCCGTCTGGGTCGTGTTGGTGGTCGGCGGGGCGGTCGCCGGGGCGGTGAGTGCCCATGCCGCCGCGGACATGCTGGCGCGGCAGCGCGCCCACCGGCACCCCGTCAGGGCCGTCCTGCTCGCCGACGCTCCGGCGGTGACCGCCTGGACGGCGAGCGGCCGGGTCCGCGACTCCGTGCGCTGGGCCGCACCGGACGGCACCTCGCGTACGGGGTCGACGCTGGTCGAAGCGGGGCTGAAGAGCGGCGCCCGGGTGGTGGTCTGGCAGGACGACCGGGGCCGGCTGACCACGCAGCCGCCGGGCCGCGCCATGGCGGCCGTCGAAGCCGGGCTCTACGGCACCGCGGCAGCGTGCTTCGTGGCGGCCCCGGCGCTGGCCGCGGGAGCCGTCGCGCGCGCACGGCTCGAGAGGCGTCGCATGGCCCGCTGGGACCGGGAGTGGGAGCTGCTGGGCCGACACCGGGGACCGAGGACGGCCTGACCGGTCAGGCCCACCGGCTCTGCCACCCGGCCCGACTGGCCCGCCCCGCGGACTCTGCCACCCGGCCCGACGAATCTATCCCGCGGGCTTCTGCCACCCGGCCCGAACGGTCCGTCCTGCCGGCTCTGCCACCCGGCCCGACGGCCCGTCCCGTGGACTCTGCCGCTCGACCCGATCGGTCCGGGCTGCCGGCTGCTGCCGCCTGACGGGTCCGTTCCGCAGCGGGCACTGCCACCCGGCCTGACGGGCCCCAGCTCTGCCACCCGGCTCGACGGGTCTATCCCGCGGGCTTCTGCCACCCGGCCCGGACGGTCCGTCCTGCCGGCTCTGCCACCTGCCTGACCGGCCCGTCCCGTGGACTCTGCCGCTCGACCCGATCGGTCCGGGCTGCCGGCTGCTGCCGCCTGACGGGTCCGTTCCGCAGCGGGCACTGCCACCC